>JBEEKG010000001.1:0-10236 GCA_041168785.1 Cyanobacteriota bacterium
TGCCCTGCTCAGCTTCCACACCCTGCAGCGAGAGGCCAGGCTGGAGCGCTTCCTGGTGTTCTGCCACCGCAGTTCGATCGCGCGGCAATGGCTGGGGGCGGCGGAGCGGCTGAATCTGCGGCTGCTGGAGTGGGATCCCGAGCGGGGCCTGGCCGACCTGGAGCAGAACGGCAACTGGGATGGGTTGCTGCTCAGTTATCAAGGCGCCGGCCGCCACCGCAGCCATCTGGCCACGGCCCTGGGCCAGCTGGAACTGGGCCGTTGGCTGGCGATCGCCGATGAGGTGCACCACCTGGGGCTCGACCCCGAAGAACCGGAGGCCGCCGCCTGGGGCTTTGCCTTCAGCCAGCTCACCCATCGGGCCCAGCTGCGGCTGGGGCTCACCGGCACGCCCTTCCGGGCCGACAACCTCGCCTTCTGCGCGGCCCGGCGGGTGCGGGTGCGTGAGGGCGATCAGGTCATGGAGCGCATCGCCCCCGACCTCAGCGTGGAGCCGCGCCAATTGATCCTGGCCGGCGATGTGCGCCCGCTGGAATTCCGCTTCCAGGATGGCTGGGTGGAGCATGGCAGGCCCCAGACCAGTGCCGACACCGAAACCTCCCCCCTCTCCGCCGAAATCCGCGAGAGCTGGCGGGCCCGCAATCTGCGCCGGGCCATTCAGCTGGGCGACAGCAGCAGCATCGCCCTGCGGTTGCTGCTCAACGCCCGCAAACGGCTGGAGCGGGTGCGCGCGAACCATCCCGAGGCCGGCGGCTTGGTGATTGCTCGCGATATCGCCCATGCCCGGCGCATCACCGGGCTCCTCGAAGAGGAAGGGGATCGGGTGCATCTGGTGCACTCCCAGGACCCCGAAGCCGCCACCCGCCTGGCCGCCTTCCAGGCCGGCGAGGCCGACTGGCTGGTGAGCATCGACATGTGCGCCGAGGGCTTCGATGCCCCCCGGCTGCGGGTGGTGGCCTATCTCACCACCGTGGTCACCCGCAGTCGCTTCGTGCAGGCGATCACCCGGGCCGTTCGGATGGAGGGAGGGCGCGCCGGGGTGGAAGCGGTGCCCCGGGATCCGTCTTATGTGTTTGCCCCTGCCGATCCGCTGCTGATCAGCTACGCCCGCAGCTGGTCCCTCAGCGAGCCTTACCTGGTGCGCCCCAGACTGCCCTCCCCCGAACCCGAAGCCAGCGGCGGCGCCGGCGCCGGCTCCCTTCCCCTGGAAACCGTCGACGAACGGGTGGGGGAGGTCATCCGCCTCGGCGGTCCGGAACTGCCCGGTTTTCTGCAGCAAAGGGCGTGATCCGGTCCACGGAGATACAAGATTCCTCAGCAAATTTGCGACGTTGTGTCAACCAATACCTCAGAAAGGCACGCGCCCCGGCAGCGTGGTGCCAACCAAGGGAGAGGGGAGCATGAACCCCGCAGTGAATCGCCGTCTCACGGTTGCAGTGAGCTGGGCTCTGGCCCGTCGCGCCACTCTTGACTCCCTGGAGCACTACGAAGAAAGCTTTGCGATCACTGAAGAATTCCGGGAATGGTTGCTCTGCCTGGAAGAGCACCCGGAACTTCTTGAAGCCAGCGTGCTGATGGTTCCCAACGACCTGGGGCAAGGCATCAGACCCGAGAGCGACGGACTTCTGGAAATCTAAAGTAAATCTAAAAAATGCCGGGGTTTTTAGAGAGTTCCAACCGCTGGAATCTCTCAGCCAGAGCCTCGGGGTGATCGCCTAGGCTCAAGTCATAGTCGATCCGCTTACGCCATGTCGTCCGAGGCAGCCTCTCCAGCCGTGGAAAATCTGGTGATCGTGGGGTCGGGGCCAGCCGGTTACACCGCTGCCATCTACGCCGCCCGGGCCAACCTCAATCCCCTGTTGATCACGGGCTTCCAGGATGGGGGCATCCCCGGCGGTCAACTGATGACCACCACCCACGTGGAGAACTTCCCCGGCTTCCCCGACGGCATCCTGGGCCCGGATCTCATGGACCACATGAAGGCCCAGGCGGTGCGCTGGGGCACCCGGCTGATCGAGGCCGATGCCACCGCCATCGACCTATCCCAGCGGCCCTACCGGGTCACCGCAGAAGGCCAGACCATCCACACCCAGGCCCTGATCCTGGCCACCGGAGCCAGCGCCAACCGACTGAACCTGCCCAGCGAAGCGCGCTTCTGGAGCAACGGCATTAGTGCCTGCGCCATCTGCGATGGCGCCACTCCCCAGTTCCGCCAGGCTGAACTGGCCGTGGTGGGCGGCGGCGACTCCGCCTGTGAGGAGGCGGTCTATCTCACCAAATACGGCAGCCACGTGCATCTGATCGTGCGCGGCGACAAGCTGCGGGCCAGCGGGGCCATGGCCGACCGGGTGCTGGCCAACCCCGCCATCACGGTGCACTGGAACCGGCAAGTGGCCGACGTCAGCGGCGGCGACTGGATGGAGACCCTCACCCTGCGGGACTCCACCACCGGCAGCAGCGAGGAATTGGCCGTCAAGGGACTCTTCTACGCCATCGGCCACACCCCCAACACCCGCCTGGTGAAGGGCCAGCTCGAGGTCAATGGGCTCGGCTATCTGGTAACCCAACCTGGCCGCCCCGAAACCAGCCGGGAGGGCGTCTATGCCGCTGGCGATGTGGCCGACGCCGAATGGCGCCAGGGCATTACGGCCGCCGGCAGCGGCTGCCAGGCGGCCCTGGCCGCCGAACGTTGGCTCACCCACCACAACCTGGCGGTCACCGTGAGCCACGATCCCGTCGATCCGGCCGAGGTGGGCGCACCCCAACGCACCGCCGAAAGCGATGCCAGCAACTTCACCCCCGACGCCCTCTGGCAAAAGGGTGGCTACGCGCTGCGCAAGCTGTACCACGACAGCCCCAAGCCCCTGCTGGTGGTCTACACCTCCCCCACCTGCGGCCCCTGCCACGTGCTGAAGCCCCAGCTCAAGCGGGTGCTCGACGAACTCGGCAGTGCCGCCCAGGGCGTGGAGATCGACATCGAAGTCGACCAGGAGATTGCCGCCCAAGCCGGTGTGACCGGTACCCCCACGGTGCAGCTGTTTTTCCAGAAGGAGCTCAAGCAAACCTTCAGAGGCGTGAAACAACGCAGCGAATTCAAAGCTGCGATTGAGGCCTTGCTGGGGGTGCCAGCCTGAGGCAGGCCCTCAACGGCGTCGCACCGAGAGGTGCGCTCAGCGGCGTCGCACCGAAAGGTGCGCTCAACGACGTCGAGGCCCGCCGGGACGGTTGCCGCCGGGACGGGGGCCGGCGGCAGCGTTGCGCTCCCGATAGGTAATCCGGCCCCGGGTGAGGTCGTAGGGGCTGATCTCCACCAGCACCTTGTCACCGGCCAGCAGCTTGATGCGGAACTTGGTGAGCTTGCCCGCCGCCCGGCAGAGGCACTGGTGACCAGCCGGCTGTTCCAGGGTCACGAGGTAAAACCCGTTGCCCTGCTCCTTTTCAATCACACCGGAGGTCTCGATCATGCGGGGGCGCTGGCTGGGGAATCAATCGCTGCCAATAGCTTAATTGCCACCCGACGGGCGATAGGGTCGGCAGCACCTGTGCCGTTTCGGCTCCGCCATGGTTTTGCCGCCGCTGTCGTTGGATCTGGGCTTGCTACTGATCTCCATCGGCGTGGTGAACCTGTGGAAAGCGCGCCAAGCCAGTTGATCCCCAGGCCCCTGACCAACCGTTCCTGACCAGCCTTCTCTTCCATAAGCCCTACGGGGTGCTGAGCCAGTTCACGCCCGAACCCGGCAGCCGCTGGGGCTGTCTGGCCCCCTTCATCCCGATCCCAGCGGTGTATGCCGCCGGTCGGCTGGATGCCGACAGTGAAGGCCTGCTGCTGCTCACCAGCAACGGGCGCCTGCAACAGCGCCTCACCGACCCCACCTTTGGCCATTGGCGCCGCTACTGGGTCCAGGTGGAGGGCAATGGCGCCCTACAGCCCCAGGCGCTCGAGCAGCTGAGCCAGGGCGTGCTGCTGCAGGGTGAGCCCACCCGGCCAGCCCGGGCCAGGCTGATCGCCGATCCCCTGCTGCCCGAGCGCGACCCACCGATCCGGCAGCGTGCCGCCATCCCCACCAGTTGGCTGGAGCTGGAGCTGCGCGAGGGTCGCAACCGTCAGGTGCGTCGCATGACTGCCGCGGTGGGGCTGCCCACCCTGCGCCTCGTGCGGGTGGCGATCGATCTGATGGACGGCGCGCCACCCCTCGACCTGACCGGCCTGGCCCCTGGCGCCTGGCGCGAAGTGACCTCCCTGGAAGCCGAACGCTTGGAGCAGGTGCTCCGGCGAGCACCGGCAACTGGGCGTCGCTCGCCCGGGCGCGGGGGGCGGGCCGGCGGCGGAAAATCCGGCAGGGCCGGCGGCGGCGGGTAAGGCGGCTTAGCCGACAACGTCCTTGAGCTCCCGCACCGTCTGCAACTGGCCGTAGTAGTAGTTCGCCCGGGCACGCCGGTCGCCATCCTCCAGGCTGTCAAAGGCATCAAAACCCAGGGTTTGCCAAAGCTCATGGCCACAGGCCCGGTTGAGCTCCTCGATGGCCTCCGCCTCCAGATTCGCCAGGCGGCGCTGCAGGTTCTTGATCTGGGCAACCGACATGCGCACAACAGAGCTACGCCAAAATAGTACAGGCGCACTGCCAGCCCTGCTGACGGCTGCTTCGGGCAGTCAGAACGGCAGCTTTTTCTTGGCTTCCTTGTCGAGGTCCGATTCCATCTCGCGCAAGCGCTTGAGGATCGTGTCGTAGTACTCCTTGAGATAAGCCTCGAGGCCTGTGGTTTCTGCCGGATCCAGGCCAAAGGCCCCATAGCTCGCCTCCATCGGCGCATCGAGGGCCTTGCCACCGCCGGTCACGGCATCAAAGGCGAGCCGCTCAGCCACGTTGAGACTGGCCTCGAAGAAAGCCGTCACCGATCGCATCAGGCTGAGCAGGGCCGGTGGCACCCGGAAGATGCGGGCCTCCTTGCCGGAATAGCGCTCACAGAGCTGGGTCACTTCACTGGTCGTCCAGGCCCGTGGACCCACCACGGGGAAGGCCTGACGCACGGTCTGGGACCGCTCCAGGGCCGCCACCGCGAAGCGGGCCATGTCCTGGGTGTTCATGTAGGCGATCGGCGTGGGCGTGCCACTCACCCACACCGTCTGGCTCTCCAGCACCGGAATCGCGAACTGACTGATCACGCCCTGCATGAAGGCCACCCCGCGCAGGATCGTGTAGTCGAGGTCTGAGGCCATCAGCCAGTCCTCAGTGCAGGCCTTGATGTCCATCAGGGGCACCTGGCGGTGCTGATGGGCATCCAATAGCGACACAAACACCAGGCGTTTCACCCCTGCCTTCTGGCAGGCCGCAAAGAGGTTCTGCTTGCCGCTCCAGTCAATCTCGTAGGCACTGCCGGGATCGGTGGCCCGGGCGGTGGCCGCATCGATGACCGCGTCCTGGCCTTCCAGGGCGTAATCGAGACTGTCGGGCTCGAGCAGGTCACCCCGCGTGAGTTCACAGCCCCATTCCTGCAGGAAGGCCGCCTTGCGGGGTGAGCGGACCACACAGCGCACCTGGTGGCCGGCGTCCAGGGCCCGGCGGGCCACTTGACGGCCGAGGGTTCCCGTTCCACCAACCACCAAAACCTGCATCGCCAACCCTCAAGCGGGCCTGAGCCTAGGAGTCGGCTGGGCCTGTTCGGGAGGGGAGAGAGACCGGGTAGGGGCTTTCGGAAGACCGCGCAGAGGAGCTCAGTCCTTGTCGGCGAGCTTCAGAAGGAGGGCGCCACCGGCCAGGCCAACGGGGATCAGCACCCAGAACAGGGCTGCGGTGCCGAAGATTTCAGAGGCCATGGGCCGGGCTGCGAACGGCCTCCTATTTAGCAGTGCCGGAGGCCATGGCGCCCAACCGGCTCGCGATCTGCAGGATCTCGGCCCAGGGCGCATCGCTGCGAAATTGCCCAGGCATCAGGCCACTGGCCAGCGCGACCCAGCCCTCAGCCCGCAGGGCGGCCACCAGCTCGGCCAGGGGTGGAGGCCCGCCGCCCAGCCGGCGGGCCGTCTCAGCCGTGGGCCAACAACGGGCGGGAAGGCCAGGGTCGGAGGCCAACCGGGCCAGCAGGCGGCTCCCCTCCGGCGAGAGGCTGGCGGCGGGAACCTGGGCTGCCAGCTCAGCCAGCAGGTCGCAATCCTGCAGCGCCCCGATCCAGAGCGGTCCGCTGATGGCCAAGGGCGGGGGCTGGTCGGCCGAGGAGGACGCGTTGATACAGCAGCAGGGGTGCCATTGGCGCAGCCGAATCAACGGCTGCACCTGCTGATGGCCGCAGCCATGGCAGTAGGCCAACATCCCCAGCTGCTCCTCCTGCCGCAGGGATGGCCGGCGCTGCAACCGCACCGCAGTGCGGAAGGTACGCCCCTCACTGAAGCTGACCAGGGGCTCGACCCCACGCCCCAGGGCCCAGGCGGCCCGCGCCACGCTGCCGAGCTGCAGGCGCAGGGCCAGTTCCCAGCTGGCCGGATGGGCCCGGGCCGCCGCGCCCAGCAGCCGAATGGCGGCGGGCCGGTCATGGCCGGTGGGGGAGCGGCCATCCGTGCTGGCAAGGTACAGGACCCCATCGAAAGCGACCGCCTCCAACGCCAGTGGCAACAGGGCCGTGGGGCAACCGAAGCCATCGAGATCCACCAGGTCGAAGCGCTCCTGGCGCTGCAGGCAGTCCGCCAGCAGGTGCTGGGCGGTGAGGGCCGTGCAGCGCACCCCGGACACACCGGCGAGATGACGCTGCAACAGGGGCAGTCGATCGGGATCGGCATCGTTGGCCCACACCGCCTCCGCCCCGGCTTCCAGGGCATAGCGCAGGGCCCGGATGCCACAACCGGCCATGGCATCCAGCACCCGCAGAGGCCCCCGGGCCGCCAAGCTGCACGCCAGCAGCACCCCCAGATCCCGGGAGGGTCGCGACTCGGGCCGGAAAAAGCCGCTGCCGGGCTGCACTCGGGCCAGCCCTTCGCAATAGTGAGCGCTGGCGTGTGCTGTCAGGAGATCGCAAGGTGGTGGTGACCTTCCAGCCTGCACCCCCACGGCCGACCGGGGAGAGCATCGAATGGGGCATTCATGCCGAATGGCTCTGGCGGGGGGAGCGCTGCCACTGGCGGGTGCTGGGTGAGCCCACGGCCCCCGCCCTGGTGTTGGTGCATGGCTTTGCCACCGGCAGCGGCCACTGGCGGCGCAATGCGTCGGTGCTCGCCGCAGCCGGCTGGCGCGTGTACGGGCTGGATCTCCTGGGCTTCGGGGCATCCAGCCAGCCAGCCCTCAGGCTCGAC
The DNA here is from genome assembly GCA_041168785.1 of Cyanobacteriota bacterium. Classification (GTDB taxonomy): domain Bacteria; phylum Cyanobacteriota; class Cyanobacteriia; order PCC-6307; family Cyanobiaceae; genus Cyanobium_A. Next base: position 7,283 of record JBEEKG010000001.1, read on the forward strand.
AACCGCCTCTGGGCCAGGCAACTGCAGGCCTTTCTCGAGCAAGTGGTGCAGGGGCCAGCCGTGCTGGTCGGCCACTCCCTCGGAGGCCTGGTAGCCCTGAGCTGCGCCGTGTTCGCTCCCCAGCTGGTGCGGGCCGTGGCGGCAGCGCCCCTGCCCGATCCCACCTTGATGCTGGCGAGCGGCAGCGGTCCACCCCGCCGGCGCCCGTGCCGGCGGCGGCTGCAGCGCTGGCTGGTGAACCTGCTCTGCCGCCTGCTCCCCCTGGAACTGCTGGTGCCCCTCCTGGCCCACTCCCCCCTGCTGGATGTAGGGATCCAATCGGCCTACAACACCCCGGTGATCGGCGATCGGGAGCTGCACCGGGTGATCGCCCGACCCGCCCGGCGGCCCGGAGCGGTGCGGGCCCTGCGGGCGATGAGCATCGCCATGGCCCTCCGTCCCCATGGCGCCACTGCGCCCGCCCTGCTGCGGCGACTCGGCCAACCGCTGCTGCTGATCTGGGGACAGCAGGACCGGTTGGTGCCCGTGCAGGTGGCGGCCCAGGTGCAACGGATCCACCAGCGCCTCTCCCTGGTGCTGCTGGACGGCAGTGGCCACTGTCCCCATGACGAACACCCCGAGGCCTTCAACGGAGCCCTGCTGCGCTGGCTGGAGCAGCTGCCGGCACAGGAGTCAGCTTCCGGCATCGGACAGTAATTTGGGGCAAAGCCAGCGCAGCGGGTCCCTCAGGCGATGAAACACACCCTCTCGGTGTTGGTGGAAGACGAATCGGGCGCCTTGAGCCGGATTTCTGGACTGTTCGCGCGCCGGGGCTTCAACATCGAAAGCCTGGCGGTGGGGCCCACCGAGCAGGCAGGGATCTCCCGACTAACGATGGTGGTGGCGGGTGACGAGCACACCCTCGAGCAGATGACCAAACAGCTCGACAAGCTGATCAACGTGCTGGGCGTGATCGATCTCACCCGCATCCCCAGCGTCGAGCGCGAGCTGATGCTGCTCAAGGTGTCAGCACCAGCGGAAACCCGCAGTGCCATCCTCGATTTGGTGAATGTGTTCCGGGCCAACGTGGTGGACGTGGCCGATGACGCGCTGACCCTGGAAGTCGTGGGCGATCCCGGCAAACTGGTGGCCCTGGAACAGGTGATGGAAAGCTTCGGGATCCTCGAAATTGCCCGCACTGGGAAGGTCGCTCTGGAGCGGGCCTCCGGCGTCAACACCGCCTTCCTGAAGGTCACCGCCTCCAACAAACGCGTCCCGGCCTAGGGCAAGCCCTGCCCCAGCTTTCAGGGCTTGCCCTGCACCAAAGTGCCGCCGGCCACCACGGTGGCCTTGACGATCTTGTCGCCCTGGCGGATCTGGTCGATCACCTCCATCCCCTTGCTCACCCGACCGAACACGGCGTAACGGCCATCCAGCTCCGGCAGGGCCTGCAGGGCCACATAAAACTGGGCACTGGCGGAATTGGGATCGGCCGAGCGGGCCATGGCCACCGCACCGCGCTGGTGCGCCAGGGCCAGCTGGCGGGTGACACCAGGGGCCGTGACCGGTTCGCCGTAGCGAGGCTCAGGCTCATCGCTGCGCTTGATCTCCAGGGGGATCAGCCGGGCTTCCCCACTCGCTGGATCCACATAGCTGCCCAGGCCGTACTGGCTGGATGGAACCTTCGAGTCGGCGCTGGCCGGGTCGCCACCCTGCACCACAAAGGGCACGGGCTCGCGCACCACGCGATGAAACACGGTGCCGTTGTAGACCCCTCGCTTCACCAGATCCACGAAATTGCCCGCGGTGAGCGGTGCGGCGGCGCCGTCAAGCTGAAGTTGCACCTCTCCCTTGCTGGTCTGCAGCGCCACGGTGGCGCTGCCACTCAAACAAGGGGTACTGGCCGTGCTGCAGCCGAGCTGGCCGCTGCCGCCATCGGCGGCACAGGCCACCAGGGTGAGGGGCGCCAGCAACAACAGGCCCCCCAGCACCAGGCGGCTCAACCAACGCTTCGAATCCCGAGTCAGAGCAAAAGAATCGCGGCGCATCACACGCCCTCCAGGGGCACGCCCAGGAAACGGGCGAGCTGGGCTCCGGAGAGCTCCAGATCAGCCAAGGGCATGGGCTCACCCACCCGGGTGAGGGGCATGTCGCGGCGGCCCTGCACCTTTAAAGCCAGCCGGCGGCGGGGATTGAGGCCATCGCGCACCTCCACCTTCACCGCCTGGATCTCCCGCAGAGGGATCTCCACGTTGATGGTCTGACGGAAGCCGCGGCGGCAGATGGTGGCCATTCCGGCGGCCCGATCAAAGCGGTTGCTGCCCGCCCCCACATCGATGCCGATCACCGCCCAGAGATAACTGCAGAGGGCCATGGCCGCCAGGCCATACAGACCCATCACCAACCCCTGGGGCAGCCAGGCCAGTTCGGCCGGGTGGCCAATCGGCAGCAGATCGGTGCCGAGGTAGCTCGAAGCACTGGTGAGCAGGAAGCCCAGTCCGCCGGTGGTCACCACCAGAGCGACCAGCACATTGGAGAGCCGCCGCGACCCCAGCACCGGCAGTTCGAGTGACTCGGTCGCGGGGGAGGAGACCATGACGGAGGGCAAACACTGGGGGCCATCCTGACGGGTCAGCGCAGCTCCTGGGCCGATCAACCCAGATATGCCATCCACCGGCCCAGGGATGGGGACGGCCCGCAGGGATCCCGGCCTCGCCCTGAGGGGAGTCCGCAAAATCCCAGCCGGAGCAGGCCATGTCAGCCCGTTTCAAACGGTCTCGCGATCCGCTTCAACGTTGTTACCATCGCCCGGTAATCCCACAGCCTCCGCGGGTTTTCCGCACCGTTTCATCACCATGACGATCGCTGTAGGGCGCGCGCCGCAGCGGGGATGGTTCGACGTCCTCGATGACTGGCTCAAGCGCGACCGCTTCGTATTTGTGGGTTGGTCGGGTCTGCTCCTGTTCCCCACCGCC
>JBEEKG010000002.1:0-9318 GCA_041168785.1 Cyanobacteriota bacterium
TTGACGAGATCGGCCGCGGCGAGCTGTGGTTGCTCCGCCACCATCCAGACCCAGCGCCCCTGCCGGGCTGGTTGATGCTCGATAGCTGCCGCCACCTCGGTGGCCCCGCTGACTTCACCCCCCTGGAAGCCCAGGCTTGGGGGCCTGCTGTGCAGTGGGCCAGTGCCCTTGTGCGTGAGCTCACGAGCTGCGAACGGGTGTATGCCATCGCCTTCGGGGAAGGGGCTCCCCACCTGCACGTGCATCTGATTCCGCGCTTTGCCCAGGATCCCCAGACGGCGGCCTGGTCGGTGGCGGACCACTACAGGGCCGTGGCTGCCGGGGAGCGGGCTGCCGCCCCCTCGGCCCAGGTGGCCGACCTGGTGATGCGGGCCCGTGATCTCCTCAAGCAGGGCGTGCTGAACGGCCCTGCGCACTCCTGAACGGAGTCGCCCTGCTCTCGGCGTTCCCTACACCAGCACCGGCAGCTTGGCCGGATCGCTTTGCTGGAAGCGCAGCCGCTGGCTGTCGCCCGCGCTCTCCACATCCACCGTGATCGTGTGGCCGCCGGTGAACTGACCGCCAAGGATTCCCTTGGCAATCGGAGTTTCCAGTTCCCGCTGGATGGCGCGCTTGAGCGGCCGGGCTCCGTACACCGGGTCGTAGCCCACTCCCGCCAGCCAGTCGAGGGCATCGGCATTGAGCTGGAGTCCGAGTTTCTTGTCGTCCAGCCGCCGGGCCAGCCGCTGCACCTGCAGTTCCACGATCTCGCGCAGTTCCTCCTGCTTGAGGCTGTGGAAGATGATTGTTTCGTCGAGACGGTTGAGGAACTCGGGGCGGAAGTGGCCCCGCAGGGCTTCGTTCACCCGGGCCTCCATCTCGCTGTGGCGGGCCGGATCGCCGGCCAGATCGAGGATTGAGGCGCTGCCGATGTTGCTGGTGAGGATCAGCACCGTGTTGGTGAAGTCCACCGTGCGGCCCTGGCCATCGGTGACGCGACCGTCATCGAGGATCTGCAGCATCACGTTGAACACATCGGGGTGGGCCTTTTCCACCTCGTCGAACAGGATCACGGCGTAGGGCCGGCGCCGCACGGCCTCGGTGAGCTGGCCACCCTCCTCGTAGCCCACGTAGCCCGGAGGTGCACCGATCAGCCGGCTCACGGCGTGCTTCTCCATGTACTCGCTCATGTCGATGCGCACCATCGACTCCTCGGAGTCGAACAACTGGCTGGCCAGGGCCTTGGAGAGCTCGGTCTTGCCCACGCCGGTGGGGCCAAGGAAGAGGAAGCTGGCAATCGGCCGGTTCGGGTCGCTGAGGCCGGCGCGGGAGCGCTGGATCGCATCAGCTACGGCCGTCACGGCCTGGCTCTGGCCGATCACCCGGGTGTGCAGCTCCTCTTCGAGCTGGAGCAACTTCTCCATTTCGCTCTGCACCAGCTTGGCTACCGGAATGCCGGTCCACTTGGCAATCACCTCGGCGATGTCGTCCTCGGTAACTTCCTCACGCAGCAGGGTCTTGTCGCTGCCGCTGGCGTTGAGCTCTTCCTCCTTGGCCGCCAGCTTCTTGTGCAGTTCGGCGAGGGTGCCGTACTCCAGTTCAGCGGCCTTGTTGAGGTCGTAGTTGCGCTTGGCCTGCTCCACCTGTAGCTGCACCTGCTCGATCTCTTCCTTGAGGCCACTGAGCTCATCGATCGAGCCCTTTTCCTGCTGCCACTGGGCATTGAGGGCACTTTGCTGTTCGCTTAAATCAGCCAACTCCTTCTCGAGGCGCTCGAGCCGATCCCGGCTGGCCGGATCGGACTCGCGGCCCAGCGAGAGCTTCTCCATCTCCAGCTGCAGGATGCGGCGATCGAGCTCATCGATCTGCTCCGGTTTGGAGGTGATCTCCATCTTCAGCCGCGCAGCTGATTCATCCATCAGATCGATGGCTTTGTCGGGCAAGAAGCGATCGGCGATGTAGCGGCTGGAGAGCACTGCCGCTGCCACCAGGGCGTTGTCGGCGATGCGCACGCCGTGGTGCACCTCGTAGCGCTCCTTCAGGCCCCGCAGGATGGAGATGGTGTCCTCCACCGTGGGCTGATCCACGAACACCTGCTGGAAGCGGCGCTCCAGGGCAGGATCCTTCTCGATGTGCTGGCGGTGCTCATCAAGGGTGGTGGCACCGATGCAGCGCAGTTCGCCCCTGGCCAGCATCGGTTTGAGCAGGTTGCTGGCATCCATGGCGCCGCCGCTGGCACCGGCCCCCACCACCGTGTGGATCTCGTCGATGAACAGCACGATTTGGCCCTCGGAGGCTGTCACCTCTTTGAGCACGGCTTTGAGCCGCTCTTCGAATTCACCGCGGTATTTCGCCCCGGCGATCAGGGCGCCCATGTCGAGCGACACGAGCTGGCGGTTCTGCAACGCCTGGGGCACGTCGCCGTTGACGATCCGCTGGGCCAGGCCCTCCACGATCGCCGTTTTGCCGACGCCGGGCTCGCCGATCAGCACCGGGTTGTTCTTGGTGCGGCGGCTGAGGATCTGGATCGTGCGGCGAATCTCCTCGTCGCGGCCGATCACCGGATCGAGCTTGCCCTCCCGGGCCGCCTTGGTGAGATCGCGGCCGTACTTCTCGAGGGATTCGTAGGTGCCTTCGGGATTCTGGTCGGTTACGGTCTGGCTGCCGCGGATGGCTTGTACCGCATCCTTCAGTTTGTCGGTGCTGGCACCGGCCTGGGAGAGCAACTGCTTGCCGCAGCGATCATCAATGGCCAGGGCCAACAGCAGGTGCTCGATGGCGATGTAGCTGTCGCCATAGGTGCTCTTCAGGGCGTCGGCCTGGTCGAGCACGGTGTTGAGCCCCTTGCCTAGATAGACGTTGTCGGGAGAAGCACTCAGGCTGGGCTGGGCGGCGATCCAGGCGTCCAGCTTCTGGTTGAGGGTGCCCACGTCCACCCCGGCCTTTTCCAGAATCCGACCCGCGAGGCCCTGCTGGCCCAGCAGGGCTGCGAGCAGGTGCTCGCTTTCCATCTGCTGCTGGCGGCGCTGCTGGGCCAGTTGCTGGGCGGCCACCACGGAGGCCCAGGCTTTTTCGGTAAAGCGTTCTGCAGTGGGGTGCATGGGAACCTCTCGGATGGAGCCGTGCTTCAACGCTATGGGCACCGTTCCTGCCTGGCAGCCCGGGAGGCCGAATCGGCTGGGGGTGAGAACCGGCCATCGCCCTCCATCCCTTCGGGCTGTTTAGCTCCCTGGCAACTGAATCACCCCCGCATCGGGTCCGCAGAGCCGCAGGGGGCAGCCATTGGGGCCGTAGATCGCATCCGCCGGTGAGAGGCAGCCCATGCCGTTCTTGGCCTTCACCTGCTCCGGGCTGATCTTGCGCGGCTGCAACACGCTCTGGTCGGGCGGCACCACCAGGGGGCAGCGATCCCCCAGCAGGGGGTCGGCCTCGACGGGGCTCGCCAGGCTGAGCAGGGACGCCAGAGCGCCTGAGCCAAGGGCGGTGGCCCAGCTGGTGCGGATTGGGCGTCGCGACGGCATGCCGTTCTTGGGTTCAGAATTGCTCCACTCTGGCGCTCTGCCGGAGCGTTTGACCGCCCTGCTGGCTGTGATGAATGCACCCGATCAGGCCTTGATTGCGAGCCTGGCCGCCGAATCCCGCGAGTTCGATGCCACGGGCAAGGATCCGGAACGCAATTGCTGGTTGGCCGTGCACCGTCATGAGCACGGGGTGCTGCCCAGTGAATACGACATCCGCGATGTGCCTGAAGCGCTCTACCTGGCGGTGCTGGCGGAACGCCGCGCCCAGGACGAAGGGGGGTCCCTTCTGGACGCGATGCGATGAGCGCGGATTGGTGTGCCATCAAAAAACCCCGGCCTGGGCCGGGGTTTTGGAGACGGAGCTGAGGCAATCAGCCCTCTACGAGGATCAGGCCCAGCCCTTGGAGGACATGTCCTCGACATAGGCAGCGACGTCGGCGATGTCACCTTCGCTGAGTTTGCCGCCGAAGGCGGGCATGGCGTTCTTGCCGTTGGTCACCTGGTAGGCGATGGCCGCTTCGTGGCCGCTGCTGTAGTTGGCCAGGTAGGACTCGAGAGCATCCTGCTTGAGGGTGCGCTCGGCGTTCACCACGTTGCCGCCACCCATGTGGCAAGCGGCGCAGTTGGCGGAGAAGATCTGGCCACCGTGGGCCACATCGGCGGCAAAACTCGGAGCGGCACCCAGCACGAGCGCCAGGCAGAGAGCGATCAGAGAAAAGAGACGGCGCATGGGAGGGCGCTTTCAAAGCACGGGCAACTCGTCAAAATTAAGGCGTGATCGGTGCTGCTGTGACCCCAGCCAGCCAGGTTCGCAACATTTGCCACACAGTCGGGTGGATCAGGGCGCCAGTTCGGCCGCCAGCACCGTGATTTCTCCGGTCATGCCCGCGGCCCGGTGCGGTTCGCACCAGATGGCATAGCGGCCGGGGCTGTCGAAGGTCTGCTCCCAGCTCTCGCCCACCTGAAAACTCAGGGGCTCATGGCTCCAGTCCGGATGGCCCGCCACGATCAGGTTGTGGGGTCCCAGGCCCCCCACTTCAAACCGGACCCGTTCGCCCGCGGTGATGGTGAGCCGTTCGGGCTCGAACACCAGAAATCCCTCCTCGCTGCCCAGCAGCATTCGGGCTGGGGCGGCGAGGGCCTGGGCCGGGGCCAGGCCGCCCAGCAGCATCCCGAGCAGCACGGCCACGACCACCAGCCCGCTAGCCAGCCGTGGGGGGATCATCGTTTCGGCAGGCCCCGGTGGGGCAGGCCCGCCGCTTCGAACACCGCCGCCAGGTTGGGGGCGTGGCTCACCAGCCCGAAGCGTTCCGGTGGGCTCACCGGCTCGTGCACGAAGTGGCGCTGGCGGATCGAGAAGCGATCCCAGGCATTCACCTCGATCCGCAGCAGCTTGATCAGGGCCTCGATCAGCCAGCCCCGCAGGTCGAGGCCCAGGGGCGGGCGCCAGCTGCGGCGCCAGCGGCAGAGCTGGGTCACGGTGGCATTCACACTGATCGCCGGTTGACCCAGCACCAGACGGCGCACCGCGCCCTGACCGGGTTCGGGGTTGGGCTGGTGGGGTTGGGTGGCCAGGTGCACGCACACCCGGGCGATGTCGGCGGCGTGGATGAAATGGAAGCTGGCATCGGCCCGCAGCCACTTGGCCAGCCACAGCCAGCGGCAGGCCTCACCGAGCCCGGCGGTGAGGTAGCTGGTGGGGAAGGGCCCTTGGCCATCCACCCGGCCGCCGAACACCAGGGTGGGAAACACGGCCACGATCCTGGCGGCCAGGGGGTGGGTTTCGAGCTGCTGCAGGCAGAGGGCCTTGGTTTGGATGTATTCGGTGCCCTCGCTGAGGGCTTCCGGCAGCAGCTGCAATTGCCGGTCGAGCACGGAGGCGGTGGAGAACACAATCACCTGCTCCAGCCACTCGGGGGTGGTGAAGGCCAGCAGCTGCTTCAGCGCCACCACGTTCACCGCCATGGCCCGCTCCGGGTCACCCCAGGCGGTGGCGGTGTGGATCACCCGGGTGGCGGTGGCAATCGCGCCGGCATGGGCGGTGAGGTCGCGCAGGTCGGCCACCAGGAGGGTGACGCGGGGATCATCGGCGGACACGGCGGTGAGCTTGGCCGGATCCCGGAGCAGCAGCAGCAGCTCGGCGTCGGTGTCTTGGTAGAGCTGGGCGGCAATGTGCTGGCCCACGCAGCCGGATGCGCCGGTGATCAGGATCCGGGCCGGCCGGGCGGTGGCTGCAGAGCCTGGTGGCACCGCCTTGCTCAAACCGCGGCTCCCAGGCGCTCCATCACGCTCTTGCCGGCCTCAAAGAAGGCGCGGCCGTTTTCCTCTGGGGTGCCCGGCAGGATGCCGTGGCCGAGGTTGAGGATGTGCTTGCGGCCGCGGGCCTTGCGCACGGTGTCGTCGATGCGGGCCTGGATGGCTTCTGGGGTGCCGAAGAGCAGGCCGGGATCCACATTGCCCTGCACGCCCACGTGCTCGGGGAGCCGGGCCAGGCCCTCGGCCATGTCCACGGTCCAGTCGAGCGAGATGATGTCGACACCGGTGCGGGCCATGCGCTCCAGCACCCCGGCGCTGCCGGAGATGTAGAGGATGAAGGGGGTGTCGGGGTGGGTCTGCTTGACCAGATCCACCACTTTTTTCTGATAGGGGGCGGCGAAGGTGTCGTAGTCGGCGGGGCTGAGCTGGCCGGCCCAGGAGTCGAACATCTGCACCACCTGGGCGCCCGAATCGATCTGATAGCGGAGGTAGGCCGCGATCGATGTGGCGAAGTGATCGAGCAGCTTGTGCAGCAACGCCGGCTCGCGGAAGGCCATGGCCTTGATCACGGCGTAGTTCTTGGAGCTCTTGCCCTCCACCACGTAGGCGGCCAGGGTCCAGGGCGCACCCACGAAACCGAGCACGGCGGCCTCGTTGCCCACCGACTGGCGCAGGCGGGTGAGCACCTCGCCCACAAACGGCATGCTTTCGGCGGCCTGTAGGGGGCGGAGCGCGTCCACCTGGGCCATGGTGCGGATGGGCTCTTGGATCAGGGGGCCCTGGCTCTCGACGATGTCGAAGTTGATCCCCATGCCCGGCAGCGGCGTGAGGATGTCGGAGAAGAGGATCACGCCATCGGGCTTGAAGGCGTGGAAGGGCTGCATCGAGATCTCGTAGGAGAGATCGGGGTTTTCCGAGCGCTCCCGGAAACCGGGGTGCTTGTCGCGCAGGTCGCGGTACACCTTCATGTAACGGCCCGCCTGGCGCATCATCCACACCGGCGGCCGCTCCACCTGCTCACCTCGGGCGGCGCGCAGCAGCAGGGGGGCGGTTCCGGTCATGGGGGCTAGCAGGGAGAAGCGCGAACTTACCCGAGCAGGCGACCGCTTTCGGCGGCTTCGTCACAGGTGTCCTCATCCCGTTCCTGGCTCCGCTTTTCATCGCGTCGGAACACCAGCACGGACAGGGGCGGCAGGCAGAGATCCAGGGAGTTTTCATACCCGTGGATTCCCCACTCATCGGTGAACTTGCCGCCCAGGTTGCCCAGGTTGCTGCCGCCGTAGCGCTCGGCGTCGGTGTTGAACGCTTCTTCGTAGAAGCCCTCGAGGGGCACGCCCACCCGGTAATGAGAATGGCTCTGGGGCGTGAAGTTGGCCACCACCACCAGCCAGCGGCCCGTGGCACTTTCGCGGCGCATGAAGCTGATGATCGAATGCCGGTTGTCATTGCAATCGATCCACTGGAAGCCGAACTCACTGAAGTCATCGCCCCAGAGGGCGCGCTCGGACTTGTAGAAGACGTTGAGGTCGTCCACCAGGCGCTGCAGTCCCTGGTGGGCGTCGTATTGCAGCAGCTCCCACTGCAGATCCCCCCACACGTTCCATTCGGCCCGTTGGCCGAATTCCATCCCCATGAAGATGGTTTTCTTGCCCGGGTGTGTCCACATGTAGGCCAGCAGCGCGCGCACGTTGGCGAATTTCTGCCAGTCGTCACCTGGCATCTTGTGCAGCAGATTGCTCTTGCCGTGCACCACTTCGTCATGGCTGAGCGCCAGCATGAAGTTCTCGGTGAAGGCGTACCAGATCGAGAAGGTGACGTTGTTCTGATGGAACTGGCGGAACCACGGATCCAGCTCGAAGTAATCGAGCATGTCGTGCATCCAGCCCATGTTCCACTTCAGGTTGAACCCAAGGCCGCCAATGTTGGTGGGCTGGGTGACCATCGGCCAGGTGGTGGATTCCTCTGCGATGGAGAGGGCGCCGGGGAAATGCTCGAACAGCACGTGGTTGGCCTGCTGTAGAAAGCGCACCGCTTCGGTGTTCTCGCGGCCACCGTGTTCATTGGCGAGCCATTCCCCGTCCGGACGCAGGTAGTCGCGGTAGAGCATGGAGGCCACGGCATCCACACGGATGCCGTCGATGTGGAACTGCTCAAACCAGAACACCAGGTTCGCCACCAGGAAGTTGCGAACTTCATTGCGGCTGTAGTTGAAGATCAGCGTGCCCCATTCCTTGTGCTCGCCGATGCGCGGATCGGCATGCTCGTAGAGATGGGCGCCATCAAAGAAGGCCAGGCCATGGGCGTCCTTGGGGAAGTGGCCGGGCACCCAGTCGAGGATCACGCCGATCCCCTCGGCATGACAGCGATCCACGAAGGCGCGGAATTCATCCGGGCTGCCGAAGCGGCTGGTGGGGGCATACCAACCGGTCACCTGGTACCCCCAGGAGCCATCGAAGGGATGCTCCGAGATCGGCATCAGCTCGATGTGGGTGAAGCCCCTCGCCTTGACGTAGGGGATCACCCGATCGGCCAGTTCCGGATAGGTGAGCAGGCGCGCACCGGGCTTGAGATCGGCGGCGGGCACCGGCGGGCGTGGCGTGCCATCGGCTTCGATGTAGGGCTGGTCGGCAGCGGCGTGCATCCAGCTGCCCAGGTGCATCTCGTACACCGTCACCGGTTGATCGAGGGGGTTGCGGCTGTCCCGCTCCGCCATCCAGGCCCCATCCGTCCACAGGTGCCCGGAAGGGGCTTCGACGATCGAGCCGTTGTTGGGGCGCACTTCATGGCGGAACCCGTAGGGATCGGCCTTCTGGTAGCAGTGGCCGTTCTGGGCCCGCACTTCGTATTTGTAGATCTCGGCGGCCTTCAAGCCCGGGATGAACAGCTCCCAGGAGCCACCCACCCGCGACTGCATCGGGTGATGGCGGCCATCCCAGCTGTTGAAGTTGCCGAGCACGGCCACGCTGCGCGCGTTCGGGGCCCACAGGCAAAATTGCACGCCAAGGACGCCGTTGTGTTCCACCACATGGGCGCCCATCCGGCGCCAGATGTGGTGGTGGTTGCCCTCGGCGAACAGCAGCCGGTCGAGCTCGCCCATCCACTCATGGCGGAACGACCAGGGATCGTGCTGCACATGTTCGATGCCGCCGCGCAGCACCCGCACCTGATAGCTGCTGCCGGGGTCTTGGCCGAGTTCCGCCTCGAAGACCCAGGGATGGTTGGGGGTGGCCATCGCCACGCTGCGCCCGTCCACCAGGAGCTCGACCCGCTCCGCTTCCGGCATCCAGACCCGCACCACCCAGCAGCCGTTCTCCAGGGGCTGGGGGCCCAGCACGGCGAAGGGGTGGTCGTGGCTGCACTCGGCCAGCCTTTGGGCGTCCTGCACCATCCAGTCAAGGCTGAGCAAGGACATGAACCACCAAAAGTCGCGCCGCGAGCTTAGGCGGCTTTTCCCTCAGCGCACCGGCTTGGGAGTGATTGGATCGCTGGGGAAATCCACACCGATGATCTCGTTGTTGCTGTTGAGGATCACGAACAGGGAGTCGGTCAGCCGGTTGAACTC
>JBEEKG010000003.1:0-3683 GCA_041168785.1 Cyanobacteriota bacterium
TGCTTGATGCACCGCATCCGCGAGGGCAAAGAGAAGACCTACAGCCTCAACGAGGTGATCAAAGTGCTTGGCCTGGACGCTTCGGATGAGCGACTACCGGCTGGTTTGTGACATCCAAATACGGTTGAGCTGCCGCCGACGCAGACGGGACACCACACCACATCTGGTGTCTTCAACCCCCATCCCCATGGCTTGCCATGGCCCCCGACACACCCGTGAGCGCCAGTTCCGGCGCATGGAGATCTGCTTTGCCGATGTGATCCTGGCCCGCTTGCCCAAGCCCCCGCCAGCCCCCTGGTCAGCACGGCGCTGCTGGCCAAGATCAACTTCCCCCGGGAAGCGCTGATCGTGAGCGGCGTCTACCAGACGCTGTTCAACGCCGCCATCACGCTGGTCGGTGCCTGAACCGAAGCCAGCCGAGACCGCCACCGCTATGTTGGTCATCTAACTAACCCTCCACAAGATGCGCAGTCTCAACGTGGCGCAGGCCAAAGCTCAGCTTTCGGCCCTCTTGGTTACCGTGGAATCAGGTGAAGACGTGGAGATCACCCGGCGAGGGATCCCCGTGGCCCGACTCACCCGGGCGACCGAGCAGCCTGCGGCGGGCTTTGATCTGGAAGCTTTTTTTGCTGCCACCAGGGCCCAACCACTGCACAAAGGAATTGATATCGCCAGCATGCGGGAGGGGGCTCGCTATTGAGGCGCCTTTACCTCGACACCTCCCTGCTAGTGGCGGCTCTGGTGCACGAAGCAGGCACTGCTACCGCCGTGAGTTTTCTGCAAGCCCACGCCAAGCAGCCGTTGCTGATCTCGCCCTGGGTGGCCACGGAACTGGCATCTGCTTTTGCTTTGCAGGTGCGCCGTGGCGCGATCACACCGCAGGAATCCCAGGAAGCCTGGGAGAGGTTTGGAGTGTTGCGTGAGCAACGCCTAAAAAACCTGCCGCTGGCAGCCGAAGATTTTGAGGCCGCCGCCCGGCTCTGTCTGACTCAAGCGCCGCCTCTGCGAGCAGGGGATGCCCTGCATCTGGCTCTCTGTCAACGGCTAAATCTGCAACTGGCCAGCTTTGACCGCGGCCTGTGCAAGGCCGCTGCCCATTACCAAGTCGCTCACGAGCAGCTCCTGATCTGAACACGCCCGAACGAAACGCTCAGCCTCCTGCCGCCAAGGTGAACGCAGCGCCTGCTTAGCTCATGACGCGTCAGTTCAATTTGGTAGTGGAGCGCGACGTTGAAGGGTTTTTCGTGGCCACGGTGCCGAGCCTGCCGGGCTGCCACACCCAGGCACGGTCGCTGGATCAACTGATGGAGCGCGTGCGTGAGGTGATTGAGCTCTACCTTGAGGTAGAGGGCAAGCCCGCCGGGGAGCTGGATTTTGTTGGTGTTCAGCGCGTCTGCTTGGAGGCATGAGCCGGAGCAGTTGGGGTTTGAAAGCCTCCGGGTGAAAGGCAGCCATCACTTCCTCCGCCATCCAGATGGCAGAACCACGGTGATGCCCATCCATGCCGGTGAAACGATTGGCCCAGGATTGTTGAACAGCATCCTGCGTCAGGTGAAGATCACTCGCGACGACTTGCTGCGCTTGCTCTGAGGCCCACGCCCTGATGCAACGCCGCTCTGCCAGCACGCCGGAAGCGGCGGCCTGGTGGGCGGTCACTGCATCGGTGTGGATCCCTACTACCTCACCCATAAGGCCGAGCAGCTGGGCTATTACCCCCAGGTGGTGCTGGCGGGCCGGCGCATCAACGACGGCATGGGTCGCTGGCTGGTGGAGCAGCTGGTGCTCGAGCTGGGGTTGAGCTTCAAGGAGAACTGCCCCGACCTGCGCAATACTCGCGTGGTGGATGTGATCGAGGCATTGCAGCGCTACTGCATGGAGCCGGTGCTGGTGGATCCCTGGGTGATTGCCGAGGAGGCCCAGCGTGAATACGGCCTCACCGTGCTGCCGGAGGTCCCCACGGGCCAATGCTGGAGTGCGGTGGTAGCGGCCGTTTCCCAACGCGAATTCACGGAACTGCCAGCCGAATATTGGCGCCAGCTGCTGGAGCCCGCTGGCGTGCTGCTCGATCTCAAGGGCATCGTGCCGCGCGAGCTTGGGGCTCTGCGGTTGTAGGGACTGCCCCTTGAGCCGTAAAGCTGCCCAGCCGGAAGGAACCCCGGTGCCACAGCGGCCCAGCAACACTCGGCGCCACCAATCCCCTCATGGGTTGCAGCCCTACCTCCAAGTCGCAGCTACTTTTCCGCCAACGAGTGCACGCTGCCAGTGAACACCGACCGCTGGTACTACCGCGTCTTCCAAAGTGCCCCCGACCTGATCCGTGAGCTCCTTCCAGGCTCAGAAGCAGGCCTTTCCTGCGAACTGAGCCTGGACCCAGCCGCCCCCGGCGATCAGCTCTATCGCTTTGAAGCCCTTGAAATCAAAGAACTGAGCCACCGCCTTGATGGAGTGCTGTGGCCGAGGGAAACCACCGGCTGCGCCGAAACAGGCAGCCCGGAGTTTCCGGTGGTGGTGCTGGAGGTGCAGATGCACCCGGATTCAGGCTTCCACCACCGCCTGGCGGCGCAGACCTATCGGTTCCTTCAAAAGCACTTGAAGGTGGAGCATCTGGAGGTGGTGGTCATCACACCACACCGGCGGATCGGCCTCGGCCCCACCAAGTTGCCCAGACTCCTGCAGGTGCTTCTGCAGGAGGTGCACTGGATCAGCCTCGAGGAGCTGAGCCAGCAGTCAGCAGATCCTGGCCAGGCGCCCTGATCTAGACACGGTTGTGCTGCCTATGCTGGTGCAACGTTTTCCCCAGCTCACCGAGGAGCAAATCATGGTGATTGCCGGCATCCCCCGCGAAGAAATCCGCCACACCCGGGCTGTGCAGGACTGGCTTGCCGAGGGCCGCCAGGAAGGCGAAGCAAAAGGCCGCCAGGAAGGCGAAGCAGCCGTAGCCCTCCGCCAACTCAACCGCCGCTGCGGACCCTTGAGCGAGGCCACCACAGCCCAGATCCAGGCCCTACCAGTGGAGAAGTTGGAAGTCCTTGCCGATGCCCTGCTCGACTTCCAGGGCCCGGCAGATCTGGCCGCTTGGCTGACCGCTAACGCCTAGCCCCCCCCTGATTTGCAAGTGTGCAGGAGTCTGTACAGCTGTACAAATTCAGGGAGGCGCCCAAATTGTCATGGCTTCCCACTGAGCCGCCAGAAACACCAGCCCTAACCACAAGCTGACATCCCTAAAAGCTGCTCTATCCTTGCTTCTGATTGTCTAGATGACAGACAGCGCCAGCAATACCTCGATAACCCTTGCAGGATCTGGAATTTGGATGGGATGAACACAAAAGCGACCAGGTCAACGAAACGCGGTCTTTGACTTCGGCTTCGCAGCCACGGCCTTCCTTGATCCGAAGGCCATCCATCAGCCAGATACTCGCAGCGGTTAAAGCGAGGACCGTTTTCGTCTCTACGCGCACGCGCAGGGCCGGCACCTCATCGTCGCCTACACCAAGCGTAAAGGGCGCATCCGGATCATCACAGCCTGGAAAGCCAACAGTCGCGAGGTTCAAGATCACGCTCGATGGTGCCTTGCTCAAGGAACGACCTAGAGGTTGCGGCTGGGTTCACATCAGCCCCCGTGTGGGTTTCGACCAGTCTCTGAGATCAGCGCAGGGGTTTTCAGACCCATGGCTGGCGTCTGT
>JBEEKG010000004.1:0-8700 GCA_041168785.1 Cyanobacteriota bacterium
GGCCGCCGCCGCTGGGTGGGGCAGGAGTGCATCCGCCCGTGAGGAGCCTCTGCTTCAGCTCTCGTCGTCGTCGCCGTCTTCAGCCACGGGATAGACAAATCCCTGGGCCCGGCCGCTCAGCACGGCCTTACCGATGGAAAGTGCCTTCTGGGCCGCGACAGCAGCCTTGCCCTTCCAGGTGGCATGGCGCTGGTTGCGCTTGCCCTTGGAGGTTTTCTTCTTGGGAACAGCCATCCCTGCTCACTCACTGCCAAACCAAGATCTTCCGCTGCCACCTGGCCTTTCGTCAAATCGCTAAGCTCCAACCAAAGTCGAAACCCTGTGAGCAACAGCCTTCCTCCGGACAGCCTTCCTCCGGACAGGCAGCCCTTCCGATTGGGTTCTCTCTCCCCTCGGGACCCGGCCCCTTCCTACAGCCAGCTGCTGGCCGATCTGCGGGCCGGCAAGGTCAAGGACCTGGAGCTCTCCCTGCGCCAGCGGGAGGTGCGTGTTCAGTTTGACGATGGTCGTCAGGCGACCGTGCCGGTGTTCAGCAACGACCAGCTGTTGTTGCGCACCGCCGAGCAGGCCAAGGTTCCCCTCACTGTCCGCGACGATCGGGCCGATGGGGCTACGGCTGGTCTAGTGGCCAATGGCCTGCTGGTGCTGTTGCTGGTGGGGGGCTTGGCCCTGTTGATCCGCCGCTCAGCCCAGGTGGCCAACCGGGCCATGGGCTTCGGCAGCAGCAAGCCGCGGCTGCAGGAAGAGGGCGCTGTGGCCGTGCGTTTCGAAGATGTGGCCGGCATTGCCGAGGCCAAAGAGGAGCTTCAGGAGGTGGTCACCTTCTTGAAGGAGCCTGAGCGTTTCACCACGGTGGGCGCCAAGATTCCCAAGGGGGTGCTCCTGGTGGGGCCTCCGGGCACCGGCAAGACCCTGCTGGCCCGGGCCATCGCCGGGGAGGCCGGCGTGCCGTTCTTCTCGATGGCGGCCTCCGAGTTTGTGGAGATGTTTGTGGGGGTCGGCGCCAGTCGGGTGCGCGATCTGTTCCGCAAGGCGAAAGCCAAGGCCCCTTGCATCATTTTCATTGACGAGATCGATGCGGTGGGCCGCCAGCGGGGTGCGGGCATCGGTGGGGGCAATGACGAGCGGGAGCAGACCCTCAACCAGCTGCTCACCGAGATGGATGGCTTCGCCGACAACTCCGGTGTGATTCTGCTGGCGGCCACCAACCGACCCGATGTGCTCGACACGGCGTTGATGCGTCCAGGGCGCTTTGATCGCCGCATCACCGTCGACTTGCCCGATCGACGCGGCCGCGAAGCCATTTTGGCGGTCCATGCCCGAACCCGTCCTCTGGCGGCGGAGGTGTCCCTGTCGGCGTGGGCCAGCCGGACCCCGGGCTTCTCCGGCGCCGATCTGGCCAACCTGCTCAACGAAGCCGCCATTCTCACGGCCCGGCACCACCAGAACGCCATCGACGATGGGGCCATGGCTGGGGCTCTGGAGCGGATCACCATGGGTCTGTCGGCGGCACCGCTGCAGGACAGTGCCAAGAAGCGTCTGATTGCGTACCACGAAGTGGGCCACGCCCTGCTGGCCACCCTGGTGCCCCACGCCGATCCCCTCGACAAGGTCACCCTGTTGCCCAGAGCCGGGGGCGTGGGGGGCTTTGCCCGGATGATGCCCGACGAGGAGATCCTCGATTCGGGTCTGATCAGCAAGGCCTACCTGCAGGCGCGGTTGGTGGTTGCCCTCGGTGGCCGGGCGGCCGAATTGGTGGTGTTCGGGCCCAGTGAGGTCACCCAGGGAGCCAGCGGCGATCTCGAGCTGGTCACCCGCATTTGCCGGGAGATGGTGACCCGCTATGGCTTCTCCAGCCTGGGACCGGTGGCCTTGGAAGGGGATGGGGCGGAGGTGTTCCTTGGCCGGGATTTGATTCACACCCGGGCGGGTTATGCCGATCGCACCGGACGTCAGATTGACGCTCTGGTGCGCGAGCTGGCCTGCGGGTCCTTGGATCAGGCGGTGGGGCTGCTCCAGCCCCGTCGGGCCCTGATGGATGAGCTGGTTGATTTGCTCATCCGCGAAGAGACCATCGAGGGCGATGCCTTCCGGGCCGTGGTGGCTCGGTCAGGCGTCGCCCTGGAGGCCCCCAGCAAACCGGATGTCGAGGCTGCGCAGATAGGTGTGTAGGCCCGAATCCTGAACCGGCATCAGCCGAGCCATCCGATCACTGGTATTCACGTGGGAGTGCCAGTGGCCCGGCGGAGTGATGAAAGCTCCGCCCGATTGCCAGTCGATGCGACGGGGGTTGGCAATCTGGCCGCTGGCATCAAGCTCGGTGCCCACCAGGGTGTAGCAGCCCGGATCGCAGTCGATGATCAAATCCAGGGCGACCGACTGGTGCCGGTGGGGAGGCTGCACCGCCCCAGGAGGAACCACACCGAGCATGGCCCACAGGGTGTGGGTCACCGTGCGGCTTTGGGGCAGGTCGCTGTTCGCCAGCAACAGGCTCAGCCGGTTGCTGCGGGCGGCCGTTGGATCCGCCAGCAGCTGGTCCAGTTCCCTTTGCAGTAGGGCGGCTGGATAGTGGGTCGCCTGGAAGCGGGGCAGGCTGGCTTCCACCCCGAGATGGGTCAGGAGGGGGCCGTCGTGCACCCAGTAGAGAACGCTCTCCTGATGGCCCTGCAGGAGCGGCGTCTCCCCGGCCGGCAGCACAAACAGGTCGCCTGCGCTCCAGCTGAGGTGCTGGCCAGCCCGGTGCAGCTCACCGGCACCCTGGAGCACATAGAAGAGGTCGCTGGTGGCGTTGGAGGCAGCCTTCAGCCCCTCGCCCGCCTGGATCCGCAGAAAGTGGGCGGCCAAGCCCGGGCTGGTGGCGGGTCCGCTGCAGCCGAGTTCAGCACTGAGATCCAGGGCCAGGACGGCCGTCGGGCCAGACTGGTGCAGCTCCGCACCCCACTGGCGGTAGCGCAGCGGTTCGGTGAGGCCAGGCCGGATGGGATTGGCCGCCCGGCGATAGTCGAATACCTGGGCCTTTTCCTGCCAGGAGGTCTCCAGCACAGGGCTGTCTGGCTGCATCGGGGCTTGGGTCATGGTGGGGGGCTCCAAGCAGGATCTACACACTATTGAGCCCACAGGGGAGGTTGGTGGGCTGCCGCATTCGGCACCGTTTGCAAAGTCAAGGAGGCTCTAGCCTTCGATTCCTTCAGCCGCCGGCCACGGCAGGCACGATGGATACCTCGTCACCATCGCCAAGGGGGGTGGCCTGGTTGTCGAGGAAACGGATGTCCTCGCTGTTGACGTACACGTTCAGGAAACGACGCAACTTGCCGCCTTCATCGCAGAGGCGACCTTTGATGCCGGGGTAGCGGCCCTCCAGGGCCTCGATCAATCCATCCACGCTGGAGGCGTCCAGGTTGACACTGGCTTCGTCGTTGGTGAACTTCTGCAGGGGGGTGGGGATCAGAACCTGGACGGCCATGGTGGGGAGTGGGCGGAGAGTGGATGACAGTCAGTTGTGGTGATTCGCTTGGGCTTCGGCCCAGGCGGCCTTGAAGCTATCGAGTTGGGCTTCGATGGTGTAGGGCGCGCCGATGCAATCCGCCACGGCCTCGGTGGTCTTGAGGCCGTTGCCAGTGATGTAGGCCACGGTGGTTTCGTCGGGGTTGATCTTGCCCTGTTCCACTAGCTTCTTGAGCACCGCAATGGTGGTGCCGCCGGCGGTTTCAGTGAAGACGCCCTCGGTCTCAGCCAGGAGCTTGATGCCGTCAATGATTTCGGCGTCGGTCACATCGGCGATGCTGCCGCCGGTGCGGTTGGCGATGTCGATGGCGTAGGGACCATCGGCCGGATTGCCGATGGCGATCGACTTGGCGATGGTGTTGGGCTTCACCGGGGTGATGAAGTCGCGGCCTTCGCGGAAGGCGGTGGCGATGGGATTGCAGCCCTCAGCCTGGGCCCCGCTGAAGCGCACGGTCTTCTCCTCGACCAGCCCCACCTTGATGAATTCGTCGAAGCCCTTGCGGATCTTGGTGAACAGGGAGCCGGAGGCCAGCGGCGCCACGATGTGGTCGGGCAATTGCCAGCCCAGCTGCTCGATCACCTCATAGCCAAGGGTTTTCGAGCCCTCCGAGTAGTAGGGCCGCAGGTTGATGTTCACGAAGCCCCAGCCGAAGGTGTTGGCCACTTCCGAGCACAGGCGGTTCACCTGGTCGTAGTTGCCCTTCACCGCCATCAGCGTGGGGTTGTAGATCAGGGTGCCGAGCACCTTGCCGAGCTCCAGGTCGCTCGGGATGAACACGCAGCAATCGAGGCCGGCGTGGGCGGCAATGGCGGCTGTGGAGTTGGCCAGGTTGCCGGTAGAGGCGCAGCTCACCGTGGTGAAACCCAGCTCCCGGGCGCGGGTGAGGGCCACGCTCACCACCCGGTCTTTGAACGAGAGCGTCGGCATGTTGACGCCGTCGTTCTTGATGTAGAGGCTTTTGAGCCCCAGACGCTTGGCCAGATTGCCCGCTTTGAGCAGGGGCGTGAAGCCGGTGCCCACGTCGATCGGCTCGCCCTCGATCGGCAGAAATTCCCGATAGCGCCAGATGGAGGCAGGGCCGGCTTCGATGGTGGCGCGGCTGACGCGGTTTTTGATCGCCTCGTAGTCGTACACGACTTCGAGGGGGCCGAAACAGACGTCTTCGCAGACGTGACGGGCTCCAGCTTCATAGGAGTGGCCGCATTCCTTGCAGCGCAAACCGGTGAAGGTGGAGCGGGAGAGGGTTGCCGTCACGAACACGCCCGGGCAGGTGAGGCGAGGCTAACAGCGCCAGACCAGGACCCTCTAAATACCCGATATTCAAAATCGGGTATTGATGCTTTCCTTCGGAGGCCTTGACCCGGGTCGCTGTCTTCTTAGTCTCGCGAGGTGACCGCCCTTCCCCCGCGCATCCCCGCTGATCGCCTCGCCGGCATGGTGCGCTGGGTGGCTTCGCTGGCCTTGTTGATGGGGATGCTCGTCCTGATTTCCAGGCTCAGCATCGAGCGGCTCTGGTTTGCCCAGTTCGGGGCTGAATCGGTGGTGATGCGCCGCTGGCTGTTGCAGGTGCTGGCTTTCGCTGTGGTCATGGGCCTGGGCGTTCCCCTCCAGCTGCAACAGTTGAATCGCTGCTGGCGTCTCCGTCAGCAGGTGGCCCGGAAAGAGTTGCCCCTGTTCCCTCTGGTGGTGCTCGGCCAGAGGAGGCTTCTCCTTGTGCTGGCTGCGTTGCTGTTGCTGCTGGCGGGAGGACTCACCTATCTGATGGTGCAGGCGCGTGACCTGATTGCCGCGCCCTTCAGCGGCCAGGTGATCACGGGAATTCCGGTGTTGGCCGATCTCAGGCCTCTGCTGGTGGTGGCCCTCGCGGCCGGGCTGGTGGTGCCGTTGCTGCTGTGGCCCCTCACCACTCTGCGTATCAGTTTGGCCACGGCGCTGGCCGGCTCGGCCACCGCTCTGGCTCGGGGCTGGAGCCTCTGGTTGCCTGCTCTCCTGGCGGTGCCGTTCAACGAGGTCGACCCGGTTACGGGCTTTGATCTGGGCTTCACCGTGTTGCAGTTGCCGGCCCTAAACCTGTTGGTGAGTGTGGTGATCGCCCAGGCCGTCGTGGGCCTGGCTGGTTGTCTTTGGCTGACGTTTACCGAGGGCACCAGCCTCTCGGAGCTTCGTTTTCCCGGACTCAGCCCACAGCAGCAGTGGGTGCTGCAGCCCCAGTTGGCGGTTCTGGCCCTCATGGCGGCCCTCAGCAATGCCCTCGCGCCCTTCGACCTCATGGTGCAAGGCAGTGGGGTGGCCTCTGGAGCCGGTTTCGTCGATCTCTACGTGCGCCTGCCCCTGCGGCTGTTGCTCAGCGCCTTGCTGCTGTTGACGGCCCTGGGCCTGTTGCTACCGCTGCCCAGGGGTTGGCTGCGCCGGGGAGCCCTGATCCCGCTGGCTCTCACGACCGTTGCGGTGCCGGCCGCCGAGTGGATTGTCGCGCCGCTGGTGCAACGGTTCTGGGTGCAGCCCAGGGAGCTCGCCCTGGAAACGCCCTACCTGCAGCGCTCGATCCTGGCGACACGCCGGGCCTTCGGGCTGGAATCGGTGCAGGAGCTCACCCTGGAACCCCGTCAGCGCCTCACCGCCGCCGATCTGGCCCAGGCTCCCGGCACCTTGGCGAATATCCGCCTCTGGGACAGCAAACCTCTCCTCGAGGCCAACCGTCAGCTGCAGCAACTGCGTCTCTACTACCGCTTTCCTTCCGCCGCGGTGGATCGCTACCCCCTGGGCAGCGATCCGGCCCGCCAGGGTTCCCAGATGGTGTTCATCGCTGCCCGGGAACTCGATACCGGAGCGCTGCCTAAGGACTCTCGTACCTGGTTGAATCGCCACCTGGTGTTCACCCATGGCCATGGGTTCACCGTCAGCCCGGTGAATGCCTTCGGGCCTGACGGCTTGCCGCTCTTTTTTGTTAAAGACCTGGGCCGCAGCGGTAAGGTGCGGGGCATTCCCCAGCTGGGGCTTGGCGATGCCACCGTGCGCCAGGCCCTGCCCGTGGGCCGCCCGCGCCTCTATTTCGGATCGGCGAAGGCCCCCTACGTGATAGCACCGTCCCAGGTGCGGGAGTTCGATTTCCCCGACGGAGAGCTCAACGTCTATTCCCGCTACAGCGGGACGGGTGGCGTCGCCATTCATGGTCCCCTGGAGCGGCTGATGGCCGCGGCCTATTTGCCCGAGCCTCGACTGTTGTTCACGGGCTCCCTGGAACCGGACTCACGGCTGCTACTGCGCCGTCAGGTGAATGAACGGCTGGCGGCCTTAGTGCCGTTCCTGCGCTTT
Organism: Cyanobacteriota bacterium; assembly: GCA_041168785.1. Classification (GTDB taxonomy): domain Bacteria; phylum Cyanobacteriota; class Cyanobacteriia; order PCC-6307; family Cyanobiaceae; genus Cyanobium_A. The sequence continues at coordinate 6,821 of JBEEKG010000004.1, forward strand.
GAGAGCCAGCCCTATCTGGTTACGGCCAGGGTGCCTTCCAGCCCCGGCTACGACCCGCAGCAGCACCAGTACTGGCTGCTCGATGGCTTCACTACCAGCCGCAGCTACCCCTACAGCGACGCCAACCCCTCCGGCATTCGCTACTTCCGCAATCCGGTGAAGGCCGTAGTGGACGCCTACAGCGGCAAGGTGTGGCTCTATGTGAGTGATCCAACCGATCCGATTCTGCGCACCTGGCAGAAGGCATTCCCTGAGCTGTTTCGACCGCTCTCCGCCATGCCGAAGTCGCTGCTGGCCCACATCCAGGTGCCCCAGAGCCAGTTCCAGGTGCAGGCCGAGCGACTGCTGCGCTACCACGTCACCGATGTCCGCACGTTTTACAACGGCGATGACGTTTGGTCCGTTCCGCTGGAGATCTACGGATCTTCCAACACTCCCGTCCGTCCGTATCACGTGACAGTCCAGTTGCCCGGGGAAACCAAACCCGAATTTGTGTTGCTCCTGCCTTTCTCCCCCCTCAAGCGACCGAACATGGTGGGGTGGCTGGCGGCCCGCAACGACCCACCGAATTACGGCCAGCAGTTGTTGGTGCGCTTCCCCCAGCAGCGGCTGCTTCTGGGCCCGCAGCAGATCTCCACGCTGATTGAGCAGGATCCCGCCATCAGCTATCAGTTCGGGCTCTGGAACCGGGCAGGCTCCAGCGTGATCCACGGCAACCTGCTTGTACTGCCCGTGGGACGGGGGCTGTTGTACGTGGAGCCCATCTATCTACAGAGCAAGAACAACAATCTCCCCACCTTGGTGCGGGTGGTGGTGACCGATGGCACCACCTTCGTGATGGAGCGCAATCTGCAGCAGGCCCTGGCGAAGCTGGTCGGCGGCAAGGGGGCAGCCGATGGGCTTGGATCCATGCAGCTTTCCCCTTGATTCCTGGGAACGCAGGGGCCCATGAAAAAGGGCCCTCTAGGGGCCCTGAACTCAACCCGGCGGAGAGCCAGGTTGATCAGACAGCTGTTTTGCTCAAGCAGCCACGGCGGTCTTGGGGTCGAGCTCGCCCTTGGCGTACAGACCGGCGTAGTAATTGATGTCGCGCTGCTTGATCTTGCTGGCGTTGCCGGCACACCAGAATTGCTGGTAGCGATCCAGGCACACCTGCTTCATGTACTGGCGGGCGGGCTTGTTGAAGTGGCGGGGATCGAAGTTGGCGGGATCCTTGAAGGCCGCTTCGCGAACCGCAGCGGTGAAGGCCAGGCGGTTGTCGGTGTCGATGTTCACCTTCCGTACGCCGTTGCGGATGCCCTCCTGGATTTCTTCCACGGGCACGCCGTAGGTCTCGGGGATGGCACCGCCGAACTTGTTGATCATGTCGAGCCACTCCTGGGGAACCGAAGAGGAGCCGTGCATCACCAGGTGGGTGTTGGGGATGGCCTTGTGGATCTCGGCGATGCGGCTGATGGCCAGCACTTCACCGGTGGGCTTGCGGGTGAACTTGTAGGCGCCGTGGCTGGTGCCGATGGCGATCGCCAGGGCGTCCACCTTGGTTTTGGCCACGAAGTCGGCAGCCTCAGCGGGATCGGTGAGTAGCTGGCTGTGGTCGAGCTTGCCCTCGAAGCCGTGGCCGTCCTCGGCCTCACCCATGCCGGTTTCCAGGGAGCCCAGGCAACCCAGCTCGCCTTCAACGCTGACGCCGATGGCGTGGGCCACATCCACCACTTCCTTGGTGACGGCCACGTTGTACTCGTAGCTGGCCGGGCTCTTGGCGTCAGCCATCAGCGAGCCATCCATCATCACCGAGGTGAAGCCGTTGGCGGCTGCACCAAAGCAGGTGGCGGGGCTGTTGCCGTGGTCCTGGTGCATCACCACCGGGATGTCGGGATAGG
>JBEEKG010000005.1:0-4056 GCA_041168785.1 Cyanobacteriota bacterium
GCACCGAGCTGGAGCTCTGCACCAAGGCCGCCGCCCAGCTGCGCGCCGAAGGCAAGAACGTGCGGGTGGTGTCGATGCCCTGCATCGAGCTGTTTGAAGAGCAGGATGCCGCCTACCGCGAGAGCGTGCTGCCCGCCGCCTGCCGCAAGCGGGTTGTGGTGGAAGCCTCCAGCAGCTTCGGCTGGCACAAGTACACCGGCTTCGACGGCGCCACCATCTCGATCGACCGCTTCGGTGCCTCGGCACCTGGTCCGGTCTGCCTCGAGAAGTTTGGCTTCACCGTCGACAACGTGGTGGCCCAGGCCAAGGCTCTGGGCTGAGTCAGCCATTCCCAACCGCCTGATCAATCCCAGCCCCGCCAATGATTGGTGGGGCTTTTTTATTGGCTTGTTATTGGTTTCTTTGTTGGCTTCAATCGGCCTGAAAAACCACAAAAAAGCCCGGGACGAACCCGGGCTTGCCTGCGCTGAACAAAGGCAATCGTGACGAGCTCAGACGGCTGCCGCTTCGCCTGCCTTCTGCTCCGCCAGCACCTGCTCCAGCCCCGCCAGATCCTCATCGGTGATCTTGGTTTGCATCGGACAGTGCTTGGGCCCGCACATCGAGCAAAACTCAGCCTGCTTGTAGATGTCGGCCGGCAGGGTTTCGTCGTGATACTCGCGGGCTCGCTCAGGATCGAGCGAGAGATCAAACTGCTTGTTCCAATCGAAGGCGTAGCGGGCGCGGCTGAGTTCGTCGTCGCGGTCGCGGGCGCCGGGGCGATGGCGGGCGATGTCGGCAGCGTGGGCAGCGATCTTGTAGGCGATCAGGCCTTCACGCACATCTTCGGCGTTGGGCAAGCCCAGGTGCTCCTTCGGGGTCACGTAGCAAAGCATCGCTGTGCCATACCAACCGGCCATGGCCGCGCCAATGGCGCTGGTGATGTGGTCGTAACCGGGGGCAATGTCGGTCACCAGCGGACCCAGCACATAGAAGGGTGCCTCACTGCACTCCTCCATCTGCTTTTTCACGTTGAACTCGATCTGATCCATCGGCACATGGCCCGGACCCTCCACCATCACCTGGATGTCGTGCTCCCAGGCGCGGCGGGTGAGCTGGCCCAGGGTTTTCAGCTCAGCCAGCTGGGCGGCATCGGAGGCGTCGTGCTGGCAACCCGGCCGCAGCGAATCGCCCAACGAGAAGGTGCAGTCGTAGCGCTTGAAGATTTCGATGATGTCATCGAAATGGGTGAACAGGGGATTCTGTTTGTGGTGATACAGCATCCACTGGGCCAGGATCCCGCCACCCCGGCTCACGATGCCGGTGATGCGACCCTTCACCAGCGGCAGGTGCTCAATCAACAAGCCGGCGTGGATCGTCTGGTAATCGACCCCTTGCTGGCAGTGCTTCTCAATGATGTGCAGGAAGTCGTCGGCATCGAGCTTCTCGATGGAGCCATGCACGCTCTCGAGCGCCTGATACACGGGCACCGTGCCGATCGGCACCGGCGACGCGTTGATGATCGCCGTGCGCACCTCATCGAGATTCACGCCGCCGGTGGAGAGATCCATCACCGTGTCGGCGCCATATTTCACCGCCAGGCGCAGCTTGGCCACCTCCTCATCCAGATCGGAAGCATTGGGGGAGGCGCCGATGTTGGCGTTCACCTTGCAGCGGCTGGCGATGCCGATCGCCATCGGCTCCAGGTTGGGGTGGTTGATGTTGGCAGGGATGATCATCCGGCCCCGCGCCACCTCCTCCATCACCAGCGATTCGGGCAGGTTTTCCCGCTGGGCGACGAAGGCCATCTCTTCGGTCACCACGCCCTGGCGGGCGTAATGCATCTGGGAATAGTTCGCGGTGCCGCGACGCTTCTCGATCCAGGCGCTGCGCATGACGGGCTGTGGCGAAGAACAGGGTCCGCCCGTGGGCGGAGGGGGTCCAGAGCCGAGCCGAGTTCGTTTCCACTTCCCTGCGCCGGCATGACCCGGATCAGGTTCGGAGGGTGTGATCTCAGCCCGAGGCTGCACGGCGGATTGGGCCGGCAGCGGGGCACCCCTAGTGACAAACGAAACCTAGCAAGGCCGAAACCGGCTGGGGCTCAGCCCTGCAACCCGTTCAGTGCCGCGGCCACCACCCGGTGGTCGGTGTCAGCCTGAAGCTGTTGCAGCAGGGCTCGGGCCTGGCCATCGCTGTGGTCGTGCACCAGGCGGCCCAGGATCTCGGCCCCACCCACCCGCACGGTGCCGTCGGCGTCGCTGATGGCCATCGCCGCCAGCTCCAGCAACCAGGCCGGATCAATGGTGGGCTGCTCGGCCAAGGCGGAAAGAATGCTGCAGCGCACCAGCCACTGCTGGTCGGCCGCAAACACCTCCCGCAGCAGGGTCCAGGCCCGCTCCAGGGAGTGGCTCACCAGGGAGTTGGCGGCTTCCGCCCGCACATTGGCATCCTCGTCGTGTTGGACGGCATTCACCAGGGCCTGCCAGCCCTCCTCGCTCTGCTTCACGCCCAGACCGGCACAGCTGAGCGAGCGCACCATGAAGATCCCCTGCTCCAGCCCCAGCAGCAACAGCGGCACGGCCTGATCCACCGGCACCTCCCGCAGGCCCACCAGGGCAGGCATGGCCCGGCTGGGATCGCCGGAGATGATGGCGTCGCGCAGGGCGGCCAGATCGGGGGAGGGGTTGGTCATACCCCTCCATCGTGGCGCAGGGCCGCCAGCAACTCCCGCCGCCGCCGCCGGCGGCCCAGGGCACTGGTAACCAGCAGGCCCGTGCCGATCAGCAGCGCTGGCAAAGCCGGCAAGCGGTCGACGCCGCGGCGCTGCAGCAACACCAGCAGGGCCAGCAGGATCAGCAGGGGCGAGGCCAGCGCCAGCCATCCCCGCAGCCAGGGCCGTTGTCTCATGGCCGCCGCTCCATCCAGCGCAGCAGACTCCAGGTGAGCACCTGGATGCCCACCGGCAGGGCCGCCTCATCGGGGGCAAAGGTGTTGCTGTGCAGGGGCGTGCAGCCCTGCGGCCCCGCCACACCGAGCCGAAACATCGTGCCGCGGGTGTCCTCGAGCAAGTGGGCGAAATCCTCAGCGCCGAGCGACGGCTGCTCCAGCCACTGCACCTGGGAGCGGCCTAGCAGTTCCACCGCGGCTTCAGCCACCAGTTCGGTGAGGGCTGAATCGTTGTGCACCGGCGGCGAAATCACCCGGTAGCGCACCCGAGCCTCGCCGCCATGGCCCTGACAGAGAGCCTGCACGGTGTCTTCAATCCAGCCCGGCAGCTGGGCGTGCACGTCCGTGTCCAGGCAACGCACCGTGCCCAGCAGACGCACGTGGTCGGCGATCACGTTGAAGGCCTTGCCGCCCTCGATCCGGCCGAAGCTCACCACCACCGGGTGGAGGGCATCGAGGCGGCGGCTGATCGCCTCCTGCAGGCCGCTCACCACCCGGGCCGCAATCCAGATGGCATCCGTGCTCTGGTGGGGCCGGGCGCCGTGGCCGCCCTCGCCGAGCACCTCCACCTCCAGCTCCCCCGCCGCCGCAGTGAGGCTGCCGCTGCGCACGCCGATCGTGCCCGCCGGCAGGCTGGGAAACACGTGCACGCCGAACAGGGCATCCACCCCCTCCATGGCGCCATCGGCCTTCATCCAGGCTGCGCCCTGGGCCGTTTCCTCCGCGGGCTGGAACAGCAGCCGCACCCTGGCCGTGAGCCGCTCGGGGGCGCGCTCAGCCAACCCGGCGAGCAGCCGCGCCACCCCCAGCCCCACCGCGGTGTGCAGGTCGTGGCCACAGGCATGCATGAGGCCCTGCTGGGTGGAGGCGTAATCGAGGCCGGTGCGCTCCTCCACCGGCAGGGCATCCATGTCCACCCGCAGGGCCACCAGGGGCGAGGGCCGGCCATCGGCGCCCCGCTGCGGCCCTAGTTCGGCCACCACGCCCGTACGGCCGACGCCCTCCCGCACCTGCCAGCCCCAGCGGCGCAGCTCCCCGGCCTCCAGGGCAGCGGTCTGCTGCTCGTGGCCGCTGAGCTCGGGATGGCGGTGAATGTGGCGCCGCAACTGGATCAGCTCCGGCAACCCCGCG
>JBEEKG010000006.1:0-11082 GCA_041168785.1 Cyanobacteriota bacterium
CGACCCTGGTCGCTTTGCACGACCACGCGACCACCCGATTTGACCCGGATCACCCGTGCTCGAACCCAGCCCAAGGCTGCTGATTCGAGCACTTTGACCACATCCCCGGGTTGTAGATCCAACTCCATCCTCGGAACCAGGAAACTGCAAGTTGGGGCATCGAACGCGCCGTGGAGGACTTGAACCCCCGACATCAGGTTTTGGAGACCTGCGTTCTACCAACTGAACTAACGGCGCAAGGCCGATGCCCCCGTAAACATGAGATCCGTGCGTCAGTACAGCGCTCTCGAGAAAAGACTTTCTGAAGAAAGAAGCCCGAGAGCGTGCGGTGACGCGGGAAAGATCTCAGCGATCGAAGCGCTGCTTGACCCGCGTGGCTTTACCCACACGATCGCGCAGGTAGAAAAGCTTCGCCCGACGCACCTTACCGCGGCGCTCCACTTTCACGGAAGCCACCTGGGGGCTGTGCAGCATGAAGACCCGCTCCACGCCGATGCCCTGGAAGATGCGGCGCACCGTGATGGTCTCGTTGAGCCCGCCATGGCGTTTGGCAATCACCACGCCCTCGTAGGGCTGCACGCGCTCCTTGTTGCCCTCACGGATCCGGACGCCCACCTTGACGGTGTCACCCACGTAGATCTCGGGGAGTTCGTCCTTGAGCTGCTCCGCCTCAAACGCACGGATCAGCTCCTGGGCGCTGAGTTTGCCGGTGGTGGCCTTCGTCCCGCTGGCCTTTGCCGCATCCGGCTTCTCCTGCACGGCCGTGGCTGCAGCAACCGTTTCGGTCTCTGCCTCTGCCGGGTTCACGGCTTGATTGTCTGTCGACTCCGTTGCCATCTCAGCTCCGCGACGCCTGGCCAAACAGCCAGTGTACCGGCTCAGGTGACACCCCACTGAATGCGGCACCCATAGGCCTGCCCACGGCGTTCCACTCCCGTTGGTAGTTTGACCTTCTGCCGTTTCAAACGCTGCCGGCGCCACCAGCATGAATCTGTTTGCCGATCTGCTGGCCAGCACCAAGGCATCCCCAGCCGCCGCCTCCACGGCGCTCGAAACCGGCCCGCGCATTCAGAAAAGCCGTCGGGGGGTGGAGATCAAGAGCGCCCGCGAAATCGACACCATGCGCCGCGCGAGCCGCATCGTGGCCACGGTGCTGCGCGAGCTCCTCGAGTTGGCGGCCCCTGGTATGACCACCGGCGACCTCGACCGCCATGCTGAAAAGCGCATACGCGAGATGGGGGCCACGCCCAGCTTCAAGGGCTACCACGGGTTCCCCGCCAGCATCTGCGCCTCGATCAACAACGAGGTGGTTCACGGCATTCCGAGCAGCAAGCGGGTGATTCAGGCCGGTGACCTGGTGAAAATCGATACGGGTGCCTATTTCGATGGCTATCACGGCGACAGCTGCGTGAGCCTGTGCGTGGGTGAGGACGCCACCGAGGAGGCCCAGACCCTCTGCCGGGTCGCCCAGGAATCGTTGATGAAGGGCCTGGCCCAGATCAAGGCGGGCAACACCCTGCTCGACATCGCCGGAGCCGTTCAGGACCACGTGGAGGCCCATGGCTATGCGGTGGTGGAGGACTACACCGGCCACGGCGTGGGCCGCAACCTGCATGAGGAGCCCTCGGTGTTCAACTTCCGCACCCGGGATCTGCCGAATATGAAGTTGCGCCCAGGCATGACCCTGGCGGTGGAACCGATCCTCAATGCCGGCAGCAAGGCCTGCCGCACCCTCAAGGATCGCTGGACGGTGGTGACCGTCGACGGCAGCTGGTCGGCCCAGTGGGAGCACACCATTGCGGTTACTAGTGACGGCTGCGAGATCCTCACCGACCGTAATTTTTAGGGCGCGTCCTGGGTTCAGGCCCGGGTCAGCGCTTTGAAATACAGCCATCGCCCCAGCGTGTGGAGCGGCATCAGCACGTAGGTGAGGGGGTTGGGGGTGACGATGATCAGGTTGCAGCCCAACCGGGCCTGGGCCAGCACCTGGGCAGCGACAAAGTCCGCTCCCATCAGGCCGATGGGGTTGAGGGCTGAGCGGAAGGGCCCGAGCACCAGCCTGCGGATGCGTAGCGCTCCGGAGGCCCCGCCCAGATCCAGGGCCCGCAGGCTCACCAGGTTGCCCAGCAGCCGTTTGCTCAGCTCGTAGAGCGGGCTGAACGCCGGTTGGATTTCCGCCTCCGACGTGTTGATCCACACCTCCGGTCGGGGGCGCCCGGCGGCGGGGCGTTGTCGCACCACGTCGGCGAACAGCTCCAACAGACGCCAACTGCTAAGGGCATTCACCTCCAGGGCCAGGTCGGTGGCCTCACGGCTGCGGGCCTGCTGGTGGTTGATGCCGTGGTTGAGCACCAGCACGTCAACACGCTCTAGCAGGGGACGCAGGGCGCTTTCCTGGCCGATCTGCCAGGTCGCCTGCTCCACCGGGATCGCCTTGCCGGCGGCATCGCGCAGGTCGAGGGGGCGTTGGCCGCTGGTCAGGGCCACGAGCTGGGTGCTCTGCCCGTTGGCGGGTTGGCGTGACCAGGCCCGCAGCAGGGCCTGCCCAAAGCTGCCGCTGGCGCCGGTAATTGCAACGGTGATTGCACCGCTGCTCCCATCAAATGTGACCATGACCCTGGCGCAAAGAGCGACCGACGCGCCAGCATGAAGCAGTCCCGCCGCCGCATCTGCCTCCTGCATGGCTGATGGCATCTCCGCTGATCTGGACACGTCTCAGGCAGTGGCCCCGCTGGTGCCGCTGTTCGCCCCTTACTGCGGTGGGCTGGGGCCTCAGGTGTCCCTGGAAGACGCCCTGGCCATTCTTCTGATTGGTCACTGGACGGGCTTGCGCCAGCTGCAGGGTGGACGCAGCCATGCCCTGCGGCTGAGCTGGAGTGGCGAGACGGCTCCCCAGGAACTCCTCCACTGCAATCTCCTTTTCCCAGACCTTCCCCAGGTGACCTACGCCTTTGCCCTCCCCTGTCATCAGTTGGTGCAATGGTTGATGGATCGGCAGGGCCAGGAGTTGCCGCCCAGTTTTTGGCGCTGGCTGCTGTTGGGCCAGCCCCCCCTGGCCACCGAACCGGTGGCGAGCGCCGCCTAAATTTCGCCTCAAGACGCCCCCCAGCGAGGTTGACCGATGGCCCCCACCTTGCTGATCGGCTCCTGCGAATCCTTCAGTGGAAAATCTGCCGTGGTGCTGGGGCTGGCCCGCCAGCTCAGCCGCCTGGGCGTGCCGGTGCGCTTCGGGAAGCCCCTGGCGACCAGTCTGGATGCGCCCGGGGCCCAGTCCAGTTCCTCTGCCCTCTTGGATGCGGACGTGCGCTTCATCGGCGCCACCCTGGGGCTGCCGGAGTCGCATCTGATTCCCTCCTTGCACGTGCTGGATGCGGCTACAGCCCAGCAGCGGCTGTTGCAGGGGAATCTGGAGCCTGGGGCAGGCTTTCCCCTGTTGCGGCAGCAGTTGGAGGCAGCCCCCGATGGCGTGACCTTGCTCGAGGCTGCCGGAAGCCTCCACGAGGGCCTGTTGTACGGGCTCAGCCTGGGCCAGCTGGCCCAGGAGCTGCACGCTCCAGTGCTGCTGGTGCACCCGTGGACAGACAGCTGCAGCATTGATCCCCTGTTGGCGGCCCAGGCCCAGCTGGGCGACAACCTGGCCGGGGTGGTGCTCAATGCCGTCAATCCGGATCTGGTGCCCCAGCTCTGCGCCGAGCTGTTGCCGGCCCTGGAAGGGCTGGGGCTACCGGTGCTCGGCGTCATGCCCCAGAGCCCCCTGCTGCGCAGCGTCACGGTGGAGGAGCTGGCGCTGCGCTTGGGGGCTGAGGTGCTGTGCTGCCCCGAGCGGCTCGATCTGCTCGTGGAAACCCTTTCGATCGGTGCCATGAATGTCAATTCGGCGATGGAGTTTTTCCGCCGCCGCCGCAACATGGCGGTGGTGACGGGCGCCGATCGCACCGACATCCAGCTGGCAGCCCTCGAGGCCTCCACCCAGTGTCTGATTCTCACTGGAGCCGGAGATCCCCTGCCCCAGCTGCTCAACCGGGCCGAGGAGCTGGAGGTGCCTCTGCTGAAGGTGGAGCACGACACCCTCACCACCGTGGAGGTGATTGAGCAGGCCTTTGGTCACGTGCGGCTGCACGAGGTGGTGAAGGCCAGCTTTGCTTTCCGGTTGGTGGAAGAGCATTGCGATTTCACGCGGCTGTTCGCCCGGTTGCAGTTGCCCGCGCTGGCTAAATAACGCTGCTAGTTTCAAAGGGCAGGCTGGCGGCTACTGGTGACCCGGTCCCTTGATTTTCCGGCACTCGATCGGATCGACACCCTTGCCCAGGAGCTGGCCATGCTTCAGGACCGGAGCAAGCGGCGCATCGCCATCCTTGGCAGCCGCCACGTGCCGGTGGTGTCGATCCATCTGGTGGAACTGGTGGCCCGCTCCCTGGCCCAGGAGGGCCACAACCTGATCACGTCTGGAGCGCAGGGGGTCAATGCGGCGGTGATTCGCAGCGTGCTGGACATCGATCCGGCCCGGCTCACCGTGTTGCTGCCCCAAAGCCTGGATCGTCAGCCAGGTGAATCCCGCGACCAGCTCGAACGGGTGCTGCATCTGGTGGAGAAGCCCGAGCACGACGAGCTCCCCCTGCCGATGGCCAGCAGCCTCTGCAACCAGGACATCATCAGCCGGTGTGACCAGCTGATCTGCTACGCCTTCCACGACAGCGAGACCCTGCTGGCCAGCTGCCGTGTGGCCGAGGACATGGGCAAGGTGGTCAGCGTCATGTTCTTCGACTAAGCCCGCTGCCAGCTGAACTCAGCCCCCCAGCACCGCCTTCAGCCCCTCGGCGTAGAGCACGCCCGTGCACACCAGGCCACCGGCCCAGCAGAGCCCGCGCAGCGGCGGCTTGTTGACCACGTACATGCCGATGTAGGCCAGGCGAAGGGCCGGATGAATCCAGGCGGCGGCCAGGGCCACTGGGCTCGTCACCCCCGCCAGCAGGCAGAGCAGGCTCGCCGGGGCGTGCAGGGTGAACGCCTCAAAGCAGTTCTGGTGAGCCCAGGCGGCCCGCTTGCCCCAGTCCGGCAGGCGCTCGAACATCGCCCGCGGTGCGGCCAGGTCGGCCATTTGGAAGTTGGCCTGGGATCGGGCGGCCCCCAGGGGCACGGTGCTGAACACCACCACGCCGGCGGCCAGCAGCAACGACCAGGCAAATGGGGCGAGGGCGGCGGTCATGGCGACTGGCTGAGCGGACGATCGCTCCAGGTTGGCAGGCCGCATCTACGATCCGCAGACGTTCCCGCCCAGACCGACCAGCCCCATGGCCGACACCTATTCCTTTGATGTGGTGAGTGATTTCGATCGCCAGGAGCTGGTCAACACGATCGATCAGGTGCGCCGCGATGTCGGTCAGCGCTACGACCTCAAGGACTCGAACACCGAGATCGAGGTGGAGGAAACCAGCCTCACCATCACCACCGCCAGCGACATGACGCTCCAGGCTGTGGAGGATGTCCTGCGCCAGAAGGCCACCAAGCGCAATCTCTCGCTCAAGATCTTCGACTTCCAAACCCCCGAGGCCGTGGGCGGCAACCGGGTGAAGCAGGTGGTGAAGCTGCGCAAGGGCCTCAGCCAGGAGCTGGCCAAGCAGCTCAGCAAAACCGTGCGCGATGAGCTCAAGAAGGTCACCGTGTCGATCCAGGGCGAGAGCCTGCGGATCACCGGTAAGAACAAGGACGATCTGCAGCAGGCCATCAGCCTGCTCAAGGCCCAGGACGTCGAGGTGCCCCTGCAGTTTGAGAACTACCGCTGAGTGGCGGGTTGGCGATTCTGGATTGATCGCGGCGGCACCTTCACCGATGTGGTGGGCCGCAGCCCAGCCGGTGATCTGGTGGTGCACAAGGTGCTGTCGGTGCAGCCCGAGTGCTCCGGCGATCCGGCGGTTCGGGCCATCCGGCAGGTGCTTGGTCTGGAGCCCAGCCTGGTGCCCGTTTCGCGTTCGGCGTCGGCCACACCCCTGCCCGCCGGCCTGGTGGACGAGGTGCGGCTGGGCACCACCGTGGCCACCAATGCCCTCCTGGAGGGGCGCGGCGCCGGTGTGGTCCTGCTGATCAACCGCGGCTTGGCCGATCTGCTCACCATTGGCGACCAGCACCGCCCCGACCTCTTTGCCCTCGAGATCGAGCGGCCCCATCCCCTGACGGTGCGGGTGCTGGAGGTGGTCGGGCGCCTGGCGGCCGATGGGTCCGAATTGGAACCACTCCACTGCGCTGACGATCTCCACCAGCAGCTGCGGCAAGCCCAGGCCGATGGCTACACCACCTGCGCCGTTGCCTTGCTGCACAGCACCTGCAATCCCTCTCACGAGCTGCAGCTGGGCGCGTGGCTGGAGCCCCTCGGCTTTGAGGCCGTGGTGCTGTCCCACCGGCTCAGTGGCCGGCCCCGGCTCGTGCCCCGGGGCCAGACCGCTCTGGTGGAGGCGGCGGTAGCACCGGTGCTGGGCCGTTATCTCCACCAGGTGCAGCAGGCCCTGGGCCCAGCCACGCGCCTGCAGGTGATGCGCTCCAGCGGCACCCTGGCGGCTCCGGAGGCCCTGCTGGCCAAGGACACGATTCTCTCGGGGCCGGCAGGGGGCATGGTGGGCGCGGTGTCCGTGGGGCTCCAGGTGTTAGAGGCAGCCGGATCGCCGCCCCAGCCGATCGTCGGTTTCGACATGGGGGGCACCTCCACGGATGTGTTCCATTTCGATGGCCGGCACGGTGATCTGGCCTGGGAGCGCAGCCCCACCACGGAGATCGTGGGCTTGCAGCTGCAGGCTCCGATGCTGCCGATCCACACGGTGGCGGTCGGTGGCGGTTCGATCCTGCATTTCGATGGCCAGCGCCTGCTGGTGGGGCCAGCCTCAGCCGGGGCGGATCCGGGGCCGGCGGCCTACCGCCGCGGAGGTCCGGCCACGATCACCGATGCCAACGTGTTGCTGGGCCGCTTGCCGGTTGAGGCCCTGCCGGCGATGTTCGGCCCTAGCGCTAACCAACCCGCCGATGGCGAGGCCGTGCGGCGCTGCTTTGCTGCCCTGGCGGCCTCCATGGCGGCGTTGGCACCGGGAATCACACCCGAGCGGGTGGCCGAGGGAGCCCTGCAGATCGCCATCGAGACGATGGCGGAAGCGGTGCGCCGCATCTCCATCCAGCGCGGCCATGACCTGCGCGAGGCGTTGCTGGTGAGCTATGGCGGGGCCGGCGGCCAACACGCTTGCCGGCTGGCCGAGCTGCTGGGCCTGCAGCGGGTGTTGCTCCATCCCCTGGCCGGGGTGCTGTCGGCCTACGGCCTCGGCATGGCCGAGCAGCGGCTGTTGCTCGAGTGTTCGCCGCGCCTGCCCCTGGAGGCCGCCGCCTTGCCGGTGTTGCGCAACCGTGCTGCCGCGTTGCTGCGCCAGGCCGTGGGGGAGCTGCCCGTGGGGGCTGGATCCGGAGAGGACCCTCTTCGGATCGGAATGCGTCTGGAGATTCGGGCCGCCGGTCGGGAGCAAGGGCTGGAGGTGGCTTGGTCCCCGGACCAGCCCAACGATGCCGCCACGGTGGAGGCGCTCCTGCGGGCCATCTCAGGGAGCCATCGTCAGCGCTACGGCACCTGCCCCAGCGGGGAGCACTGGATCGTGGAGCGGCTGCTGGTAGAGGTGGCGCCAGGGACGCCGCCGGATGCGTCTGCTCAGCGGGTTCTGGCGGAGGCCGCCCGATCTGACGCGGCCAGGGCCGGGGCTGCAACCACACCCCTGTGGCTGGGCCAGGAGGCTGGTTGGCAGCCCGTGCCTCTGTGGCGCCGAGGCCAGCTCATGCCGCAGCAGCGGCTGGAGGGGCCGGCCCTGGTGGTGGACCTCACCACCACCACCGTGCTGGAGCCCGGATGGCAGGCCACCGTGATGGCGGATGGGGCGCTGCTGCTGGAGCGGCTGGTGATCGAGGTGGCTCCACGCCCTGCCGAGGCGCTCGCATCCGGTGAGACGGACGCCAGTTCCACGCAAGCAGGTGTCAGGCAAGCAGGTGTCACGCAAGCCAGTGGTGTGCCCCGGCCCGATCCCACCCTGCTGCAGCTCTACAACCACCGCTTCTCCGCCATTGCTGAGCAGATGGGGGTGCGGCTGCAACAGAGCGCCCGTTCGGTGAACATCCGCGAACGGCTCGATTTCTCCTGCGCCCTGTTCGATGCCAGCGGCAGGCTCGTGGCCAATGCACCCCACATTCCCGTGCACCTGGGGTCGATGGGGGAGAGCGTGGCCAGCCTGCTGGCAGCCATCGCCTGCGGCGATCGCCGCCCCCTGGCTCCAGGGGATGTGGTGCTCTCCAACAACCCCTACAACGGGGGCACCCATCTGCCGGACATCACGGCCATCACGCCCCTGTTCGGCCCGGAGCCAGGGGGCGGCCCCCTGTTCTTTGTGGCGTCGCGCGGTCACCACGCTGATGTGGGGGGCATCACCCCCGGTTCGATGCCGGCCTTCAGCCGCACCATCGCTGACGAGGGCCTGCTGCTCGACAACGTTCTGTTCCTCACCGATGGCGGCTTCGATGAGGCCAGCTGGCGGCAACGCCTTGCTGCGGGGTGCCATCCGGTGCGTAACCCTGACCAATTGCTCGCCGACCTCCAGGCCCAGGTGGCGGCCAACCGCCTGGGGGTTGGGGAGCTCGCCCGCCTGATCGACCGCCATGGGCTGATCGAGGTGCAGGCCTACATGGCCCATGTGCAGGCCCATGCCGCGGAGGCGGTGGCTCGGGCCATGGGGGGGCTGCGCAGCGGCCAGGCCCGGGTGGAGCTTGACCATGGCGGTCAGATCCAGGTGGCGGTGCAGATCGATGCCGGCGCACGCCGGGCCCGGGTGGATTTCAGCGGCACCTCTCCCCAGCACGACGGCAATCTCAATGCCCCTCTGGCCGTGACCAAGGCGGTGGTGCTCTACGTGTTCCGTTGCCTGGTGGGGGAGGCCATCCCGCTCAATGCCGGCTGTTTCGAGCCCATCGACCTGATCGTTCCTGAGGGATCCCTGCTCTGTCCCCGGCCGCCCGCGGCGGTCGTCGCCGGCAATGTGGAGATCTCCCAGGCGGCGGCCAACGCCCTGTTCGCTGCCCTGGGGATCCAGGCGGCGGCCCAGGGCACGATGAACAACCTCAGCTTCGGCAATGCCCACTGCCAGTACTACGAAACCATCTGCGGCGGCACCGGTGCCGGGATCCGGCCGGGTCCCGTTGGCTTGGCGGATACGGGCTATGCGGGGGCTTCGGCGGTTCAGAGCCACATGACCAATTCCCGCCTCACCGATCCGGAAATCCTGGAATCGCGGTTTCCGGTGCGGCTTGAGCAGTTTGCGATTCGCATGGGTTCGGGGGGAGCCGGCTCCTTCCGCGGTGGTGATGGCGTGGTGCGGCAGTTGCGCTTCCTTGAGCCCGTGACTGCAGCCCTGATCTCCGGTTCGCGCCGGGTGCCGCCGGCGGGTTTGGCCGGCGGCTTGCCCGGAGCCTGCGGCCGCAACAGCTGGATCGGGCCGGATGGCTCGATCCGTCAGCTGGAAGGCTCCTGTGAGCTCGAGCTGCAGGCCGGTGAGGCCCTTTGCATCGAAACCCCGGGCGGCGGCGGGTACGGGGTGCCCGCTGGAGCACCACCTCCCTGCCCATGAACGGATGGAGACCGCTGCTGGGCTTGGGGCTGGTACTGGCGGGGCCAGTGCGTGCCGATGTGTTGCAGGAACGCAGCCAGCGCTTTCACAGCCAGTGGTCGCCTGGGGGCATGGTGGCCAGCCAGGAGCAGCTGGCCTCCCGCGTGGGGGCGGCCGTGCTCGCCCGAGGGGGGAATGCGGTGGATGGGGCGGTGGCCACGGCCTTCGCCCTGGCCGTGACCCTGCCCCAGGCTGGGAATCTGGGCGGTGGTGGTTTTTTGGTGCTCTGGTTGCCGGGTCCCTCTCCGGCCGCGGCCCGCGGCTGTCTGGCGGCAGCGGAGATCCGGGTGGGCCGAGGCACGGCGGTGGCGGTGAACTTCCGCGAAACCGCTCCTTTGGCCGCCACGGCTGGGATGTTCCTAGCCCCTGATGGTGAGGTTGACCGCCAGCGGGCCACCCGTAGCCCCTTGAGCGTGGCGGTGCCCGGCACGCCCGCCGGCCTGCTGCTCGCCCAGCGCTGCTATGGCCGGCTGCCGCGGGCCGCCGTGCTGGCACCGGCCATTCGCCTGGCCCAGCAGGGGTTCCCCGTGGGCAAGGAGCTGGCCGATTCCCTGCGGCAGGCGGCACCGTTGCTCCAGGCCGACCCCACTTCCACACAACTCTTTCTGGCACGCCCGCTGAGCCCCGGAGCCCTGTTCCGTCAGCCTTTGCTGGGGGCAACGCTGCAACGTCTCGCCGATCAGGGAGAGCGGGGTTTCTACCAGGGGCCGATTGCCCAGGCTCTGGTGACGTTGATGCGCCAACGGGGCGGGCTGATTCGCCATGCCGATCTCAATGGCTACCGGGCCCAGTTGGTGCGGCCCTTGCAGGTGCGCTTCCACGGCCATCCGGTGCTCACCATGCCGCCCCCCAGCGGCGGTGGCGTCACCCTGGTGCAGCTGCTCCAGGTGCTGGAGCCCATACCCCTGGCGGAGCTCGGTCTCAACGGCGCCGCCAGCTTGCATCGGATGGTGGAGGCGATGAACCTCGCCTACCGCGATCGCAACCACTGGCTCGGTGATCCCGATCAGGTGGCCATGCCCCTGGAGCGCCTGCTCAGCCCGGCCTATGCCACCAGCCAGCGTGCCCGCATCCGCAGCGATCGCCATCGTCCGGCCGCCGAGTTGGCCGCTGAGGCCCCCAGCTCCGGTGGCACCAACACCACCCATCTGTCGGTGGCCGATCGCCAGGGGGGGCTGGTGGCCCTCACCACCACGCTCAACTTCGCCTACGGCAGTGGCATCAGCGTCCCCGGCGCCGGTTTCTTGCTCAACAACGAGATGGACGACTTCACCGCCAAGCCCGGAGCGGCCAATGCCTATGGCCTGGTGCAGGGAGCGGCCAATGCCATTGCCCCCGGCAAACGCCCCCTCAGTTCGATGACCCCCACCCTGGTGTTTCGCCGCGATGGACGCCCCTGGCTGGC
>JBEEKG010000007.1:0-17250 GCA_041168785.1 Cyanobacteriota bacterium
GCGCCCGCGGCACCATCGAGTTCATCGGTGGCAGCTATCTGGCAGCCACCCCCCAGCTCAGTTACCGGCGCCTGCTGGAAGCCCTCGCTTCCCGAGGCTGGCGGATCCGGGCCTGGAGTTACGTGCCCGGCTTCGACCACCAGGATCAGGCCAACACTGCCTGGCGGCGTTTTCGCCAACTGCGGGATGGGGACCTCGCCGAACCCCTGCTACGGCTCGGCCACAGCTTGGGCTGCAAGCTCCACCTGCTAGCCCCCGACGGCGGCCGTGCCTGCGACGGACTGGTGGCACTGAGCTTCAACAACTTCTCAGCCGAGCGCTCCGTGCCCCTGCTGGCGGAACTGGGGCAGCAGTTCAACTTTCGCAGTGAATTCAGTCCGTCCCCGGAGGACACCCTCCTGCAGGTGGCCCGCAGCTATCGGCAACCGCGCAACCTGCTGGTGCGGTTCCAGCGCGATCGGATCGACCAGAGCAGCCGGCTCCTGGGGGTGCTGCAATCCCGAGACGCGGACAGCAGCCAGCTCACTGAACTGCCGGGAGATCATCTCGCGCCGGCCAGCGCTGGTCTACGCCAAAACCTGCTGGGCAACTGGGCTGACGATCCCAGCCGCCAGCGAGCCCTGGAGCGGATCGCCGACACGATTGATCGCTGGCTCCTCCCCCCTGACAGGAGAACTGACCACAGCCAGACCTAAACCCGCAGGGCATCCAGCACGGAGCGATCCTCCAGGGTACTGGTGTCGCCACTCACCTCCTGGCCATCGGCGAGGGCTCGCAAGATGCGCCGCATGATCTTGCCGCTGCGGGTCTTGGGCAGGGCATCGGTGAAGCGGATCTCATCGGGTTTGGCAATCGGGCCGATCTCCTTGGCCACGTGGCTGCGCAACTCGGCGATCAGGGCCTCATCCCCGCTGCGTCCACTCTCCAGGGTGACGAAGGCGACGATGGCCTCGCCTTTGAGGTCGTCGGGCCGGCCCACCACGGCCGCCTCAGCCACGGTGGGGTGACTCACCAGCGCGCTCTCGATCTCCATCGTGCCCAGGCGGTGACCACTCACATTGATCACGTCATCCACGCGGCCCATCACCCAGAAGTAGCCGTCGACATCGCGACGGGCGCCATCGCCAGCAAAGTAGAGGTGGCTGCCATCGGCCGGGCGAATTTCCTCCCAATAACTCTTGCGGAAGCGATCGGGGTCACCGTGGACGGTTCGCATCATCCCGGGCCAGGGACGGCGCACGGCCAGGTAGCCGCCTGAGTCCGCCACCTGGGAGACACCCTGCAGATCGACCACGTCGGCAGCGATCCCCGGCAGGGGCAGGGTGCAGGAGCCGGGCTTGGTGGGAGTGGCTCCCGGCAGGGGGCTGATCATGACGCCACCGGTCTCGGTCTGCCACCAGGTATCGATCACCGGGCAGCGATCGCCGCCGATAACATCGCGATACCACATCCAAGCCTCGGGGTTGATGGGCTCTCCCACGGTGCCAAGGATGCGCAGGGAACGCATGTCGTATTGATCAGGCACGTCGCGGCCGCTCTTCATAAAGGCCCGGATCGCGGTGGGGGCCGTGTAGAAAATCGTGCATCGGTGCTTCTGGATCACATCCCAGAACGCACCAGGCTTGCTGGGGCGTGGTGCCCCCTCGTACATCACCGTGGTGGCGCCGTTGGAGAGCGGGCCGTACACGATGTAGCTGTGGCCGGTAATCCAACCCACGTCGGCGGTGCACCAGTGGATGTCGTCCTCACGGATGTCGAAGATCCACTGGAAGGTGAGGTGGGCCCAGAGGTTGTAGCCGGCGGTGGTGTGCACCACCCCCTTGGGCTTCCCGGTGGACCCGGAGGTGTAGAGCACAAACAGGCGGTCTTCACTGGCCATCGGTTCCGCGGCGCACTCAGCGCTCTGGCCCTCCACCAGCGCGTGCCACCAGTGGTCACGGCCGGCCTGCATGGCGCAGTCGCCACCGGCCCCAGCCAGCCGACGCACCACCAGCACATGCTCCACGGAAGGGGCACCGCCATGGGCAGCCAGGGCCTCATCCACGGCTGGCTTGAGGGGCACGGGCTTGTCCTTGCGGAAGCCCCCATCGGCGGTGATGACGGCCTTGGCCTGGCCATCGATCAGGCGATCTCGCAGGGCATCGGCCGAAAAACCGCCGAACACCACCGAGTGGGGGGCGCCGATGCGAGCACAGGCCAGCATGGCGATGGCGGCCTCTGGGACCATCGGCATGTAAAGGGCCACCAGGTCGCCCTTGCCGATGCCAAGGGCCTTGAGGGCATTGGCGGCTTGACACACCTCCGCGTGAAGCTGGCGATAGGTGAAGGTGCGGGTGTCACCGGGCTCCCCCTCCCAGATCAGGGCCGTCTTCTCGGCGCGGGGGCCCGTTAGATGGCGATCGAGGCAATTGAAGCTGAGGTTGGTGGTACCCCCCTCAAACCAGCGGGCAAAGGGTGGGGTGCTCCAATCCAACACCGTATGAAATGGCTCGAACCAGTGCAGTTCACTGCGAGCCAGATCCCCCCAGAAGCCATCCGGATCGGAGTCGGCCTTGGCGCAGAGCTCCCGGTAGGCCTCGAGGGAGCCGATGCGAGCCGATTCAGAGAGAGCCTGGGGCGGCGCGAACACGCGCTGCTCCTGAAGCACCGATTCGATCGTCGCGCCCGTGGTGACATCAGACATGGTGCTGCAGCAAGGCTGAGGAGCTGTGGACCATTCAACCCAGCCCCTGCCGGCGGCGCTGCCTGCGGATGCCGCCATGTAACGGGACGTCGTGATGGACCGCCCCCCTGGCCTTGCTGCAGGATGGGGGTATGGGCTCCCCTGCTGCCTGTCTGTTCGATCTCGACGGGGTCCTGCTCGACACCGAGCCGCTGCAGGCCCGCGCCTGGAAGGAGGCCGCGACCCACTTCGGCTGTGATCTGGACGCCAGCCAGTTGCGGAGCCTGCGGGGCCGGCGCCGACCCGATTGCGCCGAGCAGGTGTGCCTCTGGATTCAAAGCGGCACGGGCGCATCTCCCGGAAGCGATGCCCTGCTGGCCGTGCGCCAGCCCCTGGCCGATCAACTCCTGCCCGGTGCCCGGCCGATGCCGGGAGCCGAAGCACTGGTGCTCAACTGCGTGGCACAGGGCATTCCGATGGCCCTGGCCACCAGCAGCTCCCGGAAGGCAGTGGAGCGCAAGGCCGCTCCCCATTCCTGGCTCGATCTAATCAAGGTGCGGGTCTACGGAGACGACCCAGCCCTCCGTGGTGGCAAGCCCTCCCCCGACCCCTTTCTGCTGGCCGCCGAGCGGATCGGCGCCGCCCCCCAGGACTGCTGGGCCTTCGAGGATTCCCAGGCCGGCATCCAGGCCGCCATAAGGGCCGGCTGCCAGGTGTTTGCCCTGGTACCAGATCCGAGCACCGCCGAACTGAGCGTTCCCAAAGGCGTGACGGTGCTGCGATCGCTGGAAGACCTAGCGCTCTAGGCAAGCCACCAAGCCTCACAAGAGCCTGGGAATCAGTGCATCAATAGAGCCGGCTGAGCACGAAATCGGGAAGGGCCCGCAGGGCGCGGCTGGGCTCGGAAGGGCTCAGCCAATCCAGGGCGGCAGCGGCCTCCTTCGCAAAGCCTTCGGCTAGGGCCCGGGAGCGGGGAATGGCCTCACAACCGCGCACCAGATCGAGGGCCTGGTCAAGATCCCCGTCCTGAATGAACTCCCGTTCAATCAGGCCCGCCAAGGCCGGGCGCTCCTGGAGGGCGTAGAGGGCCGGGGCAGTGAGATAGCCCGAGGCGAGATCGCTGGCGGCAGGCTTGCCGAGCTGCTGGTCGCTGCCGGTGAAATCGAGGATGTCATCCACCACCTGGAAGGCCAGACCCAGTTGTCGACCAAAGCGGTAGAGGTCATCGAGCTGCTGGGCAGCCAGGCCCGTGAGCACTCCGGCGGCCCGGGCACTGTTGGCGATCAGGGAGGCGGTTTTGCAGTAGCTCTTCTCGAGGTACGTCTCGAAGCTCTGGCCAGTGTCGTAACGGAACAACCCCTGCTTCACCTCCCCATCTGCGAGATCCATGATCACGCGGCTGAGCAGCTTCACCACCTCGAGATCGTCCAGGTTGGCCAGGTGCCAACTGGCCTGCGCAAAGAGGAAGTCGCCAGCCAGAACTGCCACCCGGTGGTTGAAGCGGCTGTGCACGGTGTCGACACCGCGGCGGGTGGCGGCCTCATCCACCACGTCGTCGTGAACCAGCGACGCCGTATGGATCATCTCGGTGATCTCGGCCAGGCGCCGATGACGCGGGCCCAGTTCGCCGTCCGGGGCAACCGCCCGAGACAGCAGCAGCACGATGCCGGGGCGGAGACGCTTGCCTCCGGCGGCAAACAGATGTTCAGCGGCGGCCTGGAGGATGGGATGCCCGGCTCCGATCAAGCTGCGCAGGTCGGCCAGCAGGGCATCCAGATCAGCCTCCACGGGCTGGAGCAGCTCTGCAACCGTTGCCACAACACCTCCGCCGTAGCGTGATCCTAGAAGGCTCAACCCACCGATCGCAGGTCCACACGCTCCACCGCAGGGCGGTATCCCAGCCAACGGCTGGCCCCATTGGCGAAGGCCTCCGCACAACCACTCACGCAGACCCGGGTGCGATCAGCCGGTGGCACCACCTGCACCCCGGAGAGCTCCCCTTCCGGCATCCCCCCCATGCTGGCAAGCAAGGGGCCCAACCGTTTCACCGCCGACTCAGCCGGGTCCACGAGTCGTATGTGGGGCGGGAGCAGCTCGGTGAGCATCGGCCGCAGCATCGGATAGTGGGTGCAGCCCAACACCACCGTGTCGACGCCTGCAGCTACCAAGGGGGCGAGATAGCCCCGAGCCTCGAGCTCCAGCTCCGGACTCTGCAGATCGCCGGCCTCAATGAGAGGCACAAAGGCAGGGCAGCCGATTTCCAGCACCTGGGCGTGGGGGTGGCAGGCATGGATCGCTCGCCGGTAGGCGCCACTGGCCGCCGTAGCGCTGGTCGCCAGCACCCCGACCCGATCACTGCCGAGGTCAGCTGCCACACTGTCGATCAGCCCCACGACCGGCACCCCGGCCTCCGCCACCGCCACGTCCAGGGCCAGGGCGTTGGACGTGTTGCAGGCCATCACCAGCACGCCCACCTGCTGATGACGCAGCCAAGCAACCACCTCGGCGGCAATGGCGCGAATGTCGGCCACGCTGCGCTGGCCGTAGGGAACCCGCGCTGTGTCCCCGAGATAGAGGCAGGAGGAATGGGGATAGCGCTCCTGGAGCCGGCGCAACACCGTGAGGCCGCCCAGGCCGCTGTCAAAGAGGCCCACCAAGGCGCTCATGGGCCCTCCTGCAGGGCATTGAGAATCCCGGCGGACAGGGCCAGGGCCATGCGGCGGCGGAAATTCGCATCGGCCAGGCGGCGGGAGTCAAGCTCCCCGGTGACAAAGCCCATCTCCACCAGGGCTGAGGGCATCACCGTGCGGCGGATGACAAAAAAGCGCCCCGTCCGCACACCCCGATCCGGGCTGCCCGGGGAAATGGCCAGCATCTGCTCCTGAAGGGCGGCCGCCAAACGGCGGGACTTGAATCCGGCACCCTCGAAGTAGAACGTTTCGATCCCGTTCACGTCAGGACGCGCCATGCTCAGGGCATTGGCATGGACGCTGACAAACAGGTCGGCACCGCTGCTGTTGGCTAGGGATACCCGGGGAGGCAGGTCCACATCCACCTCGGAGGTGCGGGTCATCAGCACCTGCACGCCTCGGGCCTGCAGGAGCCTGGCCATCTGCAGGCAGACATCGAGCACCACATCCGTTTCCCGCAATCCGCCAATGCCGACGGCCCCGGGATCCGGGCCGCCATGGCCGGGATCGATCACCACTTTGAAGCGTCCCCGCGGCACCACGGGCAAGCCATCGGCCGAGAGGGGAGTGGTGGCCGTGGGAAAGCTCGCCTGACGGTCGGGTAGGTCACGGGTGACCGCATCGAGATCCCCCTCCCCGATGCCCGTGCCCCCCTGGTTGGCCAAACCGGGCAGGTCCATGCGCCAACGGTCACGGGCCGTACCCACCAGCTTGAGGCCGGCGGGATCCAGCTGGGTGCCCGGGGCAAACTCGAGCACCAGCCTGGTGGTGAAGCCATCGGGGCGACCGATGCGCACTTCGCGCAGGGCACCACTGCCCGGCAGGCTGCGAGTCCGGGACGGGGCTCCCGGCAGGTCGACCCAAACCCTCGGCCCGCGCAGGGCCGTCCCAGCTTCAAAGAAGGCCTGGGGACGAACATCGAGGCTGGTGCGCAGCTCGAGCTGACCCGCGCTGGTGATCCGCCAAGCCGACAGGGACGAGGCCCAGGCTGGCAGCGCGGCAACAACCACGGTGAGGGCCGCTAGAACCGAGGTCCACGGCAGGCGACTCGCCCAGAATCCGACGACCCAGCGCATCAGGAGCGTCAGAACAGGGCCGGCCGCCGGTGTTGGAGGCTCGGCATCTGGGCTCGGACCCGCTGGGCATGGCCAGGATCCACCGGCGCGACCGCCAAGCCCACCGACACACCGGCATCGGCCAGCACCGTGCCCCAGGGATCAATCACCAGGGCATGGCCATGGCTCTGGCGACGGCCGTAGTGGAGGCCCGTCTGGGCCGGAGCTACCACGTAGGCAGTGTTTTCAATTGCCCGGGCCTGCAACAAAACCTGCCAGTGATCCTTGCCCGTAAAGGCGGTGAAGGCCGCCGGCACCATGAGCACATCCACGCCGGTTTCCGCCAGATGGCGGTAGAGCTCCGGGAAGCGGACGTCGTAACAAATGGAGAGACCGATCCGACCCAGGCCTGCCACCTCAACCACCGGGGGCAACTGGTCGCCGGGCTTGACGGTGGCGGATTCCCGGTAGGTGTTGCCGTCCGGCAGGTCGACATCGAAGAGGTGAATCTTGTCGTACTGGGCCAAAAGCTGCCCTTCCGTACTGACCAGCTCGGCGCGATTGAGGGTCTGACCGGGACCCGCCGGCACCGGGAACCCCCCACCCAGCAGGGTCACCTGATACCGCCGCGCCATGGTGACCAGGAAGAGGCTGCAGCGTTCCGCCAGAGACGGAGCCAACTCGAGCCGCCGTTCGTCATCGCCCATGAAGGCGAAGTTCTCGGGCAAGCCCACCAGCTCGGCGCCGCGACGGGCTGCGAGCTCAATTTGCTCCTCAGCAGCGGCGAAGTTCCGATCCGCATCCGGCGTGCTGGTGAGTTGCACAGCTGCCGCCAGAAAACTCCCCACCGACTGCCCCAAAGCGAACCGGCGAACTGTAGGGGAGCTGCCACAGAACGCCAGGGCCAGCCACGGACGCCTCAGCTGGCCTTGAGAACGCCGGGTTCCGCCTGGAAGGGCACGATCTGAAGGCTGTCGACGGCGGCGCAACAGACGAAATCAGCGTCATGGTTGCCCAGTCCGATCAAGCGCTGACCATGGCTGGCGGCCCTCAGACAGGTTTCAGTGTCCAGGTGCCACTGCTGCCAAAGGGCCAGGGCGGCCAGCATCTCGTCATTGCCAAAACTGACGCCAATGTGGGGGGCAACCGCCATCTCAATCAGCGCGGAGGCCAACGCACCCGCAGCGAGGCTGTCCTCGAGGGAGTACTGGCACTCCCAGCCACTCCCCACGATCCACACCCGTTTGCAATCGTGATCGAGCAACCGCCGGGCCACGGCGCTGCGGTTCGGCAAGGAGGCGGTGAACAGCAGGGGCACCCGCTTGACCGCTGCCAGCGACCGGGTGCCATTGGTGGTGCTGAGAAAAATGCGCTTGCCCCCCACCAACTCCGGCGTCACCGCCAGGGGAGAGTTGCCCAGGTCGTATCCCTCCACCCGCTGACCACCCCGCTCCGCAGCGCGTAGGCGCTTCTCCGCAGGCCAGGCCGCCGCTGCCGTTTCCAGCTCGGGCAGATTGTCAAAAGCCGCGATGGCCTCGGCCCCGTTGTGGAGCGACCAGGCAATCGTGGTTGTGGCGCGCAATACATCGATGACAACAGCGGCATCTGGCCCCCCCTCCAGCGGGGACGTCACCGCCGGAACAGCCTCGGAAGAATGGAAATAGGAAATCTGCACGGCGGCCCACAGTCCGGGGCGATCACAGTAGTCAGGAGAAGGCAGGGGTCCCGGCAGGCCGGCCGAGTGCGTCACAGTGGCCCCGTCCGAACCTCCACTGGCCCAGCCCATGGCAGCGCCCCTGTTCAGCCAGCGCAGCCGTAGGGATCTGCGGGGATTTCTGGAGGTGCTGGAGCAGCGGGGCCGGCTGCGGCGGATCACCGCGCCGGTAGACCCAGACCTGGAACTCGCGGCGATCGCCGATCGTGTGCTGAGCCTGGGGGGCCCTGCCCTGCTGTTCGAAAACGTGATCGGCAGCACCATGCCCGTGGCGGTGAACCTGCTGGGCACCCAGGAGCGGGTGCTGTGGAGCATGGGGATGGAGCGGGCTGAAGAACTTGAGGCCCTGGGCGAGCGGCTGGCCCTGCTGCAGCAGCCTCGCCCCCCCAAGGGGGCCCGCGAGGCCGTGCGCTTTGGTTCGGTGCTGCTGGATGTGCTCAAGGCCCGTCCCGATCTCGATCTCCTGCCCCCCTGCCACCAGGAGGTGTTCAAGGCGGATCAGGTGAACCTCGATGCCCTGCCCCTGCTGCGCCCCTGGCCAGGGGACGGGGGCCGAATCATCACCCTCGGCCTGGTGATCACCAAAGACCCGGAAACCGGCACGCCGAACGTGGGGGTGTATCGGCTGCAGCAGCAGAGCATCAACACCATGACCGTGCACTGGCTGAGCGTGCGCGGCGGCGCCCGCCACCTGCGCAAGGCGGCGGCGATGGGCAAGACGCTGGAGATCGCCATCGCCATCGGGGTCCATCCCCTGCTGGTGATGGCGGCCGCCACGCCGATTCCGGTGCAGCTCAGCGAGTGGCTGTTTGCCGGCCTCTATGCCGGCGAAGGGGTACGGCTGGCCAAGTGCAAGACCGTGAACCTCGAGGTGCCCAGCCACAGCGAAGTGGTGCTCGAGGGAACGATCACCCCCGGCGAGGAGCTGGCCGACGGACCCTTCGGCGACCACATGGGCTTCTACGGGGGCGTCGAAAACTCCCCCTTGGTGCACATCCAGTGCGTCACCCAGCGCCGGAATCCCGTTTACTTCACCACCTTCAGCGGGCGGCCGCCGAAGGAGGACGCAATGCTCGCCATCGCCCTGAACCGCATCTACACGCCGATCCTGCGGCAACAGATTCCCGAAATCGTCGACTTCTTTCTGCCCATGGAGGGGCTGAGCTACAAGCTGGCGGTCATCGCCATCGACAAGGCGTACCCCGGCCAGGCCAAGCGAGCGGCCATGGCCTTCTGGAGCGCCCTCCCCCAATTCACGTACACCAAATTTGTGGTGGTGGTCGATAACAGCATCAACATCCGCGATCCGCGCCAGGTGATCTGGGCGATCAGTGCCCAGGTGGATCCCCAGCGCGATCTGTTCGTCCTGGAGGACACCCCCTTCGACACCCTGGACTTCGCTAGCGAACGTCTGGGTTTGGGTGGCCGGCTGGCGATCGATGCCACCACCAAAGTGGGCCCCGAGAAGCGCCACGATTGGGGCGAGCCGCTGCGGCGCCCGACCGAGCTGGAAGCGCGCATTGACGGCCGCTGGGCCGAGCTGGGCTTGGCCGATCTCGGCGGGGAGGAGCCCGATCCGGCGCTCTTCGGGTACACCCTCGAGCATGTGCTGGAGCGCCTGGCGGCCCGGGCCTGATGCTTCGCAAGAGTGGGATCCAGGCACTGAAGGCCCTGCTCGAACTCGCCCAGTCCCCGGCGCAGTGGCGTTCCTCCCTGGAGCTCGCCGAGGCCCAGCAGCTTCCCGCCGCCATGGTCGAGCAGTTGCTGCTGCGGCTGCGCCGTGCCGACCTGGTGGAGGCCCGGCGGGGCCGCAACGGCGGCTACCGGCTGGCCCGAGCGGCCCGCCAGATCGTCTTGACTGAAGTGCTGGCTGCGGCCGCAGCGCCACCAGCATCAGGACTGGCTGGCTTACGCGAGGCCGACAACCAACCCAGCGACCAGGTCACGGAAGCCCTGGAGAAACGGCTAGAGCGGAGCATCACCCAGGTGCTCTCCCAGCTCACCCTGGAAGATCTGCTGTTTGATTTGCGCAGCGCTGAAGCCAGCCTGGAGGAGGACGGCGGGCTGATGCTGGGTTGATCGCAACGGCCTCAATAGGATCAAATCCATCCATCCCCCTCCGTTTTGAGCCAGCCCACTCCCTCCACCAGCCCCTTGCCCCTTGCGGCGGGGGGAACGCTGCGGGGAACCGTGCAGGTGCCCGGCGACAAATCCATTTCCCACCGCGCCCTGCTGTTCGGCGCCATCGCCGAAGGGGTCACGCGGATTGAGGGCCTCCTGCCCGCCGAGGATCCGCTCAGCACCGCCGCCTGCCTGCGGGCGATGGGCGTCACCGTGTCGGAGATCCGGGCTGGGGAACCGGTGACCGTGCAGGGCGTGGGGCTCGATGGCTTCCAAGAGCCATCCGACGTGCTCGATTGCGGCAATTCCGGCACCACCATGCGGTTGATGCTGGGACTGCTGGCGGGACGGGTGGACCGCCACTTCGTGCTCACAGGCGACGGCTCCCTGCGGGGCCGCCCGATGCGGCGGGTGGGGGGACCCCTGGCCGAGATGGGTGCCGTGATCCACGGACGCAAAGGGGGCCATTTCGCCCCCCTGGCTGTGTTGGGTCAGCCCCTCCGGGGCACCACCATCCGCACACCGGTGGCCTCGGCCCAAGTGAAGAGCGCCATCTTGCTGGCGGCGCTCACCGCCGCCGGGCCCACCACGGTGATCGAGCCAGCCCAGAGTCGCGACCACAGCGAACGGATGCTGGGGGCCTTCGGCGCCCAGCTGGAGGTGGGGGGACCGGGGCTTACCCAGGTGACCCTCACTCCCGGGGCCAGCCTGAGGGGCCAGAGCGTGGTCGTACCCGGTGACATCAGTTCCGCCGCTTTCTGGCTGGTGGCTGCCGCCATCACCCCAGGGGCCGAGCTGACGATTCAAAACGTGGGCCTCAACCCCAGCCGCACCGGCATCTTGGAGGTACTCGAGCAAATGGGCGCCCAGATCACGGTGCTGAACAGCCGGGATGTGGCCGGCGAGCCGGTCGGTGATCTGCAGGTGAGCCATGGCCCCCTGCAGGCCTTCGAGATCGGGGGGGATCTGATTCCCCGGTTAGTGGATGAAATCCCCGTGCTGGCGGTGGCCGCCTGCTGTGCGGAAGGCACCAGCCGCATCCGCGATGCCGAAGAACTCCGGGTGAAGGAGACCGATCGGCTGGCGGTGATGGCCCGGCAGCTGGGGGCCATGGGCGCGCGGATCGAGGAATTTGAAGATGGTCTGGCCATCTCCGGCATCAGTCCTCTGCACGGGGCGGAGCTGGATAGCGAAACGGATCACCGGGTGGCCATGAGCCTGGCGGTGGCTGCCGGGATTGCCACAGGCGACAGCCTGCTGCATCGCCCTGAGGCGGCGGCGGTGTCCTACCCCGGTTTCTGGGACGACCTGAATCGCCTCAAGCAGCCCACGTAGATTCCGCCGCAGCCGCTTGTCGCCGTCCATGCTCGCCGTCGCCGTGTTGGCCGCAGGGAAGGGCACGCGCATGAAAAGCGCCCTGCCCAAAGTGCTGCAGCCCCTGGCCGGGGCCACCCTGGTGGAGCGGGTGCTCACCAGCTGCGACACCCTCCACCCTGAGCGGCGCATCCTGATCGTGGGGCACCAGGCGGAGCTGGTGGAACGGGAGCTGCAGGGTCACAGCGGTCTGGAGTTCGTCCTGCAACAACCCCAGAACGGCACCGGTCACGCGGTCCAGCAGCTGCTGCAGCCCCTGGGCGACTTCCAGGGCGATCTGCTCGTGCTGAACGGCGATGTGCCCCTGTTGCGGCCGGAGACCCTCTGCTCCCTCGTCGAGCAACACCGCACCAGCGGTGCGGCCGTGACCCTGCTCACCGCCCGACTGGCCGATCCCACCGGCTACGGGCGCGTGTTTGCCGATGCCGCCGGGGCCGTCAGCGCCATCGTCGAACATCGCGACTGCAACGACGAGCAACGCCGCAACACCCTCACCAACGCGGGCATTTACTGCTTCAACTGGCAACAGCTGGCCGCCGTGCTGCCCCTGCTCACCACCGACAACGACCAGGGCGAGCTCTACCTCACCGACACCGTGGCCCTGCTCGAGCCGGCCATGCATCGGGAGGTGGTCGATGCGGACGAAATCACGGGCATCAACGACCGACTGCAGCTCAGCCAATGCGAAGCTGTGCTACAGGACCGCCTGAGGCGCCACTGGATGGCCGAGGGGGTGACCTTCACCGACCCTACCAGTTGCACCCTGAGTGAAGACAGCCGCTTCGGCAGGGATGTGGTGGTGGAACCCCAGTGCCACTTCCGTGGCGCCAGCAGCATCGGCGATGGCTGCCGCATCGGCCCCGGCTGCCTGATTGAGAACAGCCAGCTGGGTGCGGGGGTGACTGTGCTGTATTCCGTTCTGCGGCAGGCCCAGGTCGCCGATGGCTGCGCCATTGGGCCCTTCGCCCAGTTGAGGCCGGGCAGCGAGCTGGGGATGCAATGCCACATCGGCAACTTTGTGGAGGTCAAGAACAGCACCCTGGCCGAGGGTGTCAAGGTGAACCACCTGAGCTACATCGGCGACGCCGACCTGGGTGCCGGCGTGAATGTGGGCGCCGGCACGATCACCGCCAACTACGACGGTGTGCGCAAGCACCGCACGGTGGTGGGCGCTGGCAGCAAGACCGGCGCCAATTCGGTACTGGTGGCACCCATCCGCCTGGGCGACAACGTGACCGTCGGGGCCGGTTCCACCCTCACCCGGGATGTGCCCGCCGGCGCCCTGGCCCTGGGCCGGGCCCGCCAGCTGGTGAAGGAGAACTGGTCAGGCCCCGCGCCTGCCCCATAGGCTGCGCCCACACCAAGGCTGCTGGCATGGATCGCGACACGCTGAACGTCTCGGGGAAGCAGGACGACGGCTTTGCCTACGAACCGGTCGAACGCTTCGGCGCGAGCATGACCAGCCCCAGGCCCTGGAACACCCAGGCCCTGGCTGGGGTGGAACGGCTGAACGGCCGGGTGGCCATGCTCGGCTTCATGGCCGCCATCGTCGGCGAGGTGCTCACGGGCAAGGGGATGGTGGGGCAGCTCGGTGCCCTGCTGCACTGGTACCTGGGCTGAAGGCACCAGTCAGAACCTTGCCAGCGGAAAGGCCCCGAGTGAACCACCACCCAGGGCCTCTGCCCGAAGGCACAACATCGTGAAATGCTGCTCCGACTGCATCATGGCTGATCAGCTGGATGGTCGCGCTGACGCTCCAGCAAAGGAATCAGGCGCTCCAGGGCCACACCGCGGCTCCCCTTGAGCAGCAGGACATCCCCGGGCTCCAACCACTCGGCCAGGGGGGCGGCGGCAGCCTCCGCTGAAGTGACGCACTCCAGCCGGGGCAAGCCGCTCGCTGCCGCCAGCATGGCCTCACCCTCGGCCCCGCCATCCACAATCACAAGCCCATCGAGGTTCAGCTGGCGGGCCCGCTCTGCCACCTGGCGATGCAAGGGGAGGCTTTGGTCGCCCAGCTCGAGCATGGTGCCCAACACCGCGATACGCCGGCCGGGTTGGCGGCCCAGCAGATCCAGGGAAGCCAACACCGCCTCTGGGGAGGCGTTGTAGGTCTCGTCGAGCACGCGCACCCCGCCGATCTCCAGGCGCCGGCTTCGTCCTCCGGGCAGGGCAACCTCCAAGGGCTGCCAGCGGGCCGGATCCAGCCCCAGCTCCTCGGCCACGGCCAGAGCCAGCAACAGGTTGCGGGCATGATGGGCCCCCTCCAGAGGAACGGGCAGGGTCACACCCGCGAACTCCAGGGTTTCCCCGAGAGCATCCAACCGCCCCACCCGGTCGGCTTGGGCCTCAAAACCATCGCCATCCAGGGCCACCCGCACCACCCGGCCTTGCCAGACCCGCGCCAGGGCCTGATCCAACAGGGGGTCGCCAGCCGGAATCACCACCACGCCATCGGCTGACAACCCCGTGGTGATCTCGCACTTGGCGGTGGCGATCGCCCCGCGGCTGCCCAGGCGACCGATATGGGCCGTGCCGATGTTGGTGATCACGGCCACATCCGGTCGGGCGCAGCGGCTGAGCCGCTCGATCTCACCCAGGCCCCGCATGCCCATCTCCACCACCACCGCCACCTGGCCGGGGCTGGCACCCAGCAGGGTGAGGGGCACGCCGATGTCGTTGTTCTCATTGCCGCTGGAGGCCCACACGGGCCCGAGGGGCGCGAGGGCGGCCCGGATCAGTTCACGGGTCGTGGTTTTGCCCGCCGAACCCGTGACGGCGACCACCGGGGCCTCCAGCTGCTGTCTCCAGAGGCCGGCCAGGTCCTGGTAAGCCTGAAGCGTGTCCGGCACCCACCACAGCGGCACCGCAGCGCGGGTCGCATTGGCCAACAGCGCATCCGCGGCGCCGGGCGACAAACGGTCGGCCTGGGCCAGCAAGCCACTGGCTCCGGCGTGCAGGGCAGCAACCAGGAAGGTATGGCCGTCGAAGCGTTCCCCCACCAGGGGCAGGTAGAGCTGCCCGGCGTTGAGTCGCCGACTGTCCGTACAGACCATCGAGGGAACGATGGCAGCCTCGGCCTGGTCTGGGGACAGGGGTCCGTTGGCGGGCAGTCCCCAGAGCTCCTGCAGCTGGGCCAGGCGCAAGGTCATCGGCGGCGCTCCTTGGAGTTGGCCAGGATCATGGCTCAACTGGCCCAGGCGGATCCAGCAACACCATGCCGCCGCCCACCCGGGCGGCCTGACCCACCACAACGCCCTGCCCATCCAGCAGCCTGAGGTGCTCGTAACCGAGTTCAAGACTGCGTTGCAGCCAGCCGTCAGCCTGCTGCTGGCGCCGGAGATCCGGCAGGGCCTGGAACAGGTCCGAGAGTTCAAGGTCGAGGCGACCCTCAGCTGGAACGGGGCGGGCTGTGGAGATGAGGCTCCCAGAATCGTCCTGGATCAACAGCCCCAGCAGGGGGTCGAGCTCGAGGGTGGGTGGCGGCGCCGGCACCGCGGGGGGTGCCCCCGCGGTCTGGCGCTCCACCTCCCCCTCGCGTTCCCAACCAGCTTTGGGCTCCGGAACAGACGGGAGGCTGGACCGCTGCTCGGCTCGTGGGACAGGAGGGGAGAGCTCGGAGGCCGAGAGGGACGGAGAAGACGAGGCTGAGGGCAGGCCCCCCAGGCCCCGCGCCAGCCCCAGGCCCAGGACCACCAGGCTTGCCAGAACAAGGGAAAGCAGCACCGGCCAAAACAGGGAGGTCCAAGCGGCAGGCCAGAAACCCGGCACGGACAAATCCCCCTCCCCGTTGCGGCGCCAGAGCTCCCTCACCTTGAGGCCAGTGCTGGCTGCCACGGCCCGCAGATCCCCAGCCAGGCGACCCCAGGGGTCCTCGTAGGGCGCCGGGAAGGGCACCGGATCGACAGGTCGATCGGGTGCTAGGCCTCGGGCGGCGGGCGGCGGGCTGGGGGGCGTCACCGAGGGTGGATCAACGGCGTTTCAGCAGGGAAGCCAGCCCCCGACGGCTGGGATCGGCATCCTGCCCCTGGGAGAAGCGCTCCACCTCGGCCGCCTCGGGGGTGGGTTCCTTGACCCCGCACACATCGCGGTACATGGCGTCGTATTCGAGGGCCGAGCGGCCCCAACTGAAGTCCACCGCCATCGCCCGGCGCTGCAGCTCCTGCCAGCTGGCCTGATTGCGGTAGGCCTCCCAGGAGCGCACGATGGCCGTGTAGAAGTCGATCGGCTCGTAGCGGTCGAAGCCGTAGCCGGTGCCCACCCCTGCCAACGGGTCGTTGGGGGGAACGGTGTCGACCAGGCCGCCCACCATGCGCACAACGGGGATGGAGCCATAGCGCATCGCCAGCATCTGACTGATGCCACAGGGCTCGAAGCGACTGGGCATCAGGAAGGCATCGCTGCCGCCGTAAATCAGGCGGGAGAGGGCATCGTCGTAGGTGAGGAAGACGGCAAAGCGCCCCGGATAGCGGGAGGCCATTTGCCACAGGCCACTTTCATAGGTGCGATCCCCGGTGCCCAGCACCACGATCTGGCTGTCGGTGTAGGCCAGCACCCGATCGGCCACCTGTAACAGCAGGTCCACGCCCTTCTGATCCACCAGCCGGGTCACCATCCCCATCAGATAGGAACGGGGATTCACCCCAAGACCAAAACGCTCCTGGAGCGCCTGCTTGTTGGCCGCCCGGGGCGCCAGATCCGCTGCAGAAAAACGGGCCGGCAAGCTGGAGTCAGTCGCCGGATTCCAGTCTTCGGTGTCGATGCCATTGAGGATGCCGCGCAACTTTCCACTGATGAAATTCAGCAGGCCATCGAGCTGCTCGCCGTACTGGGGCGTGCGGATCTCCATCGCATAGGTGGGCGACACCGCGTTCACCCGGTCGGCGTAGAGCAGGGCCGCCGCCATGGTGTGGTCCCCCTGCATGTACCAAGGACACCAGGTGATGCGGTCGAGCTTCCAGCGCCAGGGGCCCTGATATTTGAGGTTGTGGATCGTGAAGACGGTGCTGATCTCGGGGTCTTGATGCATCCACACGGGCAGCATGCCGGTGTGCCAGTCGTGGCAATGGAGCACCTGGGGCTTCCAGTGATGCCAGCAGAATTCGGCGGTGGCGCTGGCAAAAAAGGTGAAGCGCCAGTCTTCATCTTCACCGCCATAGATGCGCTCCGGATCAAAAACCGGATGGCCCACCAGATACAGCGTGAGGCCATTGGTGGGATGGCGCGCCTCAAACACGGCGAAATCGTTGCCCATGGTGTGGCCCCGCCACACCGGCTCGGCCGACACCTGCAGCTTCGACCAGAGCTTGCCGTAGCCCGGCAGGATGATGCGAACGTCGTGGCCCAGGGCGGCCAGCGCCGGGGGCAGGGATCCAACGACATCGCCCATGCCACCGACCTTGATCATCGGGGCGCATTCGGCCGCCGCAAACAGGATCCGCATGCCTAGTGCACCGAAGTGGGCGCAACTCTACGGGCGTCGTCAGGGCAGCACCGTCACCGGCATACCGAGTTCCACCAGGTCGAACAGCTCGCGGACATGTTCATCGAGCAGGCGCACGCAGCCGTGGGAGACGGCTCGGCCCACGCTGTCGCGCTGGGGTGTGCCGTGAAATCCCGCACTGACGCAACCCTTCA
>JBEEKG010000008.1:0-3676 GCA_041168785.1 Cyanobacteriota bacterium
GAGAGCACGCCGCTGCAGGAGCGGTTGGATGGCCTGGCCAAGGTGCTGGTGGGCAGCTCCCTGGTGCTCGTGGCCCTGGTTGTCGGCCTGGGCTTGGTATTGGGGCAGGACCCTCTCAACCTTCTTGAGATTTCGCTTTCGATGGCGGTGGCGATCGTGCCCGAGGGCCTGCCCGCCGTAATCACCGTGACCCTGGCGATTGGCACCCAGCGGATGGTGCGCAAGGCCGCTCTCATTCGCCGGTTGCCGGCGGTGGAGGCCCTGGGTTCGGTCACCGTGATCTGTTCCGACAAGACCGGTACCCTCACCCAGAACCGCCAGGTGGTGCAGGAGCTGCGCTTCGGCACCCAGGCGGTGGCGGTGAGTGGGTTGGGTTACAACCCCACCGGAGAGTTCTCGACGTCCGCCTTGGCCGCGCCGGCTGGGGCCTCAGACGGTGCCCCTCAAGGTCTCCAGACCTTGCTGCTGCGAGCCGGGGTTCTCTGCAGTGATGCTGAGCTGCGGCAGGACAAAGACGGGGTCTGGGATGTGCTCGGCGACCCCACTGAAGGGGCGTTGGCCGTGGTGGCGGGCAAGGCCGGTTTCGATGATTTTGAGGTTCGGCAGCGCTATAGCCGCAAGGCGGAAATCCCCTTCAGCTCCGAACGGCAGTTGATGGCGGTGTGGGTCGATGATCCCGACGGCAGTCTCCAAGCCCCTCTAGGGGGAGCGGCCCAGGGTTCCAGCCAATTGATGATCAGTAAGGGAGCTCCTGAGGTGATCATCGCCAGCTGCAACCGCTGGCTGGATGGCTCCGGGTTGGCGGCCCTCACGGATGATCAGCGCCAGTGGTGGATCGATCAGGCCCGGGATCTGGCGGCATCCGGGTTGCGGGTGCTGGCCTTCGCCTGTGCTCCCCACCATCAGAGCCCCGATCAGCCGCTGGCTAACTTGGTTCTGTTGGGCTTGATGGCCCAGCTTGATCCCGCCCGGCCTGAGGTCACCCAGGCCGTGGCTGTTTGCCGTGGGGCCGGAATCCGCCCCGTGATGATCACCGGGGATCACCCCCTCACTGCCAAGGCGATCGGTGCTGGCATCGGCCTCACCACCCTCGAGGGGGAAGTGGTGCTTGGTCGGGAGCTGGAAGCCTGCAGTGATGAAGAGCTGCGGGCGGTTGTCGCCCGCTGCAGCGTCTATGCCCGGGTTCCGCCCGAGCAGAAACTGCGCATCGTTAAGGCCCTGCAGGCCAACGGCCAGGTGGTGGCGATGACCGGCGATGGGGTCAACGACGCCCCTGCCCTGAAGCAGGCCCACATCGGTGTGGCCATGGGCATCACCGGCACGGAGGTGAGCAAGGAAGCCTCCGACATGGTGCTGCTCGATGACAACTTCGCCACCATCGTCAGTGCGGTGGAGGAAGGGCGACTGGTGTACGCCAACATCCGCCGCTTCGTGAAATACATCCTCGGCAGCAACGTGGGTGAATTGATCACGATTGCGTCCGCTCCCCTTCTGGGCGTTTTAGGGGTCCCCCTGACCCCCCTCCAGATTCTGTGGATGAATCTGGTCACCGACGGCGTGCCGGCCCTCGCCCTGGCGCTGGAGCCCGCCGAAGCGGGCCTGATGGAGCGCGAACCGGCCCGGCCTGGGGAATCGATCTTTGCTCGGGGCATCGGCCGCTACATCCTGCGGGTGGGGGTGGTGTTTGCCCTGATCGTGATTGCGGTGATGGTGTGGAGCTATCGCGCCGAAGGCGCAGACGGACCGTGGAAGACCATCGTGTTCACGACCCTGTGCCTGGCCCAGATGGGCCATGCCCTCTCGGCCCGGAGTGATCGGCCCTTGCTTCAGGTGAATCCTTTCAGCAACCCCTGGCTGCTCTGGGCGGTGGTGCTGACCAGTGGCCTTCAGCTGTTGTTGCTCTACGTCCCCTGGCTGGCCAAGTTCTTCGGCACCGTCCCCCTCTCCCTGGCGGATCTGGGCGTTTGTGTGGGTGTCAGCCTGATCTTCTTCCTCTATTTGGAGGCTGAAAAGGTTCTGCGGCAGTGGTGGAGTCGCCGCAGGGCGGACACTCCAGCAGTGATGGACTGATCGCTGCCTTGGCCGTCACCGTTGTGGCGGCCTGGTTGGTTGGAATCGGTTCCCCTGGCGAGCCGGGAAGCATTCAGGATTTGCTCTGGTGCTGAGCTTTCTAGTTGTCACCCCCCTGGTGATGGCCCCTCGGGTGGTGTTCCTCTGCCAAGGGGGATTCTTCTTGCTGGCTGATGATGACGGTCTTCACGGTGGTCAGTCCTAGGGCACTGAAGCCGATGGCGAGCACCATGGCCATGGCTCCCAGGTCGCCCCAGAGGCGCCGGGGCCTCTGGCTGCGGAGATGGGCCGTCATCGGATGGCCGCAGTCACTGCAGATCACCTCGGAACGGCTGGCGGGCTGTCTGCTTACCAGTCGGCAGCCGCAGTGGGGGCAACCCATGGGAATGCGCGCTTCTGCGAAAGATGGATCCGAACCCTATGGGGGTAGAAATTCCCTTTCTGCTCACGGCCAACATTTTGGAGAGAAGCCCCTTCCTTCCTCTGGGCTCCTTCAGATGCCGAAGTGCCGGCAGATCAGCCAGGGAACAACGATCGCCAGTCCGATGGTGAGGGGCGCCCCGTAGCGCGTCATGTCCAGAAAGCGATAGCGCCCAGGCCCGAACACCATCAGGTTGGTTTGGTACCCGATGGGGGTGAGGAAGCTCTGGCTGGCCGCAAAGGTAATGGCAAAGATGAACGCCATCGGTGGCAGCGAAAGCCCCTGAGCTATGGCGGTGGCGATTGGCATCAGCAGTACCACGGTGGTGCCGTTGCTGAGGGCTTCGGTGAAGAGTTGGGCGATCACGAAGACTACGAACAGCACCCCATAGGCCGACCACCCCTGAAGGCCATGCAGCAGATCCTCGGCCAGTGCCTGGGCTAGGCCGGTTTTCTGCATCGCTTCGCTGAAGCAGGAGAGCGAACCCAGCAGCAAGATCACGTCCCAACGGATGGATCGCTGCAGTTCTCCGGGTCGCAGGCAGCCGGTTGCCACCATCACCACCACTGCCAGAAGAACAGCGGCCATCAGGTTGAGCACTTTGAACAGAGGCAGGATGATCACCAGGGATGCCACAAGGACTGCCACCCATTTGCGGTTGGTGGTGGGCATGTCCTTTTCCAGTTCGTCCAGCAGTACGAGATCGTTGTTGGCCTGCAGGCCGCGAATGGCATCGAGGGGCGCCTGCAGCAGCAACACATCGCCGGCCTGAAGCACGACCCGTCCGAGTAATTCGCGCAGCACCTGGTTGCCACGTCGCACCGCCAGCAGGGTGGCGTTGTAGCGCTGGCGGAAGCGCAGATCTCGAACGCTGGTGCCGGTGATCGTGGAGCCGTTCGGTAGAAGCACTTCCACCATGCGCATGCTGGTGACTTCGGGATGCTTCAGTTCCTCTAGGGCCTCCTCCTGGTCCGCCTGCGGTGACACCACCACCGTGCGCTCCTGCTGAAGCCGCAGCAGGGTTTCCCGATTGCAACGCAACACAAGGCGATCGCCCACCTGGAGGTTCCGGTCGGCCAAGGGGGCGCTGTAGATCTCGCTGCCGCGCTGCAGTTCGAGCACGTCCACGTCGTAGCGGCGCTGCAGACGGCTGTTGTGCAGCGAATGGCCCGCCAGCTCGGAGCC
>JBEEKG010000009.1:0-4979 GCA_041168785.1 Cyanobacteriota bacterium
GGTAGCTCTCCAGGCCCACCAGCTGGGGCACCTGGATCGAGCCCGGGGTGCAGACCCGCCCCAGGTCGTTGCGCAGCAGGTCGACGATCATCACGTTTTCGGCCCGGTCCTTGGGGCTGCAGACCAGGTCGGCGGCGGCATCGGCGTCGCGCTCGGTGTTGGGATGGCGCGGCCGGGTGCCCTTGATCGGCCGGGTCTCCACCCGGCCGGCCCCATCCACCTTGAGAAATCGTTCCGGCGAGGCCGAGAGCACCGCTTCGCCGCTGGCCCCCGCTCCGGCGATGGCCAGGCCGCCAAAGGGAGCGGCGCAGCTGCGGCGCAGGCGGCCGTAGAGCTCCAGGGGATCGGCCGGACTGCTCAGCTGGTGCTCGCAGCAGGTGGTGAGATTGGCCTGGAACAGATCGCCGGAGGCGATCCAGGTGAGCACCTGCTCCACCTGGGTGGCGAAGCGTTCGGGTGGGGTGTGCCAGTGCCACTGGTCTGGGGGGATGGTGGGTGCGGTGCCCCCCGCGCCAGCCATCGGATGGAGTCTCTCCAGCTGGTCCGCGAAGGCGGCCAGCCGCAGCGGATCCTGCCCTTCGAGCCACTGCTCTTGGGTCTCGTGGTCGATCACCAGCACCGGGTCGTGGCGGGCGGCCCAGAGCAGGGCCATGTCGCTCGGATGCCAGTGGGAGGCGGGCTCGACCCAGGCCCCGGCCTCGTAGCTGAGCCAGCCCATCCAGTGGCCGCCGGTGGCGGCCAGCTCGGCCAGCATGGCAAAGGGATTTTCAGCGCCAGGTTGGCCTGGCAGGCCGCGGCAGCAGTGCTGCTCCAGCGGCGCCAGGCCAAGAACGCTGCGGCGGCCCTGGGAGCTGCCATCGCCATCGAGCCACACCAGCCCCGCTGGACCCAGTGCGGCGGCCATGG
This sequence comes from Cyanobacteriota bacterium, assembly GCA_041168785.1. Taxonomy (GTDB): domain Bacteria; phylum Cyanobacteriota; class Cyanobacteriia; order PCC-6307; family Cyanobiaceae; genus Cyanobium_A. The sequence continues at coordinate 907 of JBEEKG010000009.1, forward strand.
CCCGCACCAGGGGCCAGGGTTCCCGCCAGGCCAGGGGGTGGCGCCGGTTCATGGGGCTGTGGGCTGGCTGGCCAGGTCGGGCCGGCCCGCTTCGATCAGGGCGGCATCGCGGATGCGGCAGCTGTCGCACACGCCGCAGGGCTGCTCGCTGCCGCTGTAGCAACTCCAGGTGGCCGCAATCGGCACGCCCAACCGCAGGGCCTCCTGCACGATTTGCGTTTTGCTCCAGTGCACGAGCGGGGCCCAGAGCTGGGCGCCGTGGCCCTCGCGGCCAGCCTTGCTGGCCAGGTCGGCCAGGGTCTGGAAGGCGGCCAGGTAGTCGGGGCGGCAGTCGGGGTAGCCGGAGTAATCGACGGCGTTCACCCCCAGCACCAGCCGCTCGGCTCCGCGGGCTTCGGCCAGGCTCAAGCCCAGGGCGATGAACACGGTGTTGCGGCCCGGCACGTAGGTGCTGGGAATCACGCCCGCCTCCACGCCACCGGTGGGGATGGCCTGGGCGCCATCGGTGAGGGACGACCCTCCCCAGGCGGCCAGGTTGACCCTGATCGTGTGGTGCTCCTCGAGGCCCAGGGCGGCGGCAACGGTGGTGGCGGCTTCGAGCTCGCGGCGGTGGCGCTGGCCGTAGTCGAACGACAACCCGATCACCCGGTGGCCCGCCGCGCGCGCCAGGGCTGCCGCGGTGGCGGAATCCAGCCCGCCGGAGAGCAGGGCGATGGTGAGGGACTGGGCGGACACGGAGGGGCCGGGCGGTGCAGCGGAGACCTGCAGGCTGGCAGATGGCTGACGGCGGCGGCCAGGCCCGCCAGACTGTTCCCATCGTTTGTTGTTCGGATTGCCGCGATGGTTCAACGCCTGCGTCCTTGGCTCCGCTCCCCCCGCGTCCTGGGGCTGGCCTGCGGGGCGCTGGCCCTAGCCCTGGTGCCGGCCTCGGTGCCGCAAGCGGGGGCGATTCCCCGGCTGGATCTCTCGGGCTATCCCAAGCCAGAGCTGGGCGATCGCCGTTGGGTGATCCAGTTGCCAGGGGTGCTGCGGCCCCCCACGGATGCGTCGATGTCGCCTAATCCCGCCGACTGGCGGGTGCAGTTGATCGTGGGCCAGATGGCGGAGGTGGATTGCAACCGTCAGGTGTTCGGCGGCAAGCTCCGTCCCGTCAAACCCTCCCAGCAGGGTGGGCCGGTGATCTACCGGGTCACGGATGTAGGAGCCCTGGCCTCCACCCGCATGGCCTGTCCGCCAGACCAGCCCCGCCGCCGGGCTTTTGTGCCGATGGCGGGCAAGCCGTTTGTGGTGCCTTACAACGCCAGTCGCCCGATCGTGGTCGATGCTCCCCGCCCCCTCGAGCTGCGCTGGCGTCTGTGGAAGGCCGAGAGCCAGGAGCGGCCAGCCCAGCTGAAGTGAGTCCCAGCAGCCCGGCGGGGTGATCAGCGCATCCCCAGCAGCTTGTGGCTCTGCAGGCTGAGTCGCCAGCTGGGATTGCGACGTACGTAGTCGATGGCTAGTGCCTGACCGTGCGCGCAGTTCCAACCCGGCTGCAGCAGTAGGGCGGGGCCGCCGGCCTCGCGTCGGGCCGTTTGGGCTTGGACGGCCATTATCTCGGCGAAGGTCAGATCTTCTGGTGTGTGCACCACGACTTTCAACTCATCGCACACGGCCAGCATCTCCGTCATTGGCGGCCGGTGCGCTTTGGGCGAGAGCGTGATCCACGTGAAGCTGCCGCTGAGAGGATTGACGCCACTGGTTTCCAAATGCAGCGGAACCCCCACAGCGGCCAGGGCAAGGCAGAGGGGTCCCAGGTCGTGGTGCAGCGGTTCGCCCCCGGTGATCACAAGGAAGCCTGCACCCGCGGCAGCAGCCTGGTGGGCTTCAGCGGTGAGCTCGGCCAGGCTCCGCAGCGGATGCCCCTTTGCGGGCCAGGAGTGCTTGGTGTCGCACCAGCTGCAGCCCACCTCGCATCCCCCCAACCGGATGAAGAAGGCGCTGCGGCCGGCCTGCAGCCCTTCCCCCTGCAGAGAGTGGAAGGTTTCCACCACCGGAAGGGCTGTCCATACCGGTGGTTGCGGCACGATGGTGGAGGGAGCTGGGAATCAGTATGCAATCCCCACCGGCGACTTCGTTCTCATTCGCTGCAGCGCTAACGGCTAACAGCCAACCACGCTTTTGAAAGCCAGATTATTGAGAGAACCTTTGGGCTCGGTTCTTTGATGATGAAAAGAAGCTTGTTTTGAAAATCACCTTCGCTAGCGATCTGGAGTGTCGGTCTTCAGTTCGCTTGTATCGGGATCCCAGATTGCAAACTATGTTGGCTCGGTCTGCTTCTGAGGAAATGTCTGGCCCTTCCATCCAGCTTCCACTAGGGTTCGGCCCAATTCCTTGGAAACGTAGGCAGTCTCTCGGCGATGCCCCTCAATCCGGATTCAGCACCATCGTCTTCTGACGCTTTCTTGGCATCCATCGCCGATTTGGCACGCATTGGCTTAATCGAGCCCTATGTACGGGCTGTTCTGCTGGCAGAGCAAGCGGCCACCGTCACGCTCACTCCAGAGCAGGACGTTCAGGCGCAGCAGGCCTTCTGTCAGCAGGAGCAGATCCGTGACGCCGCTGCTCTCCAGGCCTATGCCACCGCCCGTCTGCTGACCCCCCAGGCCCTTGAGGCCCGAATGCGTCAGCCACTCCAGTTGCATCTCCTGGCCCAACGTCAGTTCGCTCCCAAGGCAGAAGCACGTTTTCTCCAACGCAAGAGCCAGCTCGACCGGGTTGTGTACAGCTTGCTCCGGCTTCGCGACGCCGGTCTGGCCCGCGAGCTCTACCTGCGTATCCAAGAGGGTGAGGCTAATTTTGCCGATTTGGCGGCCGAATTTGCTGAAGGGCCCGAACAGGCAACCCGCGGTATCGTTGGCCCTGTACCTCTTACTCAGGCCCATCCGCTGCTCGTCGATCGGCTGCGCACAGCGCTCCCGGGTTCAGTTCTCGAGCCCTTTCCCATTGAGTCTTGGTGGCTGGTTGTGCGCCTTGAAAGCATGACTCCCGCCAGCTTCGATGAAGCCACAGCCGCCCGCATGACCCAGGAGTTGTTTGATCAGTCGATCGCTGAGGAGGTGGATCGTCGTTTGGAACGGTTTCGATCCGTGTTAGCGCTAGATCAGTCGCCGGAAGATGACGCGCAGAAGCAGATTCCAAACGCTGCAGCCTCTTCGACATGAATCCCCGCGATCCAAACGCCGAGGCGCCTTGGTCCCTCTGCCCCGCTTTCGAGAGTCTTTCCGCTGACGGTAAGGCCCGACTTCAGCAGGAGCTTCAGCCGCGGAGCTTCAATCTGGGGGATGGCCTCTGCCCGGCGGGTCTGATACCGGCTGAAATCCTGTTTATCACTGCGGGAACCGCTCGGCTGCTGGTGCGAGACCAGGGTCGACTGGTGACTGCAGAAAAGCTTGGCCCTGGCAGTTTCGTTGGCCTCGCATCGCTGCTTCGGGCTGCTCCCTGTGAGGAGGTCATCGCTTCTACTCCGATGAAGGTCCTTGCCCTTCGTGATGAGGTGGTGTTGGCCCTGCTCGAGGTCGAGCCAGGTTTTGCGGCCTGGTGTGCGGGCCATCTCTTCCCTGCCGAACTTCTTGCTCTCTTGGCTCTGCAGCTTGAGCAGCATCCCCGCCAGCGCTACGGCCTGTTGGAGCTCTTGGCGCAGGCCCGCCCTCAGGCCAAGCTGGTCCCTCCAGATTCGGACGCCCTCGCGGCCCTGCCCGACGATCAACTGCTGTTTGCAGCAAGCCACAATCTGCGGGCCCACCCCCTGGGTGGCCGTCTCGATCGCTTCGCCGGCGTGCCTGACAGCCAGCCGCCGCTACCCCCGCGTTTGATTGCCCTGCCAGCCCATCTGCTGGAGGAAGCACTGCCCGTGCTCGAGCCGGAATTGTTGGACGAGACCGTGACGGGAGGCCATACCGCCTCTGGACCAGCACTGGCTTCGGCTCTTGATTTAGGCCAGCGCGATCGCACGGCCCTGCAGTTGCTGCGCGGTACCGGTCCGCTCGAGGAGACACTGGCCTGTTTCCAGATGCTGGCGGCAGAGCTCAAACTGC
>JBEEKG010000010.1:0-21586 GCA_041168785.1 Cyanobacteriota bacterium
CCTCGGGCAGGTCAAGACCTTCCCGCAGCAAATTCACCCCCACCAGCACGTCGTACTCGCCATTGCGCAGGTCTTGGATGATTTCGATCCGCTCAATCGAGTGGATCTCGGAGTGCAAGTAACGCACCCGCACCCCATTCTCGGCCAGATAGTCGGTGAGATCTTCGGCCATGCGCTTGGTGAGCGTGGTGATGATCACCCGCTCGTTTTTATCGGCCCGGATGCGGATCTCACCCAGCAGATCATCCACCTGGCCTTCCGTGGGGCGCACCTCCACGATCGGATCGAGCACCCCGGTGGGCCGAATCACCTGCTCCACCACCTGGCCGTGGCTTTGCTCCAGCTCCCAGTTGCCTGGGGTCGCACTCACAAAGATGGTCTGGGTGGCCTTCTCCCAGAACTCCGACCCTTTTAACGGCCTGTTGTCAGCGGCACTGGGCAGGCGAAAGCCGTGTTCAATGAGCACCTGCTTGCGGGATTGGTCGCCGTTGTACATGGCCTGCAGCTGGGAGCAGGTGACATGGCTCTCGTCCACCACCAGCAGCCAGTCATCGGGGAAGTAGTCGATCAGGCATTCGGGTGGCGTGCCGGCTTGGCGGCCGGCGAGGTGGCGGGCGTAGTTCTCCACGCCGTTGCAGTAGCCCACCTGCTCCAGCATCTCCAGGTCGTAGATGGTGCGCTGCTCCAACCGCTGGGCCTCCAGGAGCCGGCCCTGGCCGTTGAGCACCTCAAGTCGTTCCCGCAATTCGGTCCGAATGGCCTGGATCGCGTCAGCCAGTCGCTCCTTCGGGGTCACGAAGTGCTTGGCCGGATAGATGTTGATGCTGTCCAGGCTCTGCAGAATCTCACCGGTGGTGGGATCTACGTAGCGGATGGCCTCCACCTCGTCGCCGAACAGCTCGATGCGCACCAGCCGGTCTTCGTAGGCCGGGCCGATCTCCAACACATCGCCGCGCACGCGGAAACGGCCGCGGGAAATTTCCAGGTCGTTGCGGGAGTACTGGTTGTTGACCAACTCCCGCAGGGAGCCGCGCAGGTTGAGGGTCTCACCCACCTGGAATCGCACCGCCGCCTTGAGGTATTCCGAGGGAATCCCCAGGCCGTAGATGCAGCTGATCGAGGCCACCACAATCACGTCCTTGCGCTCGAACAGGGAGCGCGTCGCCGAGTGGCGCAGCATGTCGATCTCCTCGTTGATCGACGCCGTCTTGGCGATGTAGGTGTCGGAGACGGGCACATACGCCTCCGGCTGGTAGTAGTCGTAGTAGGAGATGAAGTACTCCACGGCGTTGTTCGGAAAGAACTCCCGCAGCTCGTTGCAGAGCTGGGCCGCCAGGGTCTTGTTGTGGGCCAGCACCAGGGCCGGTCGCCCCGTCTGGGCGATCACGTTGGCGATGGTGAAGGTCTTGCCGGTGCCGGTAGCCCCCAGCAGGGTCTGATAGCGCTCGCCCCCTTCCACGCCCTGCACCAGCCCGGCGATGGCCGTGGGCTGGTCACCCTTGGGCTGATAGGGGGCGTGGAGCTGGAACGGAACCATCCCCCCATTCTCGGGGGCCATCGGAGTCGCCGTGACTCCGGGAGGCCGAACTCAGGCCCCTGCCGCCGCGGGGATCAGCGCGGCCACACGGGTGAAGTCCACGTCGAGGCCCAACCGACGCAGGATCAGGGCCGAGAGCACCGCGTACACCACACCGCCAAGAATGGCGCTCACCCCACCGTTCTTGAGGCGGAACCCCTGGATCAGCCAGGCCGCCAGGCCGAACAGGATCACGGTGATCACCCAGTTGAACAGCAGGCTCACCGGACTGATCAACCCGCCCAGGCTGGTGATCGCCCACACCGGGCCCAGGACCAGCTTCAACGGCCAGATCAACAGGGTGCCCAGCAGGCCGATCACCACGGCGGAGAGCAGGGCAATCGGAAAGCTGCTCACCTCCACACCGAGGGGCAACCAGGCCACGATCAACAACACAATGGCCCGGATCGGCCACTGCAACAGCCACATCAGGCCCATGACAGACGAGCAGGGATCAACCCCCGCAACGTAGACATGGGCTCAACACAAGGCCAACTCGCCTGGCGTCAAACGGCAACGCTTGCGCGGCTCGGCAGGGCTTCCCGCAGGCCGCGCACCACCGCCACCATGGCCAGCTCGTCCTGGAGCCTGTTGATCGCCGAACCCACGCCCACACCGGCGGCACCGGCGGCGATGGCCATCGTCACCGTGACGGCCGACAGGCCCGAGGCACACAGCACCGGAGCGGTGGCCCCGGCCGACTGCAGGGCGCGGCTGATGCTGTGGGCCGCAGCCAGGGTGGGGGCGGCCTTCTCGATCAAGCCAAGGCTGCCGGCGCTGAAGGGCTTGGCGCTGGTGCCACCCTCGGTCTGGATCAGATCGGCACCGGCGGCCACCAGATCCACGGCCAGCTGCTCCTGCTGATCCAGGGGCAACCCATGGGGCACGGTGACACTCATCACCACCTCAGGCAGCAGCGCCCGGGTGCGGCGGGTGAGCTCCAGCACTTCAGCCGCATCGAAAACGCGGCCGAGGGGATAGAAGGCGTCGTAGTTACCGATCTCCACCAAGGCGGCCCCAGCAGACACGGCGGCGGGGAACAGCTCGGGATCCACGGCGCTCACACAGATCGGCAGTCCGGACACCTCGGCCGCCAGACGCACCAGGGCCGGATCGCAGGCCACGTCAAGCAGATCGGCTCCGCCCTGGCCAGCCGCCCGGCTGATCCGCTCCACGGCAGCGGCGTCGAAGTTGGTCAGGCCCGCGATCACCTTGAGCAGGCGACGCTCTACCAACGCGGCTTGCAGCGAGCTGGGCAGGAGGGCGAGACGCGACTTCGCAACCATGGGAACGCAAGCATTGGGATAGTGGGGTGATTCTCCCATCCAGAGGCCCTACGGCCCAGGCCCCCACCCACCAACCCGCTCAGCGCTGGGGGCCCCACCACCTGCGGCTGCACCGCCACCTGCTGCGCCATCCGGAGCTGCTGCCCGAGAGGGCCACCCTGCTGCTGGCCCTCTCGGGAGGGCAGGACTCCATGGCCCTGCTGGCCCTGCTGCACGACCTGGGCCGACTGCACCATTGGTCCCTGCAGCTCTGGCACGGCGACCACCGCTGGCGAGTCGACTCTGGCCACCAGGCCGCCGAGCTGGAACGCTGGACCGGCGGCCTAGGGCTGAGCCTGCACATCGACACCTGGGAGCCAGCCGCGGCCCGAAGCCACCCGAATCCCCGCACTGAGGCCAGCGCCCGCGAGTGGCGTTATGGCCAGCTGGAAGCCCGGGCCCGGGCCGTGGGGGCCAGCCATGTGGTGACGGCCCACACCGCCAGCGACCGGGCCGAAACCCTGCTCCTGCACCTGGCCCGCGGCAGCCACCGGCGCGGCCTGGCCAGCCTGCGCCACCAGCGGCCCCTCGGCTCCGGAGCGGGAGACAGCGCCCCCATCCTGCTGACCCGGCCCCTGCTGACCTTCTCCCGGGCCGAGACGGGCCGCCTCTGCAACGAGCTGGGCCTGCCGATCTGGACCGACCCATCCAACAGCGACCGCCGCTTCAGCCGCAACCGCATCCGAGCCGAGGTGCTGCCCGTGCTGGAGGAGCTACATCCCGGTGCCGCCCAGCGCATCAGTGCCCAAGCCGAACGACTGGTCAACGAAGTGGAAGACCGCGACGCCCTGGTCGACCTGGCCCTGCAGGCCCTGGAAGCTGGCGACTCCTGCAGCGACCCTGGCGGGTCGACCAGGGCGCTAAGGCGCCCCGATCTGGTGCGCGAACACCCTTCAACCCAGGGTCAGCTGCTGCACAGATGGCTGGAGAGGATCACCGGAGAAGCCCTGGCAGCCCGTCAACTGGAAGAACTGCTGCCGCGACTCCAAGCGGGCCAGGGACCTGGGACAACCGTGCTCCGCGCGGGTTGGCAGCTCTGCTGGAATCGCCACACACTGTGGCTGAACCCTCCCCCAGCGCAATGACCGCCTCGCCGGAGTCCTTACAAGAGCGCTACCAGGCCATCGAGCGGATCTACAGCGAGCGTCAGTGGGACGACGTCGCACGTCTGAGCGAGGCGCTGCTGCTGGACCTGCCCGACAGCGACGACCATCCTCTCCGGCAGCGGCTGCAGCTGTTGCTCGGCCACACCTACCTCTACGGCTATCGGGATGCGACCACAGCAACCGGCTTCTACAACCGGGTGCGTGCCGCCACCTCAGAAAGGGTGCTCCGAGAGATCGCCGACCAAGGGTTGGCCCAGTGCGCCAGCCAGGTCACAGAACAAACTCCGACACCAACGTCGAGCCCATCAGGCAGGGAGAGCCTGGAGCCATCAGGCGGACAGGCCTTCCCGTTCAGCGCCAAACCCATCCCAGACGGGGCACGGGCCACCGGTGCCATGCCCGCAATGCCGTGGATGGAGCAACTCGATAACAAAACAGCAGCAATGGCGGTTGCCCAGACAGCCGTTCACTCAGAGGAGCCGGCCCTTGGAAGAACAACCGGATCAGAGACGGCGCTAGTGGTCGACGTGATTGAAGAGCCCGAGCTGATCGAGCTGGCCCAGGCCGACGCTGACTCCGCAGAAGTGCTGGAGGTGATCATCACGGCGGAGACCACCGACGCAGGCATGGGGACCTTCAGCCCCGAGGAGATTGCCGATCTCTCCAAGGGGCTGCTGCGGGTGGTGATCCGCTAGGGCTGCACCGCAGCCCGGCTCAGCCAGCGGCGGCGGAACGGCGGCGACGGGTGCGGCCGGCGGGTTCCGGCTCAAGCTCCACCGGTGCGGCTGAAACCGCCGCTGCCACAACGGCCGTGGCCGTAGCCGTGGCTGGAGCCGAGGCCGTAGCCGGGGTGGCCGGTGCCCCGACGACTGCCAGCTGACGCTGGGGAGCGGGCGCCCGTCCCCGCTCATCCCGGGCTGCATCCCGACCGCCACCGCGCCCGCGGGGGGCCGGGCGGCTGTCGGGCTCGGCATCGGCCCGACCCTTGTAGGCCGGCGTGCCAGCGGGGGCTGGCTGCACCAGGCAAATGATCAGGGGCTCCACCTGCAGCTCGCGGCGCAGTCGGCGCTGCAGCCCCACCTCCACCTCCCGTTGCACGCCCACCCAGTCGACGTCGGGGGCCTTACCACCGGTATTCCGGCAGAGCTGGTTCCAGCGGTTCTCCAGCACCCAGCCGATCTCGCGCTCGGCCCACATCGACAATTTGCGGGCATCGGCCGTGGTGACAACACCGCGCAGGTTCACCCGGGGCGGCGCAGCCATCACACCATCGATGCTGATCACCGCCAGCAGGGTGATCACGCCGTCTTCCGCCAGCTGCTGACGCTCCTTCAGCACCCGGGCATCGACGATGCCGTTGCGGGAGGCATCCAGCAGTTCGATGCCCGCTTTCACCGGGTCCCCCTTGCGGATCGAATCGGCCGTGAGTTGCACCACGTCGCCGTTGTCGATGATCAGGATGTTGTCGGCGGGCACGCCCATCGACTGGGCGGTCTTGCTATGGGCCACGAGCATGCGGTGCTCACCGTGCACCGGCACGAAGTATTTCGGCTTGGTGAGGGCCAGCATCAGCTTCTGGTCTTCCTGGAAGCCGTGGCCGGACACGTGGATGCCCTCGCCCTTGCCGTAGACGACCTTGGCTCCCTGCATCATCAGCCGGTCGATGGTGTTCACCACCGAGATGGTGTTACCGGGAATCGGGCTGGCCGAGAAAATGATCGTGTCGGTGTTCTTCACCTGCACCTGGGGGTGCTCGCCGCGGGAAATGCGGCTCAGCGCGGCCAGCGGTTCACCCTGGCTGCCGGTCATCAGCAGCAGGGTTTCCCGGTCGGGCAGATCGCGGATCTGCTTGATCGGCACGAACAGGTCGTCGGGCGCGCGCATGTAGCCCAGCTCCCGCGCCTTAGCGATCACGTTGAGCATGGAGCGGCCCAGCAGGCCCACCTTGCGGCCGTTCTTCAGGGCCAGCTCCAGGATCATCGACACGCGATGGATCGAGCTGGCAAAAGTGGTGATGATCACCCGACCTTCCGCCTGGGAGATGTGGCGATCCAGGCAGGGGAAGACGGAACGCTCGGGCGGGCAGAAGCCCGGCACCTCGGCATTGGTGGAGTCACTGAACAGGCACAGCACCCCCTGCTCGCCGTAATGGGCCAGGCGGGCCATGTCGAAGGTTTCGCCATCCACCGGGGTGTGGTCGAACTTGAAGTCGCCGGTGAAGATCACCGTGCCCACGGGCGTGGTGATGGCCAGCGAGAAGCTGTCGGCCATCGAGTGGGTGTTGCGGATGAACTCCACCGAGAAGTGCTGGCCCACCTTCACCACATCACGCGGGGCGACGGTCTGGAGGATGGTGCGATCCATCACACCGGCTTCCTCCATCTTTCCGGTGAGCATGGCCAGGGCCAAGCGCGGCCCGTGAATCACGGGGATGTTGAAGTTCTTGAGGTGGTGGGCAATGCCACCGATGTGATCTTCGTGACCATGGGTCACGATCATGCCGCGAATGCGCTTCTGGTTTTCCTTGAGATAGCTGGTGTCCGGCATCACCACGTTCACGCCGTGCATGCCATCGCTGGGAAAGGCCAGACCGGCATCCACGAGCATGAGGTCGTCGCCGTACTCGAACACACAGGTGTTCTTGCCGATCTCGTGCAGGCCACCGAGGGGGATCACCCGCAGGTGGGGCTGGCTGGGGTTCGAGGAGCGGGCGCCGTGATTGCTGCCATTGGAACTGGTCATAGAAGAAGCACTCTCAGGGAAGGGAAACGAACGGAACGGATCTGGTGTCAAGCCTTGGCGTCATGTTGGACGCAGGGCGGCCAGGGTTTCGGAAAGGCGTTGTCGCACGTCGGCAGCAGCGGAAAGCAAGGGAAGACGGGGGGCACCCACCGGCCAGCCGCAGAGCTCCAAAGCGGCTTTCACGGGGATGGGATTGGTGGTGCAGAACAGGGCCTTGCACAGCGGCAACAGCTGCTCATGCAGGGCCAGGGCCAGGGACTGGTCGCCATCGAGGAAGGCGCGCACCATCGCACTGATCTGGGGCCCGACCAGATGGCTGGCCACACTGACCACCCCCACGGCCCCCACGGCGAGCATCGGCAGGGTGAGGGCGTCGTCGCCGCTGTAGATGGCCAGACGGTCGCCACAAAGGGCCCGCAGGGCACTCACCTCTTCGGTGGTGCCGCTGGCGGCCTTGAAGCTCACCACGTTGGGGCAGTCGAGCAGCCGGGCCACGGTGGCCGGCTCCAGGCTGGTGCCGGTGCGACCCGGGATGTTGTAGAGCATCAGTGGCAACTCGGGAGCCGCCGCGGCCACGGCGCGGAAATGGGCCTCCAAGCCGTCCTGGGGAGGCTTGTTGTAATAGGGCACCACCACCAGGGCGCCATCGGCGCCAAGGGCTGCGGCCTGGCGGGTGGCCTCCACCGCCTCAGCGGTGCAATTGCTGCCGCTGCCGGCCAGCACCTTGGCGCGATCACCCACAGCTCCCTTCACCGCAGCAAACAGGCCGTGCTGCTCGTCCCAGCTGAGGGTGGGGGATTCGCCGGTGGTACCGCACACCACCAACCCATCGGAGCCGTGGCCCACCAGGTGATCGGCCAGCCGGGCGGTGAGGGCCAAATCCACGGAGCCATCGGCGGCAAATGGCGTGACCATGGCCGTCACCACGCGGCCAAACGGCACAGACGTGTGCTGGGTGCGGCTCAAGCGTCACCTCCTGGGGGTGCGTCCGGGCCCTGGATCAGCAGTTCAGCGATCTGGATGGCATTGAGGGCGGCACCCTTGCGGATCTGATCGCCGCAGAGCCACAGCTCCAGGGCATTGGGCTCGCTGAGGTCCTGGCGGATCCGGCCCACGGCCACCGGATCCCGGCCGGTCACATCCGTGGGCATGGGGAAGCGGTTGGCCTCGAAGTTTTCCAGCAGTTCCACCCCGGGAGCCACCGCCAGCAGGGCACGGGCCTCCTCCACCGGAAAGGGCTCGTGGAATTCGATGTTGACGGCTTCCGAGTGGGCCCGCAGCACCGGCACCCGCACGCAGGTGGCCGAGAGCCGCAGCTCAGGGACCCCCATAATCTTGCGGGTTTCGTTGACCATCTTGAGCTCCTCCTCGCAGTAGCCGTTGGACTGGAGCGGCGAGTTGTGCAGGAAGAGATTGAAGGCGAGGGAGTGGGGCAACACCGCACTCACCGGTTCGCCGCCATCGAGCACGGTGCGGCTCAGGCTGCGCAGCTCCTCCATGGCCCGGGCTCCGGCGCCACTGGCGCTCTGATAGGTGCTCACCACCACTCGGCGGATCGCCCGCCGGGCGGCGAGGGGAGCCAGGGCCAGGGTGAGCAGGATCGTGGTGCAGTTGGGGTTGGCGATGATGCCCCGATGGCTGAAGGCGGCCTCGGGATTCACCTCAGGCACCACCAGCGGCACCTCCGGGTCCATCCGAAAGGCACTGGAGTTGTCGATCACCACGGCACCGGCCTGGGCCGCCACCGGAGCCCACTGTTGTGACACGGAACCTCCGGCCGAAGCCAGCACCACATCGACGCCCTCAAAAGCAGTGGCGTCAACCGGCTGGATGGTGAGCGCCCGGTCCTGCCAGCGCAGGCTCTGGCCGGCGGAGCGGGGAGAGGCCAGCGGGATCAACTCCCCCACCGGAAAGCGGCGCTCCTCGAGCAAGGCGAGCAGCTCCTGACCCACCGCACCGGTGGCTCCCAGCACCGCCACCCGCAGGGGTCGGTTAGGAAGGGAAATCGGGGCGGGAGAAAGGGCGGTCTGGGCGGCGGTCAAGGGAGCGGGAACGGGATCGAAAGCGAGTGGCGGAACCGAATCAGGGACGAAACCCGGGCCGAATGCTGAAGGGCCGGAGGGCTGAAACTGCCGCAAAGCGCAGGGTCTGGATGCAGACCTACGAATGCAGATTGGGAAGCTATCGCCTTCGTCGTGCGCCGACCCGACAATACGCGCTCAGGGTTCGGAACGGTCAGTTTCTAGGATCGGGGGCTGCATCCGTTTTCCATGAGCTCTGCCGCCGCCCCATCCACCAGCCTGTCCGTCAAGGCCACCCCCCGCCCGGGCAGCCGCGTGGCCCTCGAGGTGGCCATCCCCGGCGGCCGCAGCCAGGCCAGCTACGACGCCGCGGTGGAGAAACTGAGCCGCAGCATCAAGCTGCCCGGCTTCCGCAAGGGCAAGGTGCCCCGGCCCGTGCTGCTGCAGCAGATCGGCCCCCTCCGCATCCGCGCCACGGCCCTGGAAGACCTGGTGGACTCCGCCTTCCGCGACGCCCTGGAGCAGGAGCCGGTGGCGGCCATCGGCCGGCCCGAGTTGAGCGAGGGCTTCGAGGCCGTACTGGAACGCTTCGAACCCGGCAGCGCCCTCACCATCACCCTGGAGCTCGACGTCGAGCCCACCCCCACTCTCAAGGCCACCAAGGGGCTGAAGGCCGAAGCCGAGGCCGTCGAGTTCGATCCGGCCCGCGTCGATGAGCTGATTGAACAGTCGCGCAAGCAGCTGGCCACCCTGGTGCCCGTGGAGGGCCGGGCCGCTGCCGGCGGAGATGTGGCGGTGCTGAGCTTCAGCGGCCTCTACGCCGACACCAACGAGGCGATCAGCGGCGGCAGCAGCGATGCCATGGAGGTGGAACTGGAAGAGGGCCGCATGATCCCCGGCTTCGTTGAGGGGGTGATCGGCATGGCCGTGGGCGACACCAAGACCATCGATTGCCAGTTTCCCGAGAGCTATCCCCAGGAGGAATCCGCCGGCCGACCGGCCCGCTTTGAAATCGGCCTCAAGGACCTCAAGAGCCGCGAGCTGCCCGCCCTCGACGACGCTTTCGCCCAGCAGGCCAGCGACAAGACCACCCTGGCGGAGCTGCGCGCCGACCTGGAAACCCGGCTGAAGGACGACGCCGAGCGCCGGGCCAAAGCCAACCGCCACGACGCCCTGCTCGCCGCACTGGTGCAGGAGCTGGAGGTGGAGCTGCCCGAAACCCTGGTGCAGCAAGAAATCCGCAACCTGGTGGAGCAGACCGCCAGCCAGATCGCCCAACAGGGCATGGACGTCAAGAAGCTGTTCACCCCCGACCTGGTGCGCAGCCTGATGGACACCTCCCGCCCCGAGGCCGAGGAGCGCCTGCGCCGCAGCCTGGCCCTCAAGGCCCTCGCCACCGCTGAGGCGATCGAAGTGGAGGACAAGGAACTGGAGGCCAAGGTGAAGGAGATCAGCCGGGGCCTGAGCCAACAGGGCAACATCGATCCCGAGCGGCTGCGCCTGGCCGTGGCCGACGACCTCCTGCGGGACAAGCTGCTGGAGTGGCTCGAGGCCAACAGCACCATCACCGAGACGGCTGCTGGGGAGTCCTCTGACGACGCGGAGGGCTCCAAGACGAAGGCCAAGGCTGATCAGAAGGCTGAGAAAAAAGCGAAAAAGGGAGCCGGCAAAGAAGGCTGACTCGACTGACGAGGCCTGATCCAGGCCCGGTGCCGGGTCATAGCCCATAGATTGCAACCACGAGCCCTCCCCCGCGCGTGATCGACGCCACCATCCGCCATCCCATCCACAGCAGCTGGAGCCCCAGCGGCTCCCCCGGGGTGCTGCCCACCGTGGTGGAGCAGTCGGGCAAGGGCGACCGCGCCTTTGACATCTATTCGCGCCTGCTGCGCGAGCGAATCATCTTCCTGGGCACGGGCATCGACGACCAGGTGGCCGATTCCCTGGTGGCCCAGCTGCTGTTCCTGGAGGCCGAGGATCCGGAAAAGGACATTCAGATTTACGTGAATTCACCGGGAGGGTCGGTGACGGCCGGCCTGGCGATCTACGACACGATGCAGCAGGTGTCCCCCGACGTGGTGACGATCTGTTATGGCCTGGCGGCCTCCATGGGAGCTTTTCTGCTGTCAGGAGGCACCAAGGGCAAACGGCTGGCCCTGCCCAATGCCCGGATCATGATCCACCAGCCCCTCGGCGGCGCCCAGGGCCAAGCCGTCGACATCGAGATCCAGGCCAAGGAGATCCTGTTCCTCAAGGACACCCTCAACGGACTGATGGCCGAACACACCGGCCAGCCGCTCGAGAAGATCACCGAAGACACCGATCGCGACTACTTCCTTTCCCCTGCAGAAGCGGTTGAATACGGCCTGATTGATCAGGTAGTGACCGACTCCAGCGCGGCCACTGCCCTGATTTGATCCTTAAGGTCGGCTGAGAAATCGCTTTTCCCGTCGATCCTGGACACAGGACCTCCCTGCCCATGGCCAAGTTCGACGCCCACCTGAAGTGCTCATTCTGCGGAAAGTCGCAGGAACAGGTGCGCAAGCTGATTGCCGGCCCCGGCGTCTACATCTGCGACGAATGCATCGATCTCTGCAACGAGATCCTGGATGAGGAGCTGGTGGACAGCCAGACCAGCAGTGAAGGCCGTCACGCCCCTGAAACCGGCCGCAGAAAAACACCGTCCAAGAAGCCCTCAAAACCCGCCCCTACCCTGGCCGAGGTGCCCAAACCCCAGGCGATCAAGGCCTTCCTCGATCGCCAGGTGGTGGGCCAGGAGGAGGCCAAGAAGAGCCTCTCCGTGGCGGTGTACAACCACTACAAGCGCCTGGCCTGGCAAGGGGACGGCAAGGGCGAAACCGACCAGACGGCCACCCGCCTCCACAAGAGCAACATCCTGCTGATCGGCCCCACCGGCTGCGGCAAAACCCTGCTGGCCCAGACCCTGGCCGAGATGCTGGACGTGCCGTTTGCCGTGGCCGATGCCACCACCCTGACCGAGGCGGGCTACGTCGGCGAAGACGTGGAAAACATCCTGCTGCGGCTGCTGCAGAAGGCGGATCTGGATGTGGAGCAGGCCCAACGCGGCATCATCTACATCGACGAGATCGACAAGATCGCCCGGAAGAGCGAAAACCCCTCAATCACCCGCGATGTGTCCGGCGAGGGAGTGCAGCAGGCCCTGCTCAAGATGCTGGAGGGCACCGTGGCCAACGTGCCACCCCAAGGCGGCCGCAAGCACCCCCAACAGGACTGCATTCAGATTGACACCAGCCAGATTCTCTTCATCTGCGGTGGCGCCTTTGTGGGTCTCGAAGACGTGGTGCAGAAACGGATGGGCCGCAATGCCATTGGCTTCCTCAGCGCCGATGGCAGCAGCCGACCCCGTACCGGCAAGGATCGGCACGCGGCTGAGGTGCTGCGCCACCTCGAACCCGACGACCTGGTGCGCTACGGCCTGATCCCAGAATTCATCGGTCGGCTACCGGTGAGTGCGGTGCTCGAACCGCTCGACACCACAGCACTGGAATCGATCCTCACCGAACCGCGCGATGCCCTGATCAAGCAGTTCCAAACCCTGCTGAGCATGGACAACGTCCTGCTCGAGTTCGAACCGGGGGCTGTTGAGGCCATCGCCATCGAGGCCCACCGCCGCAAAACCGGCGCCCGGGCCCTGCGCGGCATCGTTGAGGAGCTGATGCTCGATCTGATGTACGACCTGCCCTCCCGCAAGGACGTCAAGTCCTTCACCGTGACCCGGGAACTGGTGGAACAGCGCAGCCAGGCCCAGGTGCTGCCTCTGGCTGGCAATCTCGAAGCCGTCCAGCAAGCGAGCGCCTGATTCGGGCCAGCCCATGACGGCGGCCGACCACCTTCAGGTATCCCGTCAGCACGGCCTGTTCCTGCACCATGGCATCGACCTGGGCGACGGCACGGTGGCCCACTACCTGGAGGGCCGCGAAATCCTGCGCAGCCCGGTGGCGGAGTTCAGCCGTGGCGAACCGGTGGCGGTGGTGCCCTACGCCGAAGGCACCTGCTCATCGGTCGGCGTCACCCTGCGGCGGGCCATGGGGCGACTGGGGGAGCAGAACTACAACCTGCTGTTCAACAACTGCGAGCACTTCGCCCACTGGTGCAAAACCGGCCGACACCGCAGCGCCCAGGTTGAGGACTGGCTGCACACCGGCAGCCTCGGGGCCCTGGCCCTCGGCCAGTGGATGCCCGCCGCCGTTCTGACCGGCGCCCGAATGCTGCTGGGCCAGGGCCCCCAGCTGGAGAAGGGCAAGGAGCTGGCACGGCGCAGCCTTGACCAGCTCGACCAGCTGCGCCTCAACCTGCAGCAGAAGCTGGAGGAAGAAATCGCCCGCGCCGAAGCGCGCTGGGGTGAAGATCGCTTTGAGAGCCTGCGGCTGGCGGCCCAGACCCTGGCCGACCGGCTCACGGAGGTGGAAGAACTGGAAGAGCGCCTGCGGCGCCAGTTCGAACCGGGACAAGACCAGTAATCTCAACCATCCGCCTCTTCGAGGCAGCCTCCCTGCGCGCCGCTGCCCCATGAGCCCAACGGCGATCCCTAGCTACCAACCCCTCCACCACAAGTACCGGCCCCAGCGGTTCAACCAGCTGGTGGGGCAGGAGGCGATCGCCGCCACCCTGGGCAATGCCCTGCGGACCGGGCGGATCGCGCCGGCCTACCTCTTCTGCGGTCCCCGCGGCACCGGCAAAACCTCCAGTGCCCGCATCCTGGCCCGCTCGCTCAACTGCATCGGCGCAGACGGCCCCACCCCGGAACCCTGCGGCGTGTGCGAGCTCTGCCGCTCCATCGCCGCAGGCAATGCCCTCGATGTGATCGAGATCGACGCCGCCTCCAACACCGGCGTCGACAACATCCGCGAACTGATCGAGCGCTCCCGCTTCGCGCCGGTGCAGGCCCGCTGGAAGGTGTACGTGGTGGACGAGTGCCACATGCTCTCCACCGCGGCCTTCAACGCCCTGCTGAAAACCCTGGAGGAGCCGCCACCGCGGGTGGTGTTTGTGCTGGCCACCACCGACCCCCAGCGGGTGCTGCCCACGATCCTGAGCCGCTGCCAGCGCTTTGATTTCCGCCGCATCCCCCTGCAGGCCCTGGAACAGCACTTGGGCTGGATCGCTGAACAGGAGTCGATCGGCATCACCCCCGAGGCCCTGCACGTGGTGGCCCAGCGGGCCCAGGGGGGCCTGCGGGACGCCGAGAGCCTGCTGGATCAGCTGAGCCTGCTGCCGGCGCCGATCGAAGCCACGGCGGTGTGGGAGCTGCTGGGGGCGGTGCCGGAACAGGAGCTACTGGCACTGGCCCAGGCCCTGGCCAGTGCGGAGCCCCTTGCCCTGCTGGAGGGCAGCCGGGAGCTGCTGGAACGGGGTCGCGAGCCGGCCGCCGTGCTGCAGGGGTTGGCCAGCCTGCTGCGGGATCTCGTGCTGGCCGGCACGGCCCCCAACCGCCTGGAGCTCACGAGCGTGTCGCCCCAATTCCGCGGCGAACTGCCCGATCTGGCCCGCGCCATCGGCAAAACGCGTCTGCTGCAGTGGCAGGCCCAGCTCAAGGGCAGCGAGCAGCAACTGCGCCACAGCGTCAATCCGCGCCTCTGGCTGGAGGTGCTGCTGCTGGGCCTGTTGGCCGAACCGGTCGCCGTCGCAACGGCCGCTCCAGTGCCCACTCGGGCCGTCGCCCCCGCCCCAGTGCCAACGCCCACGTCGACGCCCTCTCCAGCACCCGCGGCCCCGCCCCTGGCAGCGACCCCGGCACCAGCAGCGCAAGCTGAACCGCCCCCGGCCATCCCCGCCCCCGCAGCGGCCACTCCCGCAACAGAGGCCGCCACCACCACGGCAGCAGCGGAGCACTCTCCCAACCTGCCGGAACTGTGGCAACAGATCCTGGCCGGACTGGAGCTGCCCTCCACCCGCATGCTGCTGTCCCAGCAGGCCCAGCTGGTGCGCCTGGACGAGCGCCGGGCCGTGGTGCAGGTGGCAGGCAACTGGATGGCAATGGTGCAGAGCCGCCTGTCCCTGCTGGAGACGGCGGTGACCAAGGCCCTCGGCAGCCCCCGGCAGCTGGTGCTCGAGGGCGGGGGAGAGCCCATGCCCCCCCCCAGCGCCGCCCCAGCCCCGGCGGCCCCGGCGGCCATGGAGCCCCCCAGTGCAGCTGCCGCGCCGCGTCCAACGCCGGCGCCGGCGCCAACCGGGGCTCAGGCGGAAACGGCAAGTCCAACACCCGTTGCGTCTGCTGCTCCGCACCCAGCCGCCCCCCTCGATGAGAAAGCGCGGCGGCTAGCCGAGTTCTTCAACGGCGAGGTAGTCGACCTCGATGGCCCCCTCGACGGGCTCCCCTCCAGCGAAGCGGCAGCCTGAATCCCGAGCCCCCAACCGAGCACTCTGCTCAGGCCGCAGCCGGATCCTCCATCGGCGCTTCGTCGTCTTCGCCGAGGTGCATGGTCTTGGCCCAGACCAGGCTCTTGGGCAACAGGGCCATGCGCAGGCTGGTCCAGGGGATCACCACAAACCAGTGGGCCAAATAGGCAATGCCCAGGGCCAAATTCCAGGGATTCATGGCAGGCAGGGGCGGACCCTCGCCAGAGCGACGACAGCCCGCCAGGATGGCGCCTCCCGACAGTCCGAAGGCCACGAAGGACAGGGGCCAGACCGTGGGGGAGGTGCGGGTGATCAGGGCTCCGAGCAGATCGGCAATCGCCACCACCGGCAGGCCGTACTGGAGCAGGAAGAAACAGGCCAGATCCAGCTTCTGGGACCCACGGAGCCGGTCCGACAGCAGGCCCGGCCCATAGTCGAAAAACCGCTGCAAACCGCCTTCAGCCCAGCGCTGGCGCTGACGCCACAGGGCCGCCAGGCTGAGCACGGCTTCCTCCTGCACAGGAGGATCCCAGAGCAAGCCCACGGGCTGGCCGTCGAGCAGCAGCCGAAAGCTGAGGTCGAGGTCGTCGGTGACCGTGGCCTCATTGAATCCACCGCTGCTGATCAGGGCATCGCGGCGCAGCAACTGACCGTTGCCGCGCAACTCCACCACGCCGCCCACCGCCAGCCGTCCCTGCTGAATCACCGCGTCCAGGGCCATCTCCATCGCCTGGGCCCGGGTGAGCCAATTGGCGGTGGCATTCACCTCGGCCTTGCGCAGCTGAACCGCAGCCCATCCCCCCTGCTCCGCGTAGGGGATCAGGCGCTCCAGGGTGTCGCTCTGGAGATCAGCATCGGCATCCAGCACGAACATCCAGCGACCCTGGAGCTGCTGCAACACCAGATTCAGGGCCCCCGACTTGCCCCCGCCGGCATCCGCCTCGCGGCGGAGCACCCGCAGAAAGGTGTGGCGTTCCTGAAGCTCCGCCAGCACTTGGGGAGTTCGGTCACGACTGGCGTCATCAATCACCCAGAGCCGCAGTTGACCCTCCGGGTAACGCAACTGGGCAATGCGCTCCACCAGCCGCCCGATCACGGCCTGTTCATCGCGGGCCGCCACCACCACATCCACCGGGGGCAACGGCGCCATGGAAACGGCCTCGCCCTCAGGAGGGGTGACCGCGGGATCGGCCAGGGAGGACGCCGGACCAAAGGCCCGCAGCAGCACGGTGCGCAGGGTGTAACCCCCCAGCAGTAGGGCCAAGGTGATGGCAGGAGCCAAACGCAGGGGACCCTGCAACCAATGGGGCGCCAACCCTGCCCACCCAAAGCCGATCAGGAACAGGGCAGACTTGCCACGACGGTGTTCGGTGGAACGGCCACCCGCAGCCATGGCGATCCCAGAAGTCGCCGAACTCTAAGGGGAACCTGCAGAGGGGCCGGTCGACTGGGCTCCACCCCAGCTGGTGAGGGCCTTGAGGGGCTCCAGGCTGGTGCCCGGGTAATAGTGATCGAGGATTCGCGTCAGGCTCCAACCGCGACTGGCCAGGTCGATGGCCCCCGCCTGGGAGAGGCCAGCACCGTGGCCAAACCCTCCCCCGTCAAAACGCCAACGGCCCGGACCCTCAGGTCGCAGCACAAACAAGGTGCTGGGCAACTGCCGCAGGGTGCGCCGGATGGCATCCCGCCGCAGCACCAGCCGCTGGGGGGCTCCGGCTGGAGCCTGGAGGGTGATGGCCAGGGCCAGCACCCGGCCACTGGGGCCCCGCGCCAGCACCGCCAGCCCGGTAGGCACGCCAACCTGGGGGACCGTGCGGGCCAGGGCCTGGCGAATCTGGGCAGCGTCGAAGCTGCGACTCCAGCGGAAACGGGGATGGTCGGCCCCGTAGGCCCGGGAGGTGGCCGCCAGGGCCGCGGCCACCTCGGACGGCGGCAGCGGCAGGGCCAGGCTGGCCTCCAGGGCAGGCGGACCATCCACCCGCGGCCGCAGATAGGGCAGGGCTGACCCACTCCAAACCTCCTCAAACCCAGCCGCCAGACCGCCGTTGGTGGCGTGATACACCCCATGGATCGGGACGCCCTGCCAGGCCAGCACCTGATGTCGGGTGGCCCCGACCGCCAGCCGCACGGCCGTGCCGGCCTGGCGGGGATCGGCATACACCTGGCACTGGGTGTCGGCACAGAGGTGGTAGCCATCCACGGCGAACCGCTCCTGGTTGCGCACGGCCCAGGTGCGGGCCAGCACCGCCTGGGCCGCCAACGCTGCCGCAGGAGCAGAGGCCCCAATCTCGTGGGGCACCACACCGAGCAAGTACCGCTCCAGCGGCACCTGCTCCACCAGGGTCCAACTGCCGTAGGCATCGCTCTGCAGCCGGAAGGGCCCGGCATACACGCCTCCCTGCCAGCGCAATCCCCCCGGCGCCTCCAGTCGCAGCGGCCCCTCCAACAGCAGCGGACCTGCAGGGCGCCGCAGCTCCAACACGAGGCGCTGGCGCTGCGGCTGCTCCCACCGCCGCGGCGAGGCTCCTGGAGGAATCGGGGCATCCACCGGTGCCCACACCTCCCATTCCCCCGGATGGGCAATCACCGGGGCCGCTCCGGCCTGACGCCAACGGCTCGCCGCATCCTGGGCGCTTTCATAGCTGGCAAAGGGACCCCAGACCTGGCGCCGCAGGGTCAGGGGCTCGGCCAGGGGCACGCTGCGCCATTGCAATGTGAGCTGGGGGGCCTGAAAGCGCTGGCCCCCCGCTGTCTCCAACGTGAGGTTGCCGGCGGCGCTGCGCAGCAGCAGGGGGGCCGGGGGGCGCAGATGGGCCGCCAGGGCAACCCACAGCACGGGCGCCGCCGCATCCAGCGCAGGCGGGGCTGGCACGGGCCAGTGGGTGCTGCTCAAAGGAGCGGAGGGCACGGCGGCCCGACAACCCCCGGCCAGCAAGAGAGAACCGGCCCAGAGAGCGGGAGGGAGCAGGGATGGGAGCGAGGCCATCCGGAGCGGAACCATGGCTGGCAAGGAGGGGGCTTGGAGGAAGGCACTGCCACGTCGTACTCTGCTTGTTTGTGCCCGCCGCGACGCGAGACATGCCGAAGCTCAAGACCCGCAAAGCAGCCGCCAAGCGGTTCAAAGCCACCGGCAGCGGCAAATTCCTGCGTCGCCGGGCGTTCCGCAGCCACCTTCTCGACCACAAGAGCCCAAAGCGCAAGCGCTACCTGGGCACCATGGCGGTGGTCGACGAGCGCGACGCGGACAACGTGAGCGCGATGCTCCCCTACGCCTGATCCCACGGCGCCCCTGCCCGTCCGTTTTCATTTTTTCCTGATTCCCTGCCATGGCTCGCGTCAAGAGGGGCAACGTTGCCCGCAAACGCCGTAACAAGATCCTTCGCCTCGCCCGCGGCTTCCGCGGGGGTAACGGATCCCTCTTCCGCACCGCCAACCAGCGGGTAATGAAGGCGCTCTGCAACGCCTATCGCGACCGTCGTCGTCGCAAGCGCGACTTCCGCCGTCTCTGGATTGCCCGCATCAACGCCGCTGCTCGCCTGAATGGCCTGAGCTACAGCCGCCTGATGGGTGGCCTGAAGAAAGCCGACGTGCGCCTCAATCGCAAAATGCTGGCCCAGCTCGCCGTGGTCGATCCCGGCAGCTTCACCAGCGTGGTGGGTGCCGCCAAACACTGAGTTCCCCCGGTAGGTCCCCTTGGACGCCCTCCTTCCGCAGGCCTACCTCATTGGGCTGATCGTTCTCCTCGGGGTCGCCGCCATCGTGGTGGCCCGACAAATTTGGCGCGTACGCGCTGATGAGGTGACCCTGGCCAAATTGGAGCGCAAAGACACCGCCAAGCCCTCCGACGCCGCCAGTTTGTATGAACTGGGCTCGGTGCAGCTGCGCAAACGGCTCTATGGGCAGGCGGCCGAATCCCTGAAGCAGGCCTTAAAGAAGGCGGAGGCAGAGAAGGAGCCGGCCGAGGCCCAGGCGGTGATTCAAAACGCCCTGGGCTTTGCCCTGGCAGCCCAAAACAATTACAAGGGCGCCATGCGCCACTACAAACTGGCGCTGGAGGCCAAACCGGCCTATCCGGTGGCCCTCAACAACCTGGCCTATGCCCTCGAGAAACAGCTCAAATTGGAGGAAGCCCGGGAGACCTACGAACGGGTCATTGCCCTGGATTCCACCAACAAGACGGCGCGTAAACGGCTGAAGCTTCTGGAGCGCAAGGTCGGCAACAACAAGGTTGCCTGAACCTCACGTTCAGGCCCTTCACGCTGCAGCTCACCAGAGTCCACGGACTGGGGAGCCCGAGCCGCTGGCACCCGAGCCAGAGGCATTGCGGCTGCTGGCGGGCCGCAGATCGAGGCGACCACCTCGACTGGTGAGTCGGGGAGCTTGCCAGCCGGACAACTGCAGTCCCTGCAGACCGGTGAACATCCCGCCCAGCTCCAAACCTGCAATCTCGCACTGACAGAGCATCAGTAGATCCAGCTGGTCCGACTCAGCATTGAGATTGCCCTGCACGGGAGTGCTGACTCCGCCCACCGTGAGCTCACCCCGCAGGTCGATCATCTGCCCCATCGGCCGAACCGAAGCCAACCGCAGCTCGGCGTTGACGGTCTGGGAATTATCGAAAGACTGATACAACCCGCTCCAAGTGAGCGGCATATCCCTGGCCAGCAGCTGGGCACGGGCGATGGGATCGAAGGTTTCGGCCCCTCCCAGTCCACTGAGGGACTCCCGACCGACGCTGGCGGAGGCCGGGGCCACATAGGGCACGAAGGCCTCGCTGGCCAGGGGGGTGGCCGCCCTCGCCGGGGACTGCAGCTGCTGCACCACAAGCAGCGGTAGAACGGCCAGAGGCACAAGAGCCAGGGGCACGGCAGCCCGAACAGCGACGGACACGACAGAAGGGATCCAACTGATGGGACGCTAGGACCGTTGCCGAGATCTGGCCCTGTTCCGTGGTCACCACAGCCTCCCCCAGCGATCCGAACGCTGATCCGAAAACTGATCCGAACACCGACCCGCACCAGGATCCAGCTCCGCTCCAGGACCCGCTGGTGATCGGCGGGCGCCGTTTTCGCAGCCGGTTGATGACCGGCACGGGCAAATACCCAAGCCTGGCGTCGATGCAGGCCAGCCTCGCAGCCAGTGGCTGCGAGATCGTCACGGTGGCGGTGAGACGCGTGCAAAGCCTGGCCACCGGCCACGAGGGGCTGATGGAGGCGATCGACTGGACACGCATCTGGATGCTGCCCAACACGGCCGGCTGCGCCAACGCCGAGGAGGCCATCCGGGTGGCCCGCCTGGGGCGGGAGCTGGCCAAGTTGGCCGGCCAAGAGGACAACACCTTCGTGAAGCTGGAGGTGATCCCGGACACGAAACACCTGTTGCCCGATCCGTTCGGCACCCTGGAAGCGGCCGAGCAGCTGGTGAAAGAGGGGTTCACGGTGCTGCCCTACATCAACGCCGATCCGCTGCTGGCCCAACGACTCGAGGAGGTGGGCTGTGCCACGGTCATGCCGCTGGGCTCACCGATCGGCTCGGGGCAGGGCATCCGCAATGCCGCCAACATCGCCCTGATCATCGAAAACGCCTCCGTCCCCGTGGTGGTGGATGCGGGCATCGGCGTCCCCAGCGAGGCCGCCCAGGCCATGGAGATGGGAGCTGACGCCCTGCTGATCAACAGCGCCATCGCCCTGGCAGGCCATCCCCCGACCATGGCGCGGGCCATGGCCCTGGCGACCGAAGCCGGTCGGAGCGCCTTCCACGCCGGCCGGTTACCCGTGAGGGGACAGGCGAGCGCCAGTTCCCCCAACTCCGGACGGGTGGGCAGCTGAGGCCCTCCACCACGGGCCAAGCGCTCTGTGACGATCCATGCCAGGGCCTGGGCAGCCCGGGAGAGCATCCATAGGTTGATCGTCCTTGCGCTCCTTCTCCCATGCAAGTCACCGAAGAAGACGGCGGCAGGCTCAACGCCTTCGCCCGCGAACCCCGCATGGTGGTGATGGATCAGGCTGAAGCCAGCGCCTCCAGCTCCCGCCTGCTGCTGATCGGCGGCGCCGTGCTGGTAGGCGTCCTGGTGCTGGTGGCTACCTGGATCAGCTGAGCCCCAAGCCGAACACCTGTAGTAGCTTGCGAGGCGGAGCACCCGCTCGTCCTGCTGGAGTTGGGTTCACGGAATGAGGTCGGAATGGGGATTGCGATGAAGGTCTTCGTTCTCGGCGGCGACGGCTTCTGCGGTTGGCCCTGTGCGGTGAACCTGGCCGACGCTGGCCACGAGGTGGTGATCCTCGACAACCTCAGCCGTCGCAAGATCGACATCGATCTGGAGGTGGAGTCACTCACCCCGATCGCCACCATGGGCGACCGCCTCAGGGCCTGGGAGCAGGTGGGTGGCAAGCCGATGCGGTTCGTGCACCTCGACCTGGCCCACGAGTACCAGCG
>JBEEKG010000011.1:0-5339 GCA_041168785.1 Cyanobacteriota bacterium
TTGCTGGGGGCCATTCAGGTGGAAACCACGGTGGTGCCCTGGCCTGACACCCTCGGCCAGCGGTTGCAGGCTGTCGCCCTGTGCCTCACCGAGGCCCTCTGCCTGGATCTGGAACAACAGCGGCTGCAACGCACGCTGAAGGAGCAACACGCGGAACTGGACCTGCTCCTGCATCAGCTGCGCAACCCCCTGGCCGCCCTGCGCACCTTTGGCCAGTTGCTGTTGCGGCGCCTCGACCAGGACAGCCAGAACCGCCCACTCGTGGAGGGACTCCTGGCAGAGGAGCGCCAACTCAACCGCTACGTGGATGCTCTCTCCCAGCTGGGCCAGCGCGAGACCCCAGTGGTCACGGGCGACGCCAGCCAACCCCTGCTGCTGCCCCCCGTGCTGATCGGACCCGAAGGAGAGCCACTGCAGGACTGGCTGGAGCCCCTGTTGCAACGGGCCGCTGCCACGGCAGCCCTGCAGGGCCGCCCCTGGCACCCACCGACCTGCATGCCGAGCTGGCGGGGTGACAGTGGCGCCGTGGCCGAGATCCTGGCCAACCTGCTGGAAAATGCCTTCCGCTACAGCCCCGCCGGCGCCGCCATCGGAATCCACTGCCAGGCCCCCAAGGCAGGCACCTGCCAACTGACGGTCTGGGACGCCGGCGAGCCAATTGCCGACGAAGAGCGTGGGGCGATCTTCGAACGGGGCTTCCGAGGCCGCGCGGGCCAGGCCCGAACGGGCACAGGCCTGGGCTTGGCCCTTGCCCGGGACCTGGCCCGCAACCTGGGCGGCAACCTGACCCTGGTGCTCCCGCCAGCCGCCATCGCCCCGGAGTTGCCTGGGCAGGGCAATGCGTTTTGCCTCACCCTGCCAGCCGCAGCCCCAGGCCACTGAGCAGAAGCGCCAGGGTCTCCGACCACTCCACGCAAGCGCCGTAGGTGTCCCCGCTGTGGCCGCCCAGCCGGCGCCCAAACCACAGCGGCACCAGCAGCGCCGGCAGGAGCCCGATTCCATCCGGCAACGGCCAACCGGCCCAGGCCCAGCCGAGCAGGGCCAGCAGCAGGGCCAGCAGCGCCGGTGCCAACTCGGGCAGCAAGCCCCGCCAGTGCTGCCGGTGGAAGGCCGCACTGCCCTGGTCCCGTAGGTAGGGAAACCAGGCCATCGCCAGCAGGGGCGCCACCCGACCCCAGAACGCAGCCCACAGCAGGAACCAGGGAGCCGCCGTGGCCAGGCAGACCAGCGCCGCCACCCGCAGCAACAGCAGCAGCGCCAGGGCCTGCACCCCGGAAGCCCCCACGCGGCTATCGGCCATCGCCTCCAGGGCCCGTGCACCGGCACCGAGGCCATCAGCCGTGTCCATGGCCCCATCCACATGCAGGCCACCGGTGAGCACCAGGCCAAGGGCAAGCACCAGGGCCACCTGGGCGCCGAGCGGCAGCCAACTGGCCGTCAGCCACCAGAAGAGCGCCTGGATCCCCCCCAGCACCAGACCGATCAGGGGACCGAAGCGGGCGATCCGCTCAAAACGCGGCGTCACCCGAGGCCAGGCGGGCAACACGGAATAGAACACCCAGGCCCCAGCCAAATCGGCAAGCCAGCCTGGAGTCAACGCGGGGAAAGGCTTCGACAAGCGACACCTAGCGTCAGAACAGCACCTGTTCGGCGCAATCAGCTTCCCACCCGCCTTCTCCTTCGCCATCACGGCCCAGTGCCCGCGCACCCGGGCGCGCTGTGGCTGCTTCCACACCCCCCATGGCGTGGTCACCACCCCCCGGTTCATGCCGGTGGGCACCCTGGCCACCGTGAAGGGAATCACCACCAGCCAGCTGGCCGAAACGGGCGCCCAGATGGTGCTCTCCAACACCTACCACCTGCATCTCCAACCAGGCGAGGAGATCGTGGCCGATGCCGGTGGATTGCACCGCTTCATGGGCTGGAACGGCCCGATGCTCACCGATTCCGGCGGCTTCCAGGTGTTCAGCCTCGGCGCCATCAACACAATCAACGACCACGGGGTGGTGTTCCGCTCCCCCCGCGACGGAGCCCGCATCGAGCTCACGCCGGAGCGGGCCATGGAGATCCAGATGGCGCTGGGGGCCGATGTGGCCATGGCCTTCGACCAATGCCCTCCCTATCCAGCCCACGAGGCGGACGTGGCCTCCGCCTGCCGCCGCACCCACAACTGGCTGGAGCGCTGCATTGCCAGCCACGCCAAGGCCGACCAGGCCCTGTTCGGCATCGTGCAGGGTGGCTGCTTCCCCCACCTGCGCCGGGAATCAGCCCAGGTGGTGGCCTCGATGGGCCTCCCGGGCATCGCGGTGGGGGGCGTGAGCGTGGGGGAACCCACCGAAGAGATGCACCACATCGTGCGCCAGATGGGGCCGCTGCTACCGGAGGCCGTGCCCCACTATCTGATGGGGGTGGGAACCCTGCGGGAAATGGCCATCGCCGTGGCCAACGGCTTCGACCTGTTCGACTGCGTGATCCCCACCCGACTGGGCCGCCACGGGGCGGCCCTGGTGGGCGGCGAGCGCTGGAACCTGAAGAACGCCCGCTTCCGCCACGACCACACCTCCCTGGATGGGAGCTGCCCCTGCCTGGCCTGCCGTCAGCACAGCCGGGCCTACCTGCACCACCTCATCAAAAGCGAGGAACTGCTGGGCAAGATCCTGCTGAGCCTTCACAACATCACCCAGCTGGTGCGCTTTACCAGCGCCATGGGCCAGGCCATCGAGGACGGCTGTTTTGCAGAGGATTTCGCTCCCTGGGAACCCGAGTCCCCAGCTGCCCACACGTGGTAGCGTCCGCCTCACGCTCAGCGATTTTCGGGATGGCCGCCTACGCCCTGCAGACCCTGGCCCAGCTCCCCGAGGCCTACCAGGCCTTCGGTCCACTGGTCGACATTCTGCCGATCATCCCCCTGTTCTTCCTGCTGCTTGCCTTCGTGTGGCAGGCCTCTGTGGGCTTCCGCTGAAGACGGTCAGCCTCCATGGACCGGGGGAATCTCCCACAAGTTCTGATCCACCCCTCACCCCTGCCGGATCACGGCCCAGGCGAAGGCCGGCAGGGACAGCATCCGGCGCCAGCGGGCCGGCTCCTGAATCAGGCGGTACAACCATTCAACTTGTAGAGCTCCCATCCAAGCGGGGGCTCTTTTTTTGACCCCAGCCCACACGTCAAAGCTGCCGCCCACGCCCATCCAGAGGCCGCCGCGCCGCCCCGGAAACTGCTGAATCCAGGTTTCCTGCCGCGGCACCCCGAGGGCCACCAGCACCAGGTCCGGCCGGGCCGCCAGGAGCTGCTGCTCGAGGCCTGACCAGGCCTCGCGGGGCTGGTAACCGTGGGCCGTGAGCACCAACTTGAGCCCGGGGAGCTCGCGGCGCAGTCGCAGGGTCAGTTGGTCCATCACCGCCGGGGAAGCCCCCACAAGGGCCACCTTCCAACCCTGGGCAGCCGCATGGGCCAACAGATCCCTGGCGAGCTCGATCCCGGGACTGCGCTGCACCCGGTAGCCCTGGCGCCCAAGGGCCCACACCACCCCGGCGCCATCGGGAATCACCAGGCCCGCCGCAGCGATCGCCGCGCCGAGGGCAGGGTCGGCCTTGGCCGCCATGGTCATCTCCGCATTGAGGGTGACGATCTGGCCCCCTCCCTGCTGGTGCAGAGCCAGGGCAGCGTCGAACACGTCGGCGCACACGCTCACCGGGACCCCCAGGACGCCGGTGCGGAGAGGTTCGGTTGCCGTTGCTGCCATCAGGGGTGCGGTGGGGGTGGAGAATCTATGGCTGGCCTGTCACTGGCACTGGGACATCGATGGCGCAATCCCTGCCGATGAAGGGTTCCACCGATAGCACCGGTGCGCCAGACGCTCCAGAGCCAGACGGCGCCCATCCTGCCCAGGCCTGGGCGGTACTGCAGGAGATCGACAGCCAAATCGATCGGGTGGTACTAGCCCGCCAGCATCCGATCACCGGCCTGCTTCCCGCCAGCACGGCCCACACCGTGCACGGCAACTACGGCGATGCCTGGGTGCGCGACTGCGTCTATTCGATCCAATGCGTCTGGGGACTGGCCCTGGCCCATCGGCGGCTGCGGGGACCGAACCGGCGGGTCTACGAGCTGGAAGCCCGGGTGCTGCAGCTGATGCGCGGCCTGCTCAACGCCATGCTGCGCCAGGCATCAAAAGTGGAGCGGTTCAAGCACAGCCTGCACCGGCTCCATGCCATCCACGCCAAGTTCGACACGGCCACCGGAGCACCGGTGGTTCCCGACGACGGCTGGGGCCATCTCCAGCTGGATGCCACGGCTCTGTTCCTACTGCAGTTGGCCCAGCTGACCCGTTCCGGCCTGGTGGTGCTGCAGAGCAGCCACGAGTGCGACTTCGTGCAAAACCTCGTGTACTACGTGGCACGGGCCTACCGGGTGTCCGACTACGGCATCTGGGAACGGGGCGACAAGGGCAACCACGGCCAACCCGAGCGCAACGCCAGCTCGATCGGCCTGGTGAAGGCCGCCCTCGAATCCCTCGAAGGCCTGGACCTGTTCGGCCCCCATGGCGATGGCAGCTGCTGCCTGGTGATCCCCCACGACGCCATCGTGCGGCTGCGGCGCGCCCTGCAGAGCCTGCTGCCGCGGGAATCGGCCAGCAAGGAGGTCGACAGCGCCTGCCTCTCGGTGATTGGCTATCCCGCCTGGGCAGTGGAAGATCCCCAGCTCCGCCAGCGCACTTGGACCAAGATCCGAACGGAACTGGGGGGGACCTACGGCTACAAGCGCTTCCGCCGCGACGGCCACCAGACCGTGGTCGAAGACCACACCCGTCTGCATTACGAGCGGGAGGAACTGGCGGCGTTCGAGCACCTGGAGTGCGAGTGGCCCCTGTTCTGGGCCTACGAGCTGATCACGGCCTGTTGCGAGGAGCGTTGGCAGGAAGCTCGCCAGTGGCGCCAGCGCCTGGCGGCGGTAAGCCTCGACCAGGAGGGGGGTGCGCTGCTGCCCGAGCTCTACCTGGTGCCCGCGGAGGCGATCGAGGCCGAACGGCGCCAGCCGGGCAGCCAGCGCCGGGTGGCCAATCCCAACGTGCCCCTGCTGTGGACCCAGAGCCTCACCTGGCTCTCCGACCTGCTCCTGCATGGACTGATCACTCCGGATGACCTGGATCCGATCGGACGCCGTCGGCCCAGCCCCCTCGGCGCCCAGCAGGTGCTCGTCGCCCTGGTGCCGGGCAATGCCGCCATCGCCGCGGCCCTTCAGGCAGCGGGTCTGCCCGTGGCCCAGGACAGCGCCAACCCTGGCCCCGTGCAGATCGGCAGCTCCAGGGCCCTGGCCCAGCGGCTGGCCCAAGTCGGGGC
>JBEEKG010000012.1:0-5497 GCA_041168785.1 Cyanobacteriota bacterium
GCTGTTGTTCCAGATCCAGGCAGAGGGCCTCGGTGAGGCACAGGGCGACAGCCTGCAACCGCTGGCCGAGGGTGTCAGGCCAGGGCACCACCGTGGTTTCCACCTGAATGGCCCCCAGCAACACGTTTTGGTGTCGCAGCGGCAGCCAGCGCCGTTCCTCGGATGGCACCCGCAGGGGGCTGCTGGCCTCCACGGGCGGGAGGGTCCGACCATCACTGGGCCACTGGCCGATCGGCACCAAGCTGGGGGCGCTGCCGTTGCCTGGCTGGGTCACGTACACCACCAACGAGCGCAGATCAGCCCGGTCGGCGAACTGGGCCAACTGGAAGCGCAGCAGGGCTGAAAAGCGGTTGGAGACTTGCATCTGGGGCGTTCAACCGCCGTCCTGCCGCAAAAAGTTTCGAACGGGTGTTTGAAAACCGGGAAAAAGTCTTAAGATCTCTGGTATCGACCAATACGACGCCGTCCGCAAGCGGGCAGCGGCTCACCGTCGTGACACCCTCACCCTCGGTTGCCCATTCAGGTTTTCGAGGCTACAGCAGAGACAGATCCGACTTCTCGCCGATCCCACCTCTCTGTTGTTCCGCAACCCGAATGGGCGGGTTGTGGCGTCACTGACCTTCGGGCCTGCTGACCCCTCCGGGCAACAGAACGTTTGGGCGTCGCCCGTGCTGTCCGGCATTCCGGATGGCCGGGCGGGCTGAGTCACGGGCCCTGCGCATGTCTTGCGCTCCCAAGGTCCGTTCCCCCCTCCGGTTTCTTCCCGTCCCTCAATCCTCCCCCAGCGGGAGCAGCTCAATGTCTAAGAAGCGCAAGCGGATCAGCCGTCGCCGGCTCGCAGGTCAGCGGGTGCTGGCGCACGTTCCCACCTTTAATTTGGAGACCGGCTCCCATAAACCGGTCACCGCCGCCCGTCGTTACATCGCCGAGGAGCTGTTGGTGCCCCCGGCGATCCTCAACGTGCGCCGTAACGAGCACACCACCGACCGCTTCTTCTGGGGTGAGAAGGGCCTGTTCAGCGCCCAGTACGCCGAGGAGAACCACTTTCTGTTCCCGTCCCTGCGTTCGATCGTCGATCGCATCGGCGAGGAGGTCCTGTTCGAAGGCATTGAGGCCCTTGCCGCCGACGACTGGGAGGAGATGGAGGAGTACGAGTACGCCTTTGTCTGAAGACTGACGCCTCGTCAGTGCGCTTGGCTGGCCACTCAGCCAGGCCACTGGCGTTTCAGGTACTGGCGCAAGGCTGGGAACAGGCTGTTGTCGATGGTGTGTCCGCCGGCAAAGCCGATCAATTCCGCGTCGATCCCGCTCCGACGCAACTGCTCTTGCAGCACTTCACTGGCCCCGTAGGGCACCACCGGATCCTGCTCGCCGTGCGTGAGCAGGATCTTTTTGTTGGTTTGCAGGCCCGGCTCCCAGGCTGGATGGGGGTAGCCGCTGCAGCTGATCAGGCCTGCCAGGGGCAGCCCCTCCCCGGCTGTGGCCACATCGAGGCCCATGGCGGCCCCCTGGGAAAAGCCGAGCACCACTGTCTGTTCGAGCGGCACTTCTGCGGCCAGCGCCCGCAACCGCGCGAGCAGGTTGGCTCTGGCTGCCGGGAGCTCGGGCCAGTTTGGCTGCTGCAGGTCGTACCACTGGTGACCGCTGCCGCCCGGGTGGGGCAAGGGTGCCTGCAGGGCCACCACGCTCACCGTGGGCTCCACCAGCACCTCCGCCAGGTCGAGCAGGTCGTCGGCGTCGGCTCCCCAGCCGTGCAGGAGCACCAGCCGTTGCTCGCTGTGGTTCGGGCCCAGCCGGATCAGGCCGGGTTCGGGGTTGGGATGGGTCACGGCGGGGGAGCTGCTGCTGCGTAGGTTGGCTCCAGACCCGCAGTTCGGCAGCCATGGCGCCCACGGCCCTTCTCAGTGTGTCCAACAAGGAGGGGTTGGTGCCCCTGGCCCAGGGACTGCTGCAGGCGGGCTATGCCCTGATCTCCAGCGGCGGTACCGCTGCGGCCTTGCAGGCCGCCGGACTGCCCGTCACCAAGGTGGCTGAGCACACCGGAGCCCCGGAGATCCTCGGGGGCCGGGTCAAGACCCTGCATCCGCGGATTCACGGCGGCATCCTGGCCCGTCGCGACGAGCCCAGTCACCAGGCCGATCTGGCCGCCCAGGGCATCGCTCCCATCGATGTGGTGGTGGTGAACCTCTATCCCTTCCGCGAGACGGTGGCAGACCCGTCGGTGGCCTTTGAGACCGCCATCGAAAACATCGACATCGGTGGTCCAGCCATGGTCCGGGCCGCCGCCAAGAATCACGCTGACGTCGCTGTGTTGACCAGCCCCAGCCAGTACGGGGCCTTCCTCTCCGCCCTGGGTGCCGGTGGGTTGACTGCGGCCTTGCGGCGCCAACTGGCGCTCGAGGCGTTCCAACACACCGCCAGCTACGACACCGCGATCAGCAGCTGGCTGGCGGCCCGCTTGGCGGCCCAGTCAGAGGCGGAACCCCTGCGTCTCGACCTGCCTGCCCGCCAGAGCCTGCGCTACGGCGAGAACCCCCACCAACCGGCCACCTGGCACAGCGAGCCCACGGCTGGCTGGGGCGCCGCGCAGCAGCTGCAGGGCAAGGAGCTCAGCTACAACAACCTGATCGATCTCGATGCGGCCCTCGCCACCGTTCGGGAGTTTGGCTACGGACCCGGAGCCGAGCCCGCTGCGGTGGTGGTCAAGCACACCAATCCCTGTGGTGTGGCCACCGGCCGGGATGGGGCCGATGCCCTGATCCGGGCCCTGGATGCCGATCGCCTCTCGGCCTTCGGGGGCATCGTGGCCCTCAACACCCCGGTGGGGCTGGCGGCGGCGGAGCAGCTTTCCAGCCTGTTCCTGGAGTGCGTGGTGGCCCCGGGCTTTGACGCGGCGGCCCGGGAGCGCCTCGGGGCCCGGGCCAATCTGCGGCTGCTTGAGCTCGCCCCGGAAGCAATCGCCCGTGCCTCCCGTCGCCAGCTGCGCAGCCTGCTCGGCGGGGTGCTGGTGCAGGAGCTCGACGACCAACCGGTGGAGGAGGCTGATTGGCAGGTGGTCAGTGACCGCCAGCCCACGGCCCAGGAGCTGGATGATTTGCGCTTTGCCTGGAAGCTGGTGCGGCATGTTCGCTCCAACGCCATCACCGTCGCCCGAGGCGGTCAGAGCCTCGGCATCGGTGCGGGTCAGATGAATCGGGTGGGCTCGGCCCGCCTGGCCTTGGAAGCAGCCGCCGATAAGGTCCGAGGAGCCGTGCTGGCCAGTGATGGGTTCTTCCCCTTCGATGACACCGTGCGGCTAGCGGCAGGCCTCGGCATCACGGCCGTGATTCAGCCTGGAGGGAGTGTGCGCGACGCCGATTCCATCGTTGCCTGCAACACCCTGGGCCTGGCGATGGTGGTGACGGGTCGCCGCCATTTCCTCCACTAGATCCCTAGGGCGGTCGGCGTGAGTTGTAGCTTCGCTCGATCAGCCCAGTTCTTCTGCGGCTCCCCGCTGCCCCCCTCTGGCCCCCCTTTGACGCCATGTCTGAAGCGCTTGCCTACAACCTGAACTTTCTCCACCCCCTCCTGATGGGGGGCCTGCTGGCCCTCTCTGGCTATGGGATGTTCCTGGGCATCAAAGCCAAGAAAACCCGTACGGCTGCTGCCGAAGATCGCAAGGAGCTGATCAAGGGGCAGTACGCCCGCCGCCATTTCCAGATCGGCAGCCTGATCCTGGTGCTGATGGTGCTGGGCACCTTCGGGGGCATGGCTGTGACCTACCTGAACAACGGCAAGCTCTTCGTGGGCCCCCACCTGTTGGTCGGCATCGCCATGACCTGCCTGATCGCCTTGGCGGTATCGCTCTCTCCCTTGATGCAGCAGGGCAATCTGATCGCCCGCAAGGCCCATGTGGGCCTGAACATGGCCATGATGACCCTGTTCCTCTGGCAGGCCTTCAGTGGTCTGCAGATCCTGGCCAAGATCTGGGAGAACCGTCCAGCCTGAGGCCTTCAGGCTTCTCCTCAGAACTGGGCGCGCCGGCGGGGCGGGCACTCGAGGTTGTGGCTGGCATGGAAATCTTCCTGGACCTTCCAGGTGAGTTTTCGCGAGATCTGCCGCACGATCTGCTTGAGCAGGTGGTCGCCGCTGGATTGCACCAAGCCCTCCGGCAGCAGGGTGATCACCCCGGGAAGGCGGATCCAGACACTGAGATCGAGTTGCCAGCGCACCAGCGTCAGGGTGCTGGTTTCATCGAGTTGCAGGGAGGCATTGAACTCCACGTCGTACAGCCCATCGAGATGGGGGTCGCTGCAAGGCTGCGGCACCGTGATGATCCGATAGAGCCCCTGGTCTTGCGGTAACAGTTCCAGGCCGATGGTGGGTTCCACTTCGAAGCCGAAGTTGCCGAAGGTGCCCAGAGTCAGGGAATACCCCCGATGGCCGATGGGGTTCACGGTCATCGGTGCGGCACAGCGCCGAAACCAGCCCTCGTGGTGGTCCAGGTAGTCGGCCACCACTGGCGAAGCCGCCCGCATTTCCATCACGTCGGCGAAGGCGCTCGCGTAGCGCCGCACTCGTGCGTCTTCGCTGTGGCGGAGGCCCTGGGGGTCGGCCTTGGCGAGGCCTGGGTCCAGCGGTGCGGTCGACAACAGCAGAGACAACGGCTGAAACTCCTGGCGGGTTGCCAGATCGGAGACGGACAGACTCAATCTTTAATCAATGTAAAGCCAGTGCGGCATCCCTTCGGGTCCCGCTGTGACACCCGGACATCAACCAGCCGGCTGCTGCTGGAAGCGGATCAGGCCTCGCAGAGCTCGATCAGGCGTTCGATGACGTCCTCCACCACCCGATCGGGAGTGGAGGCACCGGAGGTGATGCCCACCCGGATCGGCCCCTCGGGCAGAAAGGGCCATTCGGTTTCCAGCGCCCCGCCCAGCGGCATGTGCTCGATGCGGTTGCCCGGGCCAATGCGCTCGGGGGTATCGATGTGGAAGGAGCGGATGCCCCGGCTCACGGCGATCTCCTGCAGGTGGGTGGTGTTGGAGGAGTTGTACCCACCGATCACGACCATCAGATCGAGGGGCTCATCCACCAGGGAGAACATGGCGTCCTGACGCTCCTGGGTGGCGTCGCAGATGGTGTTGAAGGCGAGGAAGTGTTCGTTGAGCTCGGCGGGGCCGAAGCGCTGCAACATGGTGCGCTCGAACAGCCGGCCGATGTCCTCGGTTTCGCTCTTGAGCATGGTGGTCTGGTTGGCCACGCCCACCCGCACGAGGTCCCGGTCGGGGTCGAAGCCGGGGGAGCAGGCCTTGGCGAAGCGCGTCATGAACGCTTCCCGGTCGCCATGGCCAAGGATGTAATCGCACACCAGCTGGGCCTCTGCCAGATCCAGGACCACCAGATAAATGCCGGCGAAGGAGCTGGTGGCCAGGGTCTCCTCATGCTTCACCTTGCCGTGAATGATCGAGGTGAAGGCGTGTTTCTTGTGCTTCTCCACGGTGTTCCACACCTTGGA
>JBEEKG010000013.1:0-11277 GCA_041168785.1 Cyanobacteriota bacterium
TGGCCCAGCCCGGTTCGCTCTCGTCAATGACCGTGACCGCCAGCAGCGGCAGCACCAGGGTTTCACCCCAGCGCTACGACACCCTGCCGCTCTCCAGCGTCCGTCAGGCGGAGCAACAGGACCGCTTCCCCGATGGCGGGGAACTCAACACCCTGGTGGCGTTTTTCCAGAGCGGGCAGCAGCGGCTGGAGGCCGCGCGCCGCATCTCCGAAAACGCCGACTTCATCGTGGCCAAGGCGGCCAACCGGATCTTTTCCGGCGGCACGCCCCTCTCGTACCTGGATGCGCCGCTGAGCATCGGTAGCAGCGGCGGATCCGCTGACGCCACACCCCTTGCCGCCGACCAGGCCGCCTTCCAGCGCTCGGTGCAGACCTTCGCCCAGGGCACGGGCAGCTCCAACGGGAATCTGATCTCGCGGCTCCTGGAGGGCGCCGGTGGCGATGCGGACGTGCGCGTCGTGCTGCCCACCGGCTTCAGTCCGATCGCGGTGGGGCGCTACGGCACCGACCGGATGCGCAAGTCGCTGCGCGACATGGCCTGGTTCCTGCGCTACGTGGGCTACGCCCTGGTGGCCGGGGATCCCAGCATCCTCGCGGTCAACACCCGGGGCCTGCGCGACGTTCTGGAAAAGGCCTGCTCCCTGGCGGCTACCAACGTGGCACTGCAGGAGATGCGGGCTGCTGCGGCCGGCCTCTGCAAGGACAATCCCCAGGCCCGCCAACTGGTGATCCAGTACTTCAACGTGCTGATCGCCGAGCTGGAGGTGCCCACCCCCTCAACCCGTCAGCGGCTCGGCAGCCCGGAAAACCAGGGCCTGCAACTGCCCGCCACCTACGCCCTGGCCGCCGATGGCAAGCAGCGCTTCATCATGCGGCCGCGGCTGAGTGGTGCCCAGAAGGCCGAAGTGATCCGCGCCGCCTATCGCCAGGTGTTTGAGCGGGACATCGCCAAGGCCTACAGCCAGATGCCCTGCCCGGTGGAGGCCACCCAGGTGCGCCAGGGCCAACTGTCGATGCGGGAATTCATCCGCTCCCTGGGCCACAGCAAGGAATACCGGCAGCAATTCTTCGGACGTTTCTCCAACAGTCGCGCCGTTGAACTGGCCTTCCGTCACTTCCTGGGCAGGGGCATCAGTTCCCGGGAAGAGTTCACCCGTTACTTCGACATCGTCAGCGCCCAGGGCCTTCATGGCCTGGTGGATGCCCTGATCAACACGCTCGAGTACGCACGCGTGTTCGGTGAGGAAACCGTGCCCTACCTGCGGGATCTGGGGGAGGAGGCCCAGGAGAGCGCCGGCTGGGGATCCAATCGCAAGCTGTTCCGCTTCAGTGCGCCATTCGAAGGCGCCCCCCAGTACGTCACGCTCTACGCCGCCTACCGCCAGCCCTTCCCGGATCAGCACGCCTATGGCGGCGGCAACGATCCGCTGGCCCTCAACTACGGCGCCATCTTCCCTTCCGGCACCGCATCGGTGGCCACCCGCCCTGTGCCCTATGGCTATGACAGCCGCCGGATCCTGATCGGCAACGGCCTCGCCCAGCCGGGCCAGATGGACAGCGTCCAGTTCCGCCAAGCCAAGCCCCGCCGGGTGGGCCCGAAGGTGGTGCGGCTGCAGCAAATCGCCACCGGCGGCAGCTCCGTGCCTCGCCGCGGCGGCCAGCCCAGCATCCGCGGCACCGAGGCCAGCACCCAGGCGGTGATCAACGCGGTGTACGTGCAGATCCTGGGCAATGCCGGCTACGCCGGCGAACGCAACAAGGTGGAGGAGATCAAACTCGAGAATGGCGACATCAGCCTGCGGGAGTTCGTGCGTCAGGTGGCCCGCTCCACCGCGTTCCGACGCCGCTACTGGAGTGGCCTCTACATCACCAAGGCCATCGAGGTGATGCACCGCCGGATCCTGGGTCGTCCCACCTTCGGCCGCTGGGAGATCGACGCCTATTTCGACACCGCCGCCCGCTCGGGCTTCTACGGCGTCGTCGACAAAATGCTGTCCAGCCGCGAATACAACGACTGTTTCGGCGAAGACACAGTGCCCTATGAGCGGTTCATCACCGCTGGCGACCGCAACGCCCGCAAGGTTCCCGGCCTGAACCGGCCCTTCAATGCCGCGGCTTACGCCGACCTCACCCCCGGCAAGCGGCCCGATGTGGCGGCCCCGCAAACCCTCCGGACCACGACGGACGTGGTCTCCAGAAACCTGGCCGATCGGCCACGGGTGGTGATGGGTGGCTGGAGTGCCCAGATCGCCGGTGGCGAAACCATGGCAGCGCCGACCACTGCCGTTCCCCAAGGTCCCGGCAGCATCCGCCAAGCCCCGGCGCCCAACCGTCGCTGGAAGCAGACCCCAACCACAACCACGGGCTTCTGGAGCTCCGCCCCTGCGGGTGCCCCCTCCAGCACCCGGCCGCTGATCAGTGGCGACTGGCGGGCGTCCGTGAGCAGTGGCACGACCAGCGGCCTCGCCAACCAGCCCGGCGCCGCCATGGCCAAGGCCATTCAACCGGGCCGCCCCCAGGGCTTCAGCCGGCGGCAAAGTGTGGGACCCCCCATCCGACTGGGCCGCACCTCCAGCGAAACCCAGGTTCAAGAAGCGCTCGAGACGGTGTACAAGCAACTGCTGAACCGGGTTCCCTTCGCCGCAGAACGGCTGGGCGATGCCGAATCCCAATTCCGCAACCAGCAGCTCACCGTGGCGGAGCTGGTGACGCAGATCGCCGGCAGCGACCTGTTCCAGCAACGCCTCAACCGCATGGCGCCCCTTCGGGCAGCGGCAGCGGCCTACCTGGCCCTGCTCGGTCGGGCAGCCCAGCCCCAGGAGGTGAGTGCCTTCCTGGCCACCCGCGCCAACCGCGGCCAACAGGCAGCCATCGATGCCATGCTCAGCAGCCAGGAATACGCCGAGGCCTTCGGCCAGGACACCGTGCCCTACATCCGAGGACTGGCCACGGCCGATGGCATTCCGCTCGCCACCGTGAATCGAACCGCCCAGCTCTACGGCGGCAACGCCGGCCTCACGCCAAGCCCCAAGGCGGCGATCTGAGCAGCGGAACCACCCCCAGCCAGGCCAGCAGCAACGCCAACCTCCCGGATACCAGCCGGGAGGTTTTTTGATGAAAAGAAATAACGATCGCCCCAAACATCGAGTCGCACCATGAAACGAGCGAGCCAATCAGCGCGACTGAACGATGAACAATTGCTGCGCTGGCGCTCTATCAGCAACAGCCGCCAAAGCCATTGCAGGGCAAGGGTTCTCCCGCAAGTCAACGCCGTGAAGAACTGTTACCGCTGCCCGGGGCTGCGCGACCCGTTGCCACAGAATGCTTGGGCGATCGGCGCGAGTCGATCACTCCCTTACCCACCGGATATCGGTCTCCGTCAAGGCGGCCGCTTGTTTCGAGGCAGAACTGCATGAGCATCGTCTCCAACTCGATCATCAACGCGGACGCCGAAGCCCGCTACCTCAGCCCTGGCGAACTCGACCAGATCAAGTCCTTCGTGGGCGCTGGTCAACGTCGTCTCCGCGTTGCTCAGGTTCTCAGCGAGAGCCGCGAGCGCATCGTCAAGACCGCGGGCGGCGCCCTCTTCCAGAGGCGTCCCGACGTCATCTCCCCTGGCGGTAGTGCCTACGGCGAGGAAATGACCGCGTCCTGCCTGCGCGACATGGACTACTACCTGCGCCTGGTCACCTACGGGATCATCGCCGGTGACGTGACGCCCATCGAGGAGATCGGCATCATCGGCGCCAAGGAGATGTACCGCTCCCTGGGCGTGCCCCTGGATGCCATGGCGGAATCCGTGCGTGAAATGAAGTCGGCGGCCATGGGCCTGCTCACCGGCTCTGACGCCGAAGAGGCTGGCTTCTACTTCGACTACGTCGTCGGCGCCCTCT
This sequence comes from Cyanobacteriota bacterium, assembly GCA_041168785.1. Taxonomy (GTDB): domain Bacteria; phylum Cyanobacteriota; class Cyanobacteriia; order PCC-6307; family Cyanobiaceae; genus Cyanobium_A. Next base: position 3,894 of record JBEEKG010000013.1, read on the forward strand.
CCTAAGCACCCTCGCTTCCCCGCACTCCGCCTCTCCGCACCCAGCAGGATCCATGCAAGACGCCATCACCAACGTCATCAATCAGGCCGACGTTCAGGGCCTGTATCTCGACGGCTCAGCCATGGGCCGCCTGGAGCAGTACTTCTCCAGCGGTGAGCTGCGGGTGCGGGCTGCCGCCACCATCAGCGCCAATGGGTCGGCCATCATCAAGGAAGCCGTCGCCAAGTCGCTGCTGTACTCGGACATCACCCGTCCCGGCGGCAACATGTACACCTGCCGTCGCTATGCGGCCTGCATCCGCGACCTCGACTACTACCTGCGCTACGCCACCTACGCCATGCTGGCTGGCGACACCTCGATTCTCGATGAGCGCGTGCTGAACGGCCTCAAGGAGACCTACAACTCCCTGGGCGTGCCCATTGGTGCCACCGTGCAGTCGATTCAGGCCATGAAGGAAACCACCGCCGCCCTGGTGGGTCCTGATGCCGGTCGCGAAATGGCCGTCTACTTCGACTACATCTGCTCCGGCCTGGGCAACTGATCCCTGCCATCGGCACAACCCGAGGATCACTCCCATGCGTCTGTTCAAGATCACGGCCTGCATCCCCTGCCCGGAGAAAAGTCGCACCCAGCGCGAGCTACAGAACACCTACTTCACCAAGTGGGTGCCGTTCGACAGCTGGTTCGCTGAGCAGCAGCGAATCATGAAACAGGGCGGCAAGATCCTCAAGGTGGAACTGGCAACCGGCCGACGCCAACAAAACGTCGGCAACTGAGCTCTGCCTCAGCGTTTGGTCGAACCAAACACCCTTCAAGCCCGGCACCTGCCGGGCTTTTTTGTTGGCCACCGATTGCGTCGCAGGGGTCGACAACCACCCCCCGGACACGGCTCAATAGGGCCTCAGGATGGTGCCGCCCAGGCCACCCCCACCCCCTGCTTTGGCCCGCACCGCAGACCCCTCCCGCAGCAGCGCCCCAACCCATCAGCGCCCGCCCACCCTGGGGGCCATTGGCGCTGGATTGCTGCCCCTTCCCTGGCACCAGTGGCCCGCTGAAGCCCGGCTCCTGCTGGGCATGGTGGCCCTGTGGAGCGTGATCGGGCTTCTGGTGCTCACCTCAGCCAGCTGGTGGGTGGCCGAGCGGGAAATGGGGGATGGGGCCTTCTATCTCAAACGACAGCTGATCTGGATGGGAGCGAGCTGGGGGCTGCTCTGGCTGGGCCTGCGCACGAGCCTGCGGCGCTGGTTGCACCTGGCACCGCTGGGGCTGTGGGTGGGCATCGTGCTGATCGCCGCAACCCTGGTGATGGGCAGCACCGTGAATGGCGCCAGCCGCTGGCTGGTGGTGGGTCCCATCCAGGTGCAGCCCTCCGAGCTGGTGAAACCCTTCGTGGTGCTCCAGGGAGCCGCCCTGTTCGCCAATTGGCGACGCATCGGGGCCGACCAGAAACTGCTCTGGCTCGGCATGTTTGGGGCCCTGATCCTGCTGATCCTCAAACAGCCCAACCTCAGCACAGCCGCCCTCAGCGGCCTGCTGCTCTGGCTGATGGCCCTGGCCAGTGGCCTCTCCCTGCCCCTATTGCTGGGAGCCGCCGCTGGGGGGGGAATGCTGGGCACCGCCAGCATCATGTTCAACGAGTACCAGCGCCTACGGGTGGTGTCGTTCCTCGATCCCTGGCGTGATGCCCAGGGCGATGGGTACCAACTGGTGCAGAGCCTGATGGCGATCGGCTCAGGAGGTTTTTTCGGCGAAGGCTTTGGACTCTCAACCCAGAAGCTGCAATACCTGCCGATCCAAAGCACCGACTTCATTTTTGCGGTCTTCGCCGAGGAGTTCGGCTTTGTGGGCTCGGTGGCGTTGCTGCTGTTCCTGCTGCTGTTCGGCTTTGTGGGGCTGCGGGTGGCGCTCAGCTGCCGCAGCAACCAACAGCGCCTGATCGCGATCGGCTGCACCACCCTGCTGGTCGGCCAGTCGATCCTCAACATCGCCGTGGCCAGTGGGTCCATGCCGACCACCGGCCTGCCGCTGCCGCTGATCAGTTACGGCGGCAACTCCCTGATGGCCAGCCTGCTGGTGTGTGGTCTGCTGATCCGCTGCTCCCTGGAGGCCGGCGGCCTGGCCCCCACGCCCCGACGCCGACGGACCGCAGCCGCCCGATAGGCTGGAAGCATGATCAGCCTTGGGCCCCAACTGGCCGATTGGGCCCGCAGCAGCGAAGCTCTGCTGCAGCAATCCCTGGCCAGTCCCACGCCCACCACGCTGGCGGTGGTCTTCGCCGGTGGACTGCTCACCAGCCTGGGCCCCTGTTCCCTGTCCCTCCTGCCGGTGACCCTGGCCTACCTGGCGGGCTTCGGGGCGAGTGCGGCCCCTGACGCCAGTCGCCCCAGCCAGCCCCCCTGGCAGCGCAGTCTCTGCTTTGCCGCCGGCATCGTGGGATCCCTGGTGCTGCTGGGCCTGGTGAGTGGGCTGCTGGGCCGCATCTACGGCCAGATTCCCGGCCTGATTCCCACCATCGTGGCGGTGCTGGCCCTGCTGATGGGTCTCAACCTGCTGGGCCTGCTCCAATGGCGCCTGCCCGCCGGACCGGATCCGGATCTCTGGCGCCGCAAGGTGCCGGCCCCCCTCGCCCCGATCGCCGCGGGCCTGGCCTTCGGACTGGCCGCCACCCCATGCACCACCCCGGTGCTGGCGGTTCTGCTGGCCTGGATGGCTCAGAACGGCAAGCCCCTGGTGGGGATGGTGCTGCTCACCAGCTTCGGTGCGGGCCAGGTGGTGCCCCTCCTGCTGGCCGGCACCGCCGCCGCCAGCTTGCCGGGCCTGCTCAGCCTGCGCCGCATCGGCCAGTGGGTTCCTCCGATCAGTGGCGTGGTGCTGGTCACCACCGGCGCCCTCACCCTGGTGGCCAATTGGCGATGACGGGCTTCACAAAAGGCTTCACCCGGGTGCTGGGCTGGATCTCCGATCTGCGCCTGGCGATCGTGCTGCTGCTGGTGATTGCCATCGCCAGCGGGGTGGGCACCGCCATTCCCCAACGGGAGACGGCGGAGTTTTACCACCGCCTCTACGACCCCCAACCTTGGCTCCGTCTCCTGGACGGCGATGGGGTGATGGCCCTGCAACTCGACCATGTGTATTCGAGTGGCTGGTTTCTGGGCTTGCTGGCCTGGCTGGCCCTGGCCCTGCTGCTGTGCAGTTGGCGGCGCCAGTGGCCGGCCCTGCAGGCCGCCCTGCGCTGGATCGACTACCGCTCACCGCGCCAGCTCAGCAAATTGAGCGTGGCCGAAACCCTGCCCAGCCAGAGCCCTCGCACCAGCCTTGCCACGCTCTCCACCCTGCTGCAGAGCCAGGGCTGGCAGATCCAACTCCAGGACGGGCGACTCGCCGCCCGCAAGGGCGTGCTCGGCCGGGTGGGCCCCCTGCTGGTGCATGCCGGCATGGTGGTGCTGATGCTGGGGGCCGCCTGGGGCGCCGTGGCAGGCCAGCGGGCGGAGCAATACCTGGCCCCTGGCCGCAGCCTGGAACTGATGGACAGTCGCGGCAGCAGCCAGCTCACCCTGGCTCTCGACGGCTTTTCCATCCAGCGGGATCCTGCCGGGCGACCGGAACAGTTCACCTCCCAGCTGCGCATCCTGGACGGGGACGGCAGCGAAGGGGCCCTGTTGAAGCAGGCCGAAATCAGCGTCAACCACCCCCTGCGGTTCCAGGGCGTCACCCTGTATCAGGCCGACTGGGCCCTGGCGGCGATCACGGTGCAGCTCGGCAAGAGCCCCTTGCTCCAATTGCCCTTGCAGAGCTTCCCCCAACTGGGCGACCAGGTGTGGGGGCTGGTGTTACCGACCCGTCCCGATGGCAGCGAGCCCGTGCTGCTCAGCCTGGGCAGTGAGCAGGGCCCCGTGGACATCTACGGCGCCGATGGCAGCTTGCTCAGCCAGATCGCCCCTGGTGGTGCACCGGTGGAGGTGAAGGGTCTGCCGATCCGGGTGGAGAGCGTGCTCCCCGCAAGCGGCATCCTGCTCAAGCGAGATCCCGGCGTGCCGCTGGTCTACGCGGGATTCGCCATCGCCTTGGCCGGGGGCGGCCTCAGCCTGCTCGCCACCCGCCAGCTCTGGGCCATTGCCGAGGCTCCCTCCGGCCAAGCCGGCCAACTGCACGTGGCCGGGATCTGCAACCGCAACCTCACGGGCTTTGCGGCGGAACTGCCCCAGCTGCTGGCCCAGCTCTAACAGGGCAGCCGGGATCCGTGGCTCACCCGCACCACGGTGTGCACGTTGCCTCGGGGATGGAAGTCGGCCTCCAACTGCATCCACTGGGGATCGGTGGCCGCCACCAGGTCGTCCAGGATCCGGTTGGCCACCTCCTCATGGGAGATCGAGCGCTCGCGATAGCTGTTCACGTACAGCTTGATTGCCTTGAGCTCCACCACCCGAGGGCCGGGCTGGTACAGCAGGCGCAGCACGGCGAAGTCGGGATAGCCCGAGAAGGGGCACTTGCAGGTGAATTCAGGCAGTTCGATGGAGATCTCGTAAGGCCGGCCAGGCCTGGGATTGTCGAAGCAGATCAACTCGGCTTCGGCGATGGCGCGCTCGCCGTAGAGGGGCGTCTGGGTGAGATCGGCAGGAGCGGCAGAAGCTGCGCTGGAGGACATGGGAACGGGAAGGCCAGGGCGGCCAGAGCCAGGCGGGAATCCTAGGAAGCACGGCGCGCGGCACCGGTTGAATGGGCCGGTAGCAACCGCTACGACGACCCCAGCAAAGCTCGGGCGTAATGGACCCATTCCCTTCCAACGGCAGGGATTTCCTGAGAGACTGTTGATTCAGCCTGTGCTGTTCCCATGAAAAAAGTTGAGGCCATCATTCGTCCCTTCAAGCTCGAGGACGTCAAGATCGCGCTCGTGAACGCGGGAATCGTGGGCATGACCGTGAGCGAGGTGCGCGGATTTGGCCGTCAGAAGGGCCAGGTGGAGCGCTACCGCGGCTCAGAGTTCACCGTTGAATTCCTCCAGAAACTCAAGCTCGAAATCGTCGTTGACGACGACAAAGTGGACACCGTGGTCACGGCCGTCCAGGATGCCGCCCGCACCGGTGAGATCGGCGACGGCAAGATCTTCGTGAGCACGATCGACTCGGTGATCCGCATCCGCACCGGTGACCGCGACAGCGGCGCCATCTGAACCCGCCTCAACGACCGTCGGGAGCCCTGGTGACCAGCGTGCTGGCCACCAGGCCTTTGATCTGATCAGGGCCCACAGGGGCCCCGGGCCCAAGCCCCTGGGACCCCAGCTCCAAGCGCCGGAGCCACAGCAGATACTCGTGGTTGCCCGCCGGGCCGGTGATCGGGGACGCCACCAGCCCGCTGGCCTGCAGGCCCAGGGCAGAGGCCGCCCCCATCACGCCCGCAATCGCATCGGCGTGGGCAGCGGGATCGCGCACCACCCCTCCCTTACCCACCCGGGCCTTGCCCACCTCAAACTGGGGCTTGACCAGCAGCACCAGGTCCACCGGGACCTCGGGCCGGAGCAACCCCAGCAGGGCCGGCAGCACCAGGGCCAGGGAAATGAACGACACATCGGCCACCGCCAGGTCGGGCCAGGGGTCATTGGCCCCGTAGAGATCAGCGGGGCTGAGATGGCGCAGGTTGGTGCGCTCGCGTAACACCACCCGCGGATCACTGCGCAGGCTCCAGGCGGTCTGGCCGTAGCCCACGTCGATGCCGTAGATGCGGGACGCGCCGTGTTGGAGCAGGCAATCGCTGAAGCCGCCGGTGGAGATGCCCCCATCCAGGCAGACCCGGCCGGGCACCACCAGGGGGAAGGTGTCGAGGGCGATCAACAGCTTCTCACCGCCGCGGGAGACGAAGCGGGGGGGCTGCTGCACCAGCAGCTCCGCCTCCGGCAGCACCTCGGTGCCAGGCTTGTCCAGCACCCGGTCGCCCAGGCGCACCCGCCCGGCGCGGATGAGCTGCTGGGCCTGCTGACGGCTGGCGGCCAGGCCGCGGGCCACGAGCTCCAGATCCAGACGTTGCTTGCGGGCCATGGCACTCGCGCTTTTGTGATCAAACCACAACGCAACCGGAACACATTCCAAGCAACGGGGCACTCACACCGAAACCCGGCAGAAGATGGCGCCCATCGACCCGTATCGGCCATGGCCAACAACGTGCTGGAGCTGCTCTACCCCGGCAGTTTTGTCAAACTGCGCAACCAACCCCCCGACCTACCCCCCTTCCAGCTGATCCAGTGCCGCGGGGGCCGCTGCTGGGTCCGGCAGCAGGCCTGGGGCCAGCAGGTGCACTGGGAAGTGTCCCACCGTCAGCTCACGACGGCGGCCTGAGCAGACCCCAGGCGGCGCCCCCATACATTGGTCTGGATGTGAGCCAGGCGCGGCCTTGATCGAGCGTTACACCCTGCCCGAAATGGGCAACCTCTGGAGCGAGCAGGCCAAGTTCCAGAGCTGGCTGGATGTGGAGATCGCGGCCACGGAGGCCAACTGCGAGCTGGGCCGGGTGCCCGCCGACGCCGTGGCCACCATCAAGGAGAAGGCCTCCTTCAGTGTGGAGCGCATCCTCGAGATCGAGGCGGAGGTGCGGCACGACGTGATCGCCTTCCTCACCAACGTGAACGAGCACGTGGGCGACGCGGGGCGCTACATCCACGTGGGCATGACCAGCTCGGACGTGCTGGATACGGGCGTTGCCCTGCAGATGAAGGCCTCCGTGGCGCTGCTCCGGATCGAGCTCGACAAGCTGGCCGAGGCCCTCAGGGATCTCGCCCGCGCCCACAGGGGCACCGTGATGATCGGCCGCTCCCACGCCATCCACGGCGAACCGATCACCTTCGGCTTCAAGGTGGCGGGCTGGCTGGCGGAGGTGGTGCGCAACCAGGAACGGCTCGAGCGGCTTGAGCGGGTGGTGAGCGTGGGCCAGATCTCCGGCGCCATGGGCACCTATGCCAACACCGATCCCCAGGTGGAGGCCATCGCCTGCGCCAAGCTCGGCCTGGAGCCAGACACGGCCAGCACCCAGGTGATCTCCCGCGATCGCCACGCCGAATACATCCAGACGCTTGCCCTGGTGGGAGCCGCCCTGGAGCGGTTCTCCACCGAGATCCGCAACCTGCAGCGCACCGACGTGCTCGAGGTGGAGGAAAACTTCGCCAAGGGCCAGAAGGGCAGCTCGGCCATGCCCCACAAGCGCAACCCGATCCGCAGCGAGCGCATCGGTGGCCTGGCCCGGGTGCTGCGCAGCTACGTGGTGGCGGCCCTGGAAAACTGCGCCCTCTGGCACGAGCGCGACATCAGCCACAGCTCAGTGGAGCGCATGATGCTGCCCGACTGTTCCGTGACGCTGCACTTCATGCTGCGGGAGATGACCGAGGTGGTGAAGGGCC
>JBEEKG010000014.1:0-6168 GCA_041168785.1 Cyanobacteriota bacterium
GGCACCACCGTGGCCGCTGGGCGGGCGGAGGCCATCGTCTATGCCACCGGCGGCGAAACCGAATTCGGCCATGTGGCCCACCTCACCGCCGCCACCCCCCGCGGGGTGACCACCCTGGAGGAGCAGGTGGGCCACATTGTGCGCACCATCACCGTGATCGCTCTGGTGATGGGGGTGATCACCTTCAGCCTCAGCCTGCTGTTTGTGGGGATGGGGCCGCTGGAGAGCCTGGTGTTCGCGGTGGGGATCATCGTGGCCAACGTGCCCGAGGGGTTGCTGCCCACCGTCACCCTGGCCCTGGCCATCAACGTGCAGCGGATGGCCAGCCAGAAGGCCCTGGTGCGGCGGCTCTCCGCCGTGGAAACCCTGGGCTCCGTGAGTGTGATCTGCAGCGACAAAACCGGCACCCTCACCTGCAACCGGATGGCTGTGGAGGCCACCTGGTTGCCGGGAGCCAGCGGGCGGCTTGCCGGGGATCGGGTGACAGGGGATCAGGCGGGTTTGGATCCGGTGGCTGAACAGGAGCTGTTGGCTGGGGCCTGCCTTTGCTCCAACGCCCGTCTCGACCGCAGCGGTGCGGCCGTCCGGGCGATCGGAGATCCCACCGAGACCGCCATGTGGATGGCGGCTCTAGCCAAAAACCTGAGCCCCGATGCCCTGCAGCAGCGCCATCCCCGCCGCCGCGAGCTGCCGTTTGACTCCCATCGCCGCCGCATGAGCGTGGTCGTGGAGTGGGATGGCGACCTGCAGATGATCACCAAGGGGGCGCCCCTGGAGTTGCTGGACCACTGCGGTCCTGAGGGGCGGGCGGCGGCGGTTGCCGCCAACGACGATCTGGCGTCCCGTGGCTACCGCGTCATCGCCGTGGCCCGGCGCCGCCTCGATGCCGCCCTGCTCTCCGCTCCGGCGGACCAGCTGGAACGGGAGCTCACCCTGGTGGGCCTCCTGGGTCTCTATGACCCGCCCCGGCCGGAAGTGCCCGAAGCCATCCGCCAGTGCCACCAGGCCGGGATCAAGGTCACGATGGTGACCGGCGACTACGGCCTCACGGCCCAGGCGATCGCCGGCCAGATCGGGCTGCTGGATCCTCCCGCCGGGGGCCATGACCTGCCCCAGGCCGACCCGGTGCGGGTGATCCAGGGCAACCACCTTGACCTGATCAGCGATGTGCAGCTGCGGCAGCTGCTCAAGTACCGCAACCGCCTGGTGTTTGCCCGCATGGCCCCGGAGCAGAAGCTGCGCTTGGTGCAGGCCTACCGCTCCCTTGGCGAGGTGGTGGCGGTCACCGGCGATGGGGTGAATGATGCGCCCGCGTTGCGGGCCGCTGATGTCGGTGTGGCGATGGGGTTGGAGGGCACCGATGTGGCCCGGGAGGCCGCTGATGTGGTGCTGCTCGACGACAACTTCGCCACCATCGTGACGGCCGTGCGTTATGGCCGCGGCGTGGTGGCCAACATCCGCAAGTTTCTGCCCTACGTGCTGGCCAGCAACGTGGCGGAGATGACGCCTTTCCTGGCCATGGTGGCCTTCCAGATCCCGGCGGCCCTCACCGTGCTGCAGATCCTGGCGGTGGATCTCGGCACCGATCTGTTGCCGGCGCTGGGCCTGGGGGCGGAGGCGCCGGAGACGGGTCTGATGCACCAGCCCCCACGGCGGCGCACGGCGCCGCTGCTGGATCGCCCCCTGATGCTCCGCGCCTATCTGGTGCTGGGTCTGGCGGAAGCGCTGGTGGCCATGGCGGCCTATTGGCTCACCTGGCACCTCCATGGTGTGAGCTGGACCGAGCTGCGCCAGGCCGCCCCCCTGCTGCTGCACGGCCAGGCGGGCCCCGTGCTCACGGCCATCCAGCACCAGGCCTCGAGCGTGGCGTTCACCTGCATCGTTGCCGGTCAGATCGGTGTGGCGATGCCCTGCCGCAGCGAGCGGCGCTCGGCGTTTGTCACCTTGGTGCGGCAGGGCTGGCGCACCAACCCCTTGCTCTGGTTTGGGGTGGCCGTGGAAGTCGTCTTGACGGCGTTGCTTCTGTTCTGGCCTCCCCTGTCGCGGCTGTTTGCCATGGCTCCCTTCGATCGCCAGCTCTTGCCCCTGGTGCTCCTGACTCCGTTGCTGGTGATGCTGGCCGACGACCTGCGCAAGCGGCGGTTGGCCGCTTCGTTCGCCCCCTAGTTGGGCATGGTCACGAACTCCTCCGCCACGGAGGGATGCAGGGCCATGGTGCGGTCGAAGTCGGCCTTGGTGGCCCCCATGCCAATGGCGATGGCCGCCATCTGGATGATCTCGGCGGCGTGTTCTCCCACCATGTGGCAGCCGAGCACCTGGGTGGTGGCGCTGTCCACGATCAGCTTGAGCAGCACCTTGGGATCCCGGGCCGGTAGGGCCTGGCTCATGGGCCGGAAGCGGGCGCGGTGCACCCTGATCCCATCAGCTCCGCAGCGCGCGATCGCCTGCTCTTCGGTGAGCCCCACGCTGGCGAGTTCGGGCTGGCTGAACACCGCACTGGCCACCAGGCTGTGGTCCACCTGGCGGGGCTTGTGGCCATACACGGTGTCGGCGAAGGCGCGGCCCTCGTCCACCGCCACCGGGGTGAGGTTGATCCGATCGGTCACATCGCCCACGGCATAGATGCCCGGCACGTTGGTGCGCTGATCGGCATCCACCGGGATGCGGCTGCCCTCCACGGCCACCCCCGCAGCCTCCAGGTTGAGCCCCTGGAGGAAGGGCTTGCGGCCGGTGGCCAGCAGCACGCCGCCGCAGGGGATCTGCTCCCCACTCTGGGTGGTCACGGTGAGTTCGCCGGGGGCGCACTGGCCGGTGATCGCTGCGGGCGAGTGGGCCAGGCGGATCTCAATGCCACTGGCTTCCATGGCGGCGCGCACCGCCTCGCTGGCCTCACGGTCGAAGCCACGCAGCAGGTGGTCGCCGCGCACCAACTGGGTCACCTGCACCCCCAGGCCCTTGAGGATCCCGGCGAATTCGCAGGCGATGAAGCCAGCCCCCACCACCACCACCCGCTCGGGGAAGCGTTCGAGTTCAAAGAGGTCGTCGCTGAGCCAGCCCAGCTCGGCTCCGGGGATCTCCGGGCGCTGGGGCCTCCCGCCTACGGCGATCAGGATTCGCTCGGCGTGCAGCTCCCGTTCGCTGCCATCGCTGGCCGTCACCATCACGCTGGTGGCTCCGCTGAAGCGGCCCCAACCCTGCACCAGCTCCACGCCGGCTTTTTCGAGAAAGCCGATGTGCAGGCTGTTGAGCCGGTCTACCTCGGCGCGCACGTTGGCTAGGAGGCGGGACGCATCGAGATGCACGTTGCCCACATCCCAGCCGTAGCTGGCGGCATCGGCCAGCAGGTGCCGGTAGGCCGAGCCGTAGACGAGCAGTTTTTTGGGCACGCAACCGCGGATCACGCAGGTGCCGCCCACCCGGTCGCCCTCCACAATCGCTACCCGGGCCCCATGGGCCGCGGCGCGCTTGGCGGCGGCCAGCCCACCCGAGCCGGCCCCGAGCACGATTAGGTCATAGGAGCTGGCCATGGAGGGTGTGGCTGGGAAGGACTGACGCTTCTCACGCTATGGCGTGAAGCCCCTGGGCAGCAGGGTGCTCCTGAGTTCGATGCCCTGCAGGTGGTTTGAGCCTGGCGGTTGGGGGCGTTCCCAGCAGCCATGAAAAAGCCCCCCGGATGGGGGGGGCAAGGCAGGTGTCCCGGAGGGGAACACCGCAAGACACTTGAACGTGTCTGCTCAGATCGCCGCGTCGCCGCGTTCGCCGGTGCGGATGCGGATGGCTTCCTCCACCGGGGTCACGAAGATCTTGCCGTCGCCGATTTCGCCGGTGCGGGCAGCCTCAAGGATGGCGGTGAGGGTGGCCTCCAACTTGGCGTCGGAGACAACCACAACGACCTTGGACTTGGGTAAGAAGTCCACGGTGAACTCGTTGCCGCGATAGCGCTCCACCTGGCCCTTTTGGCGGCCGAAACCGCGCACATCAGCAACCGTCATGCCAACCACATCGAGTCCGACAAGGGCTGATTTGATGGCGTCCACCTTCGAGGGGCGAACCATTGCCGTGATCATCTTCATGGTGATTCAGCCTCAGTTGGTCATGGGGTCGTAAGCCTCTTCCCCGTGGGCGACGAAGTCGAGACCACGCTCTTCCTGCTCAGGAGTGACCCGCAGGCCCACCGTGGCGCCCACAATCCAGAGGATGATGGCGGTGCCAATGCCCACAAATCCGTAGCTGATCAGTACGGCCTTGACGTGGGCAATGAACAGGGCGGTATTGCCGCCGCTGGCCAGGATTTCTGCCGATTTGGGGAAGTAATCGGCCGGAACCAGGGCAGGAATGGCCAGGGCGCCGGTTAGCAGGGCTCCCACCGTGCCACCCACACCGTGGACGGCGTAGGCATCGAGGGAATCGTCGAAGTTGATAGCGGCCTTCACCTGAATCGCGATGTAGCAGGCGATGGCAGTTGCCGCGCCGATGATCATGGCCTGGGGCATGTACACAAAGCCGGCGGCGGGGGTGATTCCCACCAGACCAGCCACTGCGCCGGTGGCAGCGCCCACTGCGGTGGGCTTGCCATCGCGGAACCACTCAATCAGGCACCACACGAGCAGGGCCGTGGAGGCTGACAGGGTGGTGGTGAGGAAGGAGAAGCCGGCACCCTTGGCGGCGAAGTAGCTGGCGCCGTTGAAGCCGAACCAGCCGAACCAGAGCAGGCCGGCACCCAACAGGATGAAGGGCACGTTGTGGGGAGGACGCTTGCTGCCGGGAAAGCCGCTGCGCGGACCCACAATCGCGGTGGCTACCAGCGCGGCCACGCCTGCAGCGATGTGCACCACGGTGCCGCCGGCGAAGTCGATGGCGCCGATTTCACCGAAGGGCCCGAGGTAACCGCCACCCCAGACCATCTTGCACATGGGGCAGTAAATGAACAGGCTCCATAGCAGGGCAAACCAGAACCAGGCCTTGAAGTTGATTCGCTCCACCAGGGCGCCGGAAATTAGGGCCGGGGTGATGATCGCGAACATGCCCTGGAAGAGGGCGAAGGAGGAGGCAGAGATGGCGTAGCCGTCCGCCAGGGGCGCATCACCGAGCTCACCCCCCACGCCGTTGAGCCACATCTGGCCCAGGCCACCGATGAAAGGGCTGCCAAAACCGGTGCCAAAGGAGAGGGAGTAGCCAATCACGACCCACACCACCCCAATGAGCCCCATCAGGAAGAAGCTCATCATCATCGTGTTGAGCACGTTCTTGGCCCGGGTAAAACCGCCGTAGAAGAACGCCAGGCCGGGGGTCATCAGCAGCACCAGGGCTGAACCCATCAGCATCAGCAGGGTGTCGGCGCCGTCGGTGGGGACCTTGGCCAAGGCAGCCTTGGCAGACCCGGCCATCAGAGGCAGCAGGCCGGCGCCGAAGGCGAGCATCATCACGGCATAACGCTTCAGCTCAGGCTCCTGAACCTTGGCGAGAACCTTGGTGCGGAATCGATCAAAGACAACAAGCGGGGTGGGACCGCCGCCAGCAATGGGGACTTGGGCCATGAAGGAAGGTGACCTCCAATGTTCACCGAGCCACCATCCACCAGTGCCGGAGCCCCCCGAGTAGCGAATGACACCGTTTCCCAGAACGCCGCTTCCTCAAGTCCACTTTTGACTCCCGTGCCAACCAAGCAGCACCTTCTGAGCACCTTTGCGGCAGGGCGTCGATCACAAAAAGAGACCCTGGGAGCGCCCACAAGCGCCTCCAGGGTCAATGTTGAACGGGTGGTAATCAGCCGACTGCAGCAGCAGCGCGGTCGAAGTAGGTGCCGACTTCAGACATCAGGGCGGAGCAATCGCCGGGGGTGATGCCGTTGCGATCGTTGGCGATCGAGATAGCGGCGTCCTTCATCTTGCGGATGCCTTCAGCCACGGAAGCGCCGGGGACGCCGAGGGCGAGGTAGGTCTCACGCAGGCCGTTCAGGCAGCGGTCTTCCAGCACGGAAGCGTCGCCGGTGAAGATGGCGTAAGTGACGTAGCGGAGAACGATCTCCATGTCGCGCAGGCAAGCAGCCATGCGGCGATGGGTGTAAGCGTTGCCGCCGGGGGCGATCAGGGCGGGCTGCTGATCGAAGAGATCGCGAGCCGCGTTGGTGACGATGGCGGAAGCGTTGGAGGTGATGCGGTTCACCGT
>JBEEKG010000015.1:0-3486 GCA_041168785.1 Cyanobacteriota bacterium
GGGGCCACCTTGTCCCCCATGAGGATGGTGAAAATGCGATCAGCCTCCAGGGCATCCTCAATTTCGACCCGTTTCATGGTGCGGGTGGACGGATCCATCGTGGTTTCCCACAGCTGCTGGGGCATCATTTCACCGAGACCCTTGAAGCGCTGGATCGTGTAATTGGCCTTTTCGCCAAACGATTCAATCGTCTTTTTGAGATCGTTTTCGTTGTAGCAGTAGGTATGGTTCTTACCCCGCTCCACTTTGTAGAGCGGTGGGCAAGCAATGTAAATGTATCCGCCCTCCACCAGCGCCTTCTGATAGCGGAAGAAGAAGGTAAGAATCAGGGTGCGGATGTGGGCGCCGTCAACGTCGGCGTCGGTCATGATCACGATTCGGTGATAGCGAAGGTTCTTCTCATCGAAGTCTTCGCCCTTGATGCCTAGGCCGAGGGCCGTGATCAGGGCCTGGATCTCGGTGTTTTTGTAGATCTTGGCGTCGTCGGTTTTCTCAATGTTGAGGATCTTGCCTCGCAGCGGCAGGATCGCCTGGAAGCGGCGATCGCGGCCCTGCTTGGCGGAGCCGCCAGCCGAATCGCCCTCCACGATGTAAATCTCCGACTCGGAGGGGTCGCGCGAGCTGCAGTCGGCCAGCTTGCCCGGCAGGGTGGAGCTCTCCAGCACGCTCTTGCGGCGCACCAGCTCCCGAGCCCGGCGGGCGGCCTCGGCGGCGTTGAAGGCCTGGATCGCCTTCTCGAGGATCAGATCGATCACCGAAGGGTTGAATTCCAGGTATTGGCTGAGGGATTCACCCACAAGGGTGTCGACAATGCCGCGCACCTCGGTGTTGCCGAGCTTGGTTTTGGTCTGCCCTTCGAATTCCGGATCGGGCACCTTCACCGACAGCACGGCGGTAAGACCCTCGCGGATGTTTTCGCCGGCCAGGTTGGTGTCGGCGTCCTTGCGCTTGCCGCGCTTCTTGGCGAAGGTGTTGAGGGTGCGGGTCAGCACCGTTTTCAGGCCCTCGATGTGGGTGCCGCCATCCACGGTGCGGATGTTGTTGGCAAAGCCGAGGATGCTGTCGGAGTAGGCATCCACGCACCACTGCAGCGCGGCCTCCACCTGGACGCCTTCTTTCTCGGCGTTCACATAGATAATTTCCGGATGGAGCGGATCCTTCTCCGCATTCATGTAGGCGACGTATTCCTTGATGCCGCCTTCGTAGAAATAGATTTCCTCGTGGCCCTCGCCAGCCGCATTGCGAGCCGCAGCGCGGTCGTCGCGGAAGACAATCCGCACGCCGCCATTGAGGTAGGCCAGCTCGCGCAGGCGCGACGAGAGGGTCTGGTAATCGAACTCGATGCCGGTGGAGAAGATCTCGATGTCCGGCTTGAAGCACACCGCCGTGCCGGTGCGGCCCTTCTCGCCAGCCGCGGATTTCAGGATGCCGATCGGCGCACCGCGCTCGAAGCGCTGGGTGTGCACCTGGTCTTGGCGGTGAACGGTGACCTCCACCCACTCGGAGAGGGCATTCACCACCGACACGCCGACGCCATGGAGGCCGCCGGACACCTTGTAGCCGCCGGAGCCGAACTTGCCGCCGGCGTGCAGCACGGTGAGCACGGTCTCGAGGGCGCTCTTGCCGGTGCGGGGATGGATGTCGGTGGGGATGCCGCGGCCGTTGTCGGTGACAGCGCAGGAGCCGTCGTCGTTGAGCACCACCAGGATCTGGTCGCAGTGGCCGGCCAGGGCCTCATCCACCGCGTTATCGACCACCTCGTACACCAGGTGGTGCAGGCCCCGGGGTCCGGTGGAGCCGATGTACATGCCGGGCCGCTTGCGCACCGGCTCCAGGCCTTCCAGAACCTGGATCTGCTCGGCGCCATAGGCGGCCTGAACTTTGGTGGAACCTTGGCTTTCAGCGCTCATGCAGGAAGGTCTCCCCAGGGATTCGGCACAGGACGGCGGCATCCCGGGGCAAGTAAGGCGCGAACGGGCTGAAAAGCCCTTCACAGGGGCAATTTACCACCGCCAACCCGGCAGGACACCCCCTGGCAAGGTGGACCCATGAGCCCCGTCGTGCCACCCACCCCGCCTGCTGATCAGCCGCTGGTGATTGTGTTGCTGGGCCCCACCGCCAGCGGCAAGACCGACCTGGCAATCGCCCTGGCCCGCGCCCTCGACCTGGCGGTGCTGAACGTGGATTCGCGCCAGCTCTACCGCCAGATGGACGTGGGCACCGCCAAGCCCACCGCCGCCCAGCGGGCCCAGGCCCGCCATGAGCTGCTGGATCTGCGCGATCCCGACCAACCGATCAATCTGCAGGAGTTTCGCGCCCTGGCCGAAGCCCAGCTCCAGGCCGAGCTGGCCCGCAAGCCCGTGGCGCTCTTGGCCGGCGGCAGCGGCCTCTATCTACAGGCCATCACCCAGGGCATGGAGCCGCCGGCGGTGCCGCCCCAGCCCCAGCTGCGGGCCCAACTGACGGCCCTCGGCCAGCCCCTGTGCCACCAGCTCCTGCGCCAGGGCGACCCGGTGGCCGCCGGCCGCATCGCCGCCGCCGATGCGGTGCGCACCCAACGGGCCCTGGAGGTGCTCTATGCCACCGGCCGCCCCCTGTCGAGTCAGCAGGGAGCAACACCGCCGCCCTGGCGGGTGCTGGAGCTGGGCCTCCAGCCCACCGACCTGAAAACCCGCATCGCCAGTCGCACCCGGGCCCTCTACGACCAGGGGCTAGTGGCCGAAACCGAAGCCCTGATCCAGCGCTACGGGGCGGAGCTGCCCCTGCTGGGCACGATCGGCTATGCCGAGGCGCGGCAGCGGCTGTCGGGTGAGCTCAGCGCAGCCAACGCGGTCGCGCTCACCGAGCAACGCACCCGCCAATTCGCCAAGCGCCAGCGCACCTGGTTCCGGCGCCGCCACCAGCCCACCTGGCTGGCGGGGTGCAATACGGCAGACCAGCTGGCCCAGGCCTTGCAGGAGGTCGAGCGCGTTCTAGGGTGAAGCGTTAGCGATTTCGCGATCCTTCACACCCCTGAATGCCTCCACGTCCCCGTTTTGATCGCCGTGCTCCCGTGCGGGAGCTGCCCAACATCAACGACCGCATCAGCTACCCCAACCTGCGGGTGGTGGATGCCGACGGCAGTCAACTGGGGGTGATCACCCGCGAAGAGGCCCTGGAAGTGGCCAAGGATCGGGAACTCGATCTGGTGCTGGTGAGCGAGAAGGCCGATCCGCCGGTGTGCCGGATCATGGACTACGGCAAATACAAGTTTGAGCAGGAAAAAAAGGCCAAGGAGGCCAAGAAGAAGTCGCACCAGACCGAAGTCAAAGAAGTGAAGATGCGCTACAAGATCGACTCGCACGATTACCAGGTGCGGATCGGCCAGGCGCAACGCTTCCTCAAGGACGGGGACAAGGTGAAGTGCACCGTGATCTTCCGCGGCCGTGAAATCCAGCACACCGCCCTGGCCGAGGTGCTGCTGATGCGCATGGCCAAAGACCTCGA
>JBEEKG010000016.1:0-3752 GCA_041168785.1 Cyanobacteriota bacterium
GAAAGCAGGGTGTTCAAGACAATAAAAAAACTAGAGATATCACCACCACGACTCTCTACATAGCGCTGCATGGGCTCCTCCCAGCGCAGCCACACATAGCCGTTGCTGGAATAGCTGGGCACCGTGAGATCCAGCTCGTACGTGCTGGTGGAGTACACCCCCACCTGCACCTTGTAGGGGGCCTGCTCCAGTTCGGCACGATCGACGCGCTCCTCCCCGGTGCTGAGTTGATCACCCCGCATGGCGCTCCACACGCCGATGGGGGGCTTCTCGCCAAGGGGCAGGCTGGTGAGGGTGCGAGAGGCCGAAGACAGGCGCAGGGCGTCGCGGCTCTGCACCGGACTGACGTCGATGCGCCCGATCCCGAGAATGGCCAGGATGGCAGCCAGAACAACGGCCACCATCGCCAGCACGTTCCACGGTCTTTGCCTGCGCTGCCCCATGCCCACCCGCTGCTGCTCACCGAAGTTAAAGCTGATCAGCGGGCATCAACCAGTGGCGGCGATGGGCGTGCTCGGACTCACCCTGGCCCTGGCACTCCCGGGTCTCACCGCCCCGGGCGGCCCAGCCCCCAGCCCCAAACCAGCAACGGCGGAGCTCGTGCTGGGGCAGTCAGCCGCCCTCAGCGGACCCTCCGGGATGTTGGGAAGGGAGTACCGGGAAGGGGCCCTGGCCTACTTCAGCGAGGTGAATCGCCAGGGCGGCATCCATGGCAAACGGCTGAAGCTGCTCAGCCTCGATGACCGCTACGAGCCCCCCCTCACCCTGCGCAACACCCGGCAGTTGATTGAGCGCGACAAGGTGTTCGCCCTGTTCGGCTACGTGGGAACCCCCACCGTGAAAACGGTGCTGCCCCTGGTGGAGAGCTCCAAGATCCCGTTGATCGCCCCCCTGACCGGGGCCCAGCTGCTGCGCCAGCCCCATCGGCCCATGGTGTTCAACCTGCGCGCCAGTTATCACCTGGAAATGGACCGGATGGTCAATCACCTGGTGCGCAGCGGTCGCCATCGCATCGCCGTGGTGGTTCAGAACGATGCCTTCGGCCAAGATGGGCTCAAAGGCGCCCTCAAGGCCCTCAAGCGCCACGGCCTCAAGCCCGTGGCCACGGCCAGCGTGGAGCGCAACTCCACCCAGACGGGGGGAGCAGCCCGCACGGTGCAGCAGGCGAACGCCAACGCGGTGTTGATTGTGGCTGCCTACCCCAGCTCCGCCTCCTTCAGCCGCGACATGCACCGACAGGGCAGCACGGCCCAACTGATGAATGTGTCCTTTGTGGGCACGAGCGCCCTGCGGGCCTCCCTGCAGAGCCACGAAGCCAGCGGCATCGGCGTGGCCCAGGTGGTGCCCTTCCCCTGGAACGAGCGGGTGCCGGTGGTGCGCGAATACCAGCGCCTGATGCGGCGCCAACAGACCAGACCCCACTTCGGCTTCTCAAGCCTGGAGGGATTTCTGGCCGCCAAGATGACGGTGGAGGGGCTGCGCCGGGCGGGGCCGGCCCCCACCCGCCAGCGCTTTGTGACGGCCCTCGAAACGATGCGGAACGTCGACCTCGGCGGTTACCGGGTGCAACTGAGCCCGAAGGACCACAACGGCAGCCATTACGTGGACCTCACCTTCCTGGGCTCGCAGCGCTGGGAGCCCTGAGGGCCTAGGGTCTCGGCCACCGCACCCCATGCTGCCGATGGCCAGCCTGCCGCTCGACCTGCCACCCGACCTGGCCGAGGGCTGGATGTTCGGTGACCTTGATTCCAGTGACATCCTGCTGGAGTACGCCCAGATCCTGCAGCCGCCCTATCTGGTGGCCGGCGTGGGCCTGGCGATCGGCGTGCTCTGCGGCCTCACCTTCGCCAAACTCGTTCAGGACCGCCTGGAGGGCTGGAAACAGGACCGCCTCGCTTTGCTGCCGCTGGGCAATGTCTCCATTACCCTGCCTTATATAGGAGTGGTCATCGGGATCACCCTGTTCATCGGTGGCAGCCTGCAGGTGTTCGGCTTCTCCGCCGGCGTGGCCCTGCTGGTGTCCTTTGTGCTCTCCATCGCGACCGCCGGAGCCCTTTGGGTGCAGCTGGAACGGCTGATGGGACAGGTGGAAGACGGCACCTTCAGTGCCGTTGATTTTGACAATTTCGACCAATTCTTCTGAACCCATGCCCAGATTCTTCCGGATCGGCATTTTCACTGGTGTGGTGGGACTGATTATTTCCACCCTACTTGTCTTTTCTCTGGCCGCCCTGCGACTCGCTAAGGTAGGCGGAGAGATCCTCAAGGGGAAAGCAGATTTTTCCGAAGAGCTTGAAATGATCGGAACCGTCGATCTGTTGCTTCTGGGGATCGGCATTCTGATCATTGCCGCTGGCATGATCAGTTTGACCATGCGGAACATTCCGATGCCGCGGGGCCTGCGGTTTCACGACCTCCATCAACTGAAAAGCACCTTTTCCAGCTTTTTGATCTTGATCATGGCCATCCTCTACTTGGAGAGCATGGCCTCCCTCAAGCAGATGGAAATGAGCACCCAAAGCAAACCCGAAGCCCTGCTGTACGGGGGGCTTGGCTTTTTGGCGGTCACCATTGGTCTGGTGATCTTTCAGCGGGGTGGCCCCCATCACCGCCAGGAATCGGATCATCCGCCCACCCACAATCAGGGCTAACCACATTCAGGGCTAAGCACATTCAGGACTCAACGATGTCCCCATCCACTTCCCCCACAACCAATCAAGGCCCCGCCGATTTACTCCGCGATCGCCTCACCCGTGGTCGGGGCAGGCTGGCGGTGATCGCCGCCACCACAGGGGTGTGGGTGATGGATTTGTCGCTGGTGCACCATCTCAGAAGCCGAGAGGTGATTACCCCCAATCTCGGCACAGTGGTGCACACAATCGATGTCATCGGCACGATTGCCTTCATCGCCGTGACCCTGGGACTGACGATCAGCCTGTTCCGCGGCCACACGCGCGAGTTGTTTCGCTGGGCCTTGGCTTACCTGCTGTTCTCGATGGCGCAGGTGATCACCAACGTGCTCTCGATGGTGGCCAGTGCAGGCAGTCAGAGGGGAGGGGGGCTTGGTGGATTGTGGGACGTGGCCGCCGTTTACATGGAAAGTGTGCTGGTGTTCATGTTCGTCTACATCTTTCTGGATGTGAGCACGCCAGGTGGGGCTTTTGTGTGGCCCAGCCGTGAGGGCGAAGAGCCGCCCGAACCCCACATCATCGATTACCTGTTCATTTCGATGAACGTCAACTCCACCTATGGCCCCACCTCGGAAGCGGTGATGTCTCGGCGGGCCAAGTTGGTGATGGCCTTGCAAGTGTTGCTGGCCATCTTGATGCTCACCGTGCTGATCGCCCGATCCGTGAGCTCCACCAGCTGATTCCAGCGTTTTGAGGTGGCTGGATTGCAGGCTCAGGCCGCCAGATAACCCTCGAGCATGGCTGCCTGGGACCGCACCCCTTCCAGGGCCTTGCGCTCCAGGTTGCGCGTCTTGTCGCGGCTCATGCCCAGGTGCTTGGCGATCGCACTGAGGCTCATGGGTTCCGACTGGCCCAACGTCTGATCACAGGGAATGCCGTAGCGCATCTTCAGCACCCGGCCCTGCAGCTCCGGCAGCTGCTCCAGCAGCGCACGCAGGTCCCCCTTCAGGCATTCACCATCCACACGGTCATCCGGCAGCTCTCCATCCCCTGCCAGCAGGTCCAGCAGCTCGGTGTCATCCCCGTCTCCCACCTTCGTCTCCAGGCTCACCGGCTGACGCG
>JBEEKG010000017.1:0-6355 GCA_041168785.1 Cyanobacteriota bacterium
CGCTCAGCACCGTGCCGCCCAGGCTCAGCACGGCCACTTCCGTGGTGCCGCCGCCGATGTCGACAATCATCGTGCCCACCGCCTCGGTGACGGGCAGGCCGGCGCCGATCGCCGCCGCCACAGGCTCATCGATCAGGTGCACCTCGCGGGCCCCAGCCAGGCCGGCCTCACGCACCGCGCGGCGCTCGACGCCGGTGACGCCACTGGGGATGCCGATCACCAGCCGGGGAGCCACGATGCCCCGTCCCTCGTTGGCCTTCTGAATGAAGGTTTTGATCATCTGCTCCGCCGCGTCGAAGTCAGCGATCACGCCATCGCGCAGCGGCCTCACGGCGCGGATGTTGCCGGGGGTGCGGCCCAGCATCATCTTGGCCTCATCGCCCACGGCTAGGGGCACGCCCTTCTCGAGGTCGAGGGCTACCACGGAGGGCTCCTGCAACACGATGCCCTTACCGGAGACGAAAATCAGGGTGTTCGCGGTGCCCAGATCGATCCCAATGTCGCGCGAGAACTGAAAACGACGGAAAAACACGGGCACTCGGCCTGGAGGGCCGAATCATAGGAGGGTGTTACAGACGGCCCGAACGGTGGAACTGATAGGGGGTGGCAACCCAACCGGGTGCCGCATCATTGATCCATCAGCACAGGAGACATCGCCATGGGCGTGAATTCCATCACCCTCGTCGGCCGAGCCGGCCGCGACCCGGAAGTCCGTTATTTCGAATCGGGGAGCGTGGTTGCCAACCTCACCCTCGCCGTGAACCGCCGCAGCTCCGGCGACGAACCCGACTGGTTCAACCTGGAGATCTGGGGCAAGCAGGCCCAGGTGGCGGCTGATTACGTCCGCAAGGGAGCCCTGGTGGGCATCATCGGCAGCTTCAAGCTCGATCGCTGGACCGACCGGGCCAGCGGCGAGGAGCGCACCAAACCCGTGATCCGGGTCGACCGGCTCGAACTGCTCGGCTCCAAGCGCGACGCCGAAGGTGGCGGGGGCATGGGCAGCGGCGGCTTCGGTGGCGGCTCCCCGAGCGAAGAGGAAGTGCCGTTCTGAGGCCAGGGCCTGGCTCAGTGGGGGCTGTTGCGCCTCTTCCAGGTGCGCAGCCCCAGCCACACCAGACCAGCGGCAACCGCCAACATCAGCAGCACTTTCACCCCTTTGGCCACCGGCTCGATCCAGAGCTCCACGTTGCTGTAACCCTTCCCAAGGGCGAGACCCGCGCAGGTGAGGAGCAGCGTCCAGATCAGGCTGCCGGCGGTGGTCCAAAGCAGAAACGGAGCCAGCGGCATCATCTCGATCCCCGCTGGCACGGAGATCAGGGTGCGAATGCCAGGCACCAACCGGCCCCAGAACACCAGGGCCGTGCCGTGGCGTGAAAACCAATCCCGACTGCGGTGCAACTCCTGCGGGCTGATGCCGATCCAGCGCCCATGACGCTCGAGCCACTGCTCAAGCCGCTGTTCATTGATGAGCCGGCCAATGCCATACCAGGGCAGGGCTCCGAGCACGGTGCCCAACAGCCCGGCCAACACGACCGGCAGCAGGGCCAGCTGGCCCTGCTGCACATAGAAGCCCCCCAGGGGCATGATCAGTTCCGAGGGGATCGGCGGGAACAGGTTCTCGAGGAACATCGCCGCGAAGATGGCGCCGTAGCCCAACCAGGGGTTGGACTCGACCGCCGCACCGATCAGCTGAGGCAGCTGCTGCACCAGATCGCTGATCCCCATCGGGCTGGACCTCAGTAGCGGTAGTGCTCGAGCTTGTAGGGCCCGTTCACCGGCACGTTGATGTAATCGGCCTGCTCCTGAGACAGCTCAGTGAGCTTGGCGCCGATCTTGTCGAGGTGGAGGCGGGCCACCATCTCATCAAGGTGCTTGGGCAGCACGTACACCTCCTTGGCGTACTGCTCACCCTTGGTGAACAGCTCGATCTGGGCCAACACCTGGTTGGTGAAGGAGTTGCTCATCACGAAGCTGGGGTGGCCAGTGGCGCAGCCCAGGTTCACCAACCGGCCCTCGGCCAACAGGATGATCTTGTTGCCGCTGGGCAGCAGGATGTGATCCACCTGGGGCTTGATGTTGTCCCAGGGGTACTGCTTCAGCGATGCCACATCGATCTCGTTGTCGAAGTGGCCGATGTTGCACACGATCGCCTGATCCTTCATCTGGATCAGGTGCTCGTGGCGGATCACCTTGAAGTTGCCGGTGGCCGTCACGAAGATGTCCACGTCGCGGACCACCTCGTCGAGGCGCACCACGCGGTAGCCCTCCATGGCCGCCTGCAGGGCACAGATCGGGTCGATCTCGGCGATCATCACCGTGGCACCGAGGCCGCGCAGGGACTGGGCGGAACCCTTGCCCACGTCGCCGTAGCCCAGCACCAGGGCCACCTTGCCAGCCACCATCACATCGGTGGCGCGCTTGATGCTGTCCACCAGCGATTCACGGCAGCCGTAGAGGTTGTCGAACTTGCTCTTGGTGACCGAGTCGTTGACGTTGATCGCCGGGAAGGGCAGCTCGCCGCTCTTCTGCATCTGATAGAGGCGGGCCACACCCGTGGTGGTCTCCTCGGTGACGCCCTGGATGGCGGCGTAGATGCGGGAATAGAAGCCGGGCTGGGCGGCCAGTTTCTGGCGGATGCTGTTGAAGAGGGCGGTTTCCTCTTCGTTGGAGGGGTTCTCGAGAACGGAGAGATCCTGCTCCGCCTTGGTACCCAGCACCACCAGACCGGTGGCATCGCCGCCGTCATCGAGGATCATGTTGGGCGTGCCGCCATCGCCCCACTCGAGGATGCGGTGGGTGAAGGCCCAGTACTCATCAAGGGTTTCGCCCTTGTAGGCAAACACGGGCACACCGGCGGCCGCGATGGCGGCGGCGGCGTGATCCTGGGTGGAGAAGATGTTGCAGCTGGCCCAACGCACTTCGGCGCCGAGGGCCACCAGGGTTTCGATCAGAACGGCGGTCTGAATCGTCATGTGCAGGGAACCCGCGATGCGGGCGCCCTTGAGGGGCTGCTCAGCGCCGAACTTCTGACGCAGGGCCATCAAGCCGGGCATCTCGGTTTCGGCGATGGCAATCTCCTTGCGGCCGAAATCGGCCAGGCCGAGATCGGCGATCACGTAAGTGCTGGTGCTCTGCAGCGCAGGAGCAGTGGGGGTGGCCACCATTGGGTTGTCTCGCTGGGGGTACGGCTCGCTCCCGGCTGGGAGGGCGTGGTTGGGAAATATCTGCGGAGACGCCGAGGCTTCGGGCTCGCTGAGAGGGCAATCTACAGGCAGGTCCTGAGTCCGCGTGAGCTGCCCCCCGTGACCCTCCAACTTGCCGATGCGGCCGCCACCCATGCCTTCGGACGGCAGCTGGCCCAGCGCCTGTCCCCCGGCAGCACCCTGCTGCTGCAGGGGGATCTGGGGGCTGGCAAAACCTGCCTGGTGCAGGGGCTGGCCGCGGGCCTGGGCATCACCGAGCCCATCACCAGTCCCACCTTCGCCCTGGCCCAGCACTACCCGCTGCCGCGTACCGGCGGGCTGGTGCACCTCGACCTCTACCGGCTGGAGCAGCCCGCTGCCGCCGATGAGTTGTTTGCCCAGGAAGAGGAGGAGGCCCGGGCCCTGGGCGCCCTGCTGGCGGTGGAGTGGCCCGAGCGGCTCAGCGCCCTACCCGAGGGCTGCTGGCGACTACACCTCAGCCTCAGCGACCCAGCCAACCCCGCCGCAGGCCGGGAGCTCGAGCTGATCGGCCCGGGGTGATCGGCCGGAGTTGATCACCACGAGCCCAGCCCGCCGGACAGCCAACCCGCTTGGACGACCTAGCTAAGTCATGGCTTAGCCCATGGACGCAACACCGATCACCCCTGCCGCGCCGCCAGAAAGGCCTGCACTGCGGCCGCGGTGGGTTGGGGATCAATGGCACCGGCCGCCTGACACACCAGGGCGCCGCAGGCACTGGCAAAGCGCAGCCGCTGTTCCAGCTGGTGGTGCCACCCGTTGTGCGCCTCGTCCTGCCATGGGTTGTGCAAGAGGCCGTGCAACAACCCCGCGGTGAAGGCATCGCCGGCACCCGTGGTATCGACCACCGGCACCCGAAAGCCGGGCAGCTCCCCGCTGAAACCGCCGAAGCACCACCGCAGCGGCGCCCCTCCATCGGTGACCACAACCTCCGGGCGCTGCGGCAGGGACGCACTCACCACCACCGGGTCGCTGCTGCCGAAGAACCACTCCGCCTCCTCCCGGGCGCACTTGATCAGCGCCGCCTGCGTCAGCAGGGGTGCCGTGGCCGTCACCTGGGCCGCCGTGGGACCGCTGCGGGGATCGGTCGCCGCATCCCAGAAGGTGGGACGCCAATTCACATCGAGGGCCAGGGGCACGCCGGCCGCCGCGGCCTGACGGCAGGCGAGCTGCAGGGCTGACGCCGCGGCGGGCGAGGCGAGGGGGATCGTGCCCACCAGCAACCAGCGGGCCGCCGCCAGCAGGGGCCCGAATGCGGCCGCCAACGCGGTGGCATCGAGCGCCTGATCCGCAAAACCTTCGCCCCGATCCCCCGCAAAGCCGCCGAACTGGCGATCGCCGGCGGCATCGCGGCGCACCAGCACGATGCGGCTGGGACGGGCGTCATCCCACTGGAGCGCCGTGGTGTCGACCTCCCGCGCGGCAAACAGCTGCCCAAACGCCTGGCCGATGCCATCGCGGCCCAAACGGCCCACAAAGGCCACCGGCGTGCCCAGCCGGGCCAGGGCGCAGGCCCCATTGGCGGGGGCTCCGCCGAGGCGGTCATCCCCTGGAGAATCGGTGGCCGGATCGCCGCTCAGGGGGCCGAGGCGATCCACCAGGGCCTCCCCCAGACAGAGCACCTGGGGCGGCGACGGGGCAGAGGGCACGGGCCTGGGCGTTCAGGTCATCCCAGGGTGGAGCCGCTCCAACAGGGCAGCAATGATCCGCGCGTTCGCGGCGGGAAAGGGAAACTCCCCCAGCTGCTCGGGCCGCACCCAGCGCACCTGCTGGGAGGCCAGGGGCTGGGGCTCGCCCGCCCGCCAGGTGCACAGGTGCACCACAAAGCGCAGTTTCTTGTGGCTGTAGGCGTGTTCCACCACGACCAGCTCCTCACCCACCTCCACCGCAATCGCCAGCTCCTCCCGGAGCTCGCGGCGGATCGTGGCGGCAATCGGCTCGTCTGGCTCCTGCTTGCCGCCGGGGAATTCCCAAAGGCCGCCCAGCAGGCCCTCGTTCAGCCGCTGGTCGATCAGCACCTCGCCGGCGGCGTTGCGCACCACCCCCACGCCGATCACCTGGAACGGCAGTTCGCGGGGGGCGTCCTTCACGGGGAAGCGGGCGGGGTCGCCGACAGCGTAGGCAGCGCAGTGCCCCTGCCAGGGGCAGGCAGCGCACCGGGGATTGCGGGGCGTGCAGACGGTGGAGCCCAGGTCCATCAAGGCCTGGTTGAAGGCTCGGGGCCGCTGCGGATCGAGCAACGTCTCGCTCAGCTGCCACAGCCCGGCGAGCTGCCGCGCCGGCGGCCGGGGGCTCGCGGTGAGCCGCGCCAGCACCCGCTTGACATTGCCATCGAGGATCGCGAAGGGCAAATCAAACGCCGAGGAGAGGATGCTGCCAGCGGTGCTGCGGCCGATACCGGGCAGGGCCAGCCAGGCCTCCAGATCCCGCGGCCAGGGGTCGGTGGCGGAACCAGCGGCGGCGAGCAGCAGTCGCGCCCCCTGCTGCAGCCTCCGGGCCCGCGCGTAGTAGCCCAGGCCCTGCCACAGCAGCAACACATCGTGCTCCTGGGCTGCCGCCACCACCGCCAGGCTGGGAAAGCGCTCCATCCAGCGCCGCCAGTAGGGCAGCACCACCTGCAGCTGGGTTTGCTGCAGCATCACTTCGGCCACGAACACGCCGTAGGGATCGAGGCCCTCACCATCGGCCGGTGGGCCGCCGTCGCCACGGAGCTTCCAGGGGATGGTGTGGCGGCCGTGTTCCTGCCACCAGCTCAGCAGCAGCGGGCGCAGCTCCGGCGCCGGCTCAGCCGGCCACGTAGGCCTCGACGGCATCGCTGATGCGGCGCAAACCAGCCAGGCCGTCACGCTCCAGGTTGCGCACCCGGTCGCGGCTGATGCCCAGGATGCGGCCGATGCCGGTGAGGCTCATCGGCTCGCCCCCTTCTGGGTTATCGGAGCAGGGAATGCCATAGCGCATCTTCAGCACCCGCCCCTGCAGCTCCGGCAGCTGCTCCAGCAGCGCACGCAGGTCGCCCTTCAGGCATTCACCATCCACACGGTCATCCGGCAGCTCTCCATCCCCTGCCAGCAGGTCCAGCAGCTCGGTGTCATCCCCGTCTCCCACCTTCGTCTCCAGGCTCACCGGCTGACGCG
>JBEEKG010000018.1:0-4096 GCA_041168785.1 Cyanobacteriota bacterium
ACCAATGCCACCCGGCTGCCGCCCTCGGCATGCACGAGCTCAACCTCCCAGTCGAGTTCCGACGTTCGGTTGGAGCTTTCCCCTGTCACGCCCACGTGCTGTTCCCCAAGGTCCCGGCCGACTGAAGCTGACTTTCTAGACTGGTTTCCATCCTGACCCGCTGCAGCCCGTGGAAGCGGAGTCGATCCAATCCCTCACACCGCTGCTTCGCCAGGCCGACCAGTGGCGGGAGGTGCTGCTGCTGCTGCCCCTGCTGGTGGCACTGGAGGCCGTGCTCTCCGCCGACAACGCCATTGCCTTGGCGGCCATCGCCCGCGGACTGGAGGATCCGGCCCGCCAGCGCCAGGCCCTGAACCTCGGCCTGGCCCTGGCCCTGGTGTTTCGGCTCGGGCTGATCGTGGCGGCCCAGTGGGTGCTGAACTTCTGGCCGTTGCAGCTGGCGGCGGCGGCCTACTTGCTCTGGCTCAGCGGACGCCATCTGGTGCTGGTGTGGTCCGGGGGCGACGCAGAGCTGGACGACGCGGCTGGAGCGGCTGGAGCGGCTGGCGACGGATCGGGCGAGCACGGTTCCCTCCACCATGCCGGCCTGGGCTCGATCGTCGTCACCTTGGCCCTCACTGACCTGGCCTTTTCCCTCGACAGCGTTGCCGCGGCGGTGGCGGTGAGTGATCGCCTTTGGCTGGTGATGGCCGGCGGGGTGATCGGGGTGATTGCCCTTCGGCTCACCGCCGAGCTGTTCATCCGCTGGCTGGAGGTCTACCAGCACCTCGAGACCGCTGGCTATCTGGCGGTGGGGCTCGTGGGCATCCGCCTGCTGCTCCGGCTCGGCGTGCCCCAGGTGGTGCCCCCGGAATGGCTGCTGCTGGTGTTGGTGGCGGCGCTGTTTGTGTGGGGATTTTCCGTGCGGTCGCCCCAGCTGGAGCCCCCCGCTAAGCCGTGAGGGTCGAGTTGCGTCAGATCGGCACTGATCGCCTGCTGGAGGTGCTCGAGCTGCCCGATCCCGGTGAGGTGCCCCACCCCGGCCGGTGGATCGAGGCTGGTGGCCGCACCTATTTGGTGTTGCAGCGCCGCCACCGCTATCAGCTGCGCAACGGCCGCTATGAACTGGCCAGCGTGTCTCTGCAGGTGAAAGCCCAACGCCAACCCGCCGATGCCCGCTGGTGGCAGAACCAGTGGGTGATCGGTGATCCCAGCTGCCGCTTCAACGCCCGCAGTCCCTTGCTGCGCTGTGCCGTCCTGCCGGATGGTCCCTGCGAGCGCTGCAGCCACTTTGTGGCCCGCGGATCCCTGTCCCATGGCTGAGGCCCCGATCCGCTGGATTCAGGGACAGCGGGTGCAGGGCCACGGCGTGGCCTCCGGTCGCGATCCTGAGTCCCCCTACCCGGCCGGCACCATCAGCCTGCAGAGCCCCTGGTTTGCCCAGAGGGGGCTGGACCTGTCGGACTGCTTCGCGGGCACCCTCAACCTCTCACTGGCACCCCTCGAGTTGCGCAGCGAGTGCCCCGACCATTGTTTTGAACGGTTGCAGTGGACCGATCGCCATCCGCCGGAGACCTTCCGCTTTTGGCGGGTGCTGGTGCGCCATGGGGACTCCACCCCCCTGGTCGGCTGGATCTATCAGCCGGATCCGGACACCAAGCTGCGCCACGACCAGCCGGCCCAGGTGGTGGAGGTGCTGGCCCCCCTGCTGCCCGGACTGGAGCCCGGCGCCTGGATCTCCCTTGGGGTGGATCCCGATCGCCTCTGGACCATCGATGGCGCCAGGCTCCGGGCCCGGTTGCTGGAGTTTTTCAAGTTCCGGGTGCTGGCGGCCCAGGACACCTTTTTCCGCGACTGGCGCGATCCCCACAGCGGCGCCTTGGATCCGGCCCTGTTGCGGCCGTGGTTGCAGACCTCCTGGCCGGAGGCCCTGGCGCTACCGGATCGGGATCTGCGGCTGTGCTGTGAGCGGGCCTGGCAGCTCTACGGACCCTGAAGATGGATCGCGCGGGGCCCCCTAGGGTGGAGGATCCCGCAGCGCCAGCGATCCGTCAGTCCGCTCCCCGATCCGGCACCGCAACGGCCGTTGCCAGTCCCCAGGCGGTGGCCGCCGATCCGGTGCCCAGCGTTGCCGTGGTCGACTTCTCCTCGCTCGGACTCGGCGAGCCGATCTTGAAGGCGGTGGCCGAGAAGGGTTACACCCAGCCCTCGCCGATCCAGGGCCAGTGCATCCCGGCCGTGTTGGCTGGCCATGACGTGATGGCGGCGGCCCAGACCGGCACCGGCAAAACGGCGGGCTTCACCCTGCCGATGCTGGAGAAGCTGCGCCATGGCCCCCATGCCCGCGCCGGTGTGGTGCGGGCCTTGGTGCTCACTCCCACCCGCGAGCTGGCGGCCCAGGTGGGCGACAGCGTGCGGGCCTATGGCCGCTACCTCGACCTGCGCAGCGACGTGGTCTTCGGCGGGGTCAAGGTCAATCCCCAGATCAGTCGCCTGCAGCGCGGCACCGACGTGCTGGTGGCCACCCCCGGCCGCCTGATGGACCTCTACCAGCAGAAGGCGCTGCGGCTGGATCGGGTCGAGATCCTGGTGCTCGATGAGGCCGATCGGATGCTCGATATGGGTTTCATCCGGGACATCCAGAAAATCCTGGCCCTGCTGCCGCCCAAGCGGCAAAACCTGCTGTTTTCGGCCACCTTCTCCGGCGACATTCGCCGTTTGGCCACGGGGTTGCTGCACAACCCCGTGCAGCTCCAGGCCACACCGGAAAACCGCACGGCGCCCACGGTGGAGCACCTGCTCCATCCCTGCGACATGGACCGTAAGGGAGATCTGCTCAGCCACCTCATCCGCAGCAACGACTGGCAGCAGGTGTTGGTGTTTTCGCGCACCAAGCACGGCGCCAACCGGATGGCCGAGCGCCTCAGCCGCGAAGGCATGTCGGCGGCGGCCATCCACGGCAACAAGAGCCAGGGAGCCCGCACCCGGGCTCTAGCCGATTTCAAGGCCGGCTCCCTGCGGGTGCTTGTGGCTACCGACCTAGCGGCCCGGGGCATCGACATTCACCAGCTGCCGCACGTGATCAACCTGGATCTGCCCAACCAGGCTGAGGACTACGTGCATCGGATCGGCCGCACCGGCCGTGCCGGCCACAACGGCCACGCCATTTCCCTGGTGGCGGCCGAAGAGAGCGAACTGCTGCGTGCCATTGAGCGCATGATCGGCACCCGTCTGCCCCGTCAGGAGGTGCCGGGCTTCGAGCCCAAGGTGCTGTCGGCTCCGCCGCTGGATCTCAGTGGTGGTCGGGGTCGCGGGGGCCGTAGCGGTGGGGGCATTGGGGGTGGTGGCCGTCGGGCCGGCGGGGGGGGCGAGGGGCGTCGTACCCGTCGCCCCGCCGGCTCCGGCCGCTGACTGAGGGCTTTCCCGAGGGCTTCGCCGTGGGCTGCCCTGAACAGCAGCCGTCGACACATTGGTGGCAGCGGGTGTGGGCTCGAATGGAGGGATTGGAGCCACTGCCATGCCCTACGAGCCCGGATCTCCTGAATGCCGCGTGCTGATCGACTGCAAGGGGCAGATCGAGTCGATGCTGCTGGCCCTGGGGCGTATCGACAACAGCCAGCACATCCGAGATCAGCTGTTGTCGGTCCACAATCAGCTGGAAGGTCTGCATGCCTTGCATCGCAAGGCATCTTTCCAGCTGAAGGAGCCTGGCAAGGTCTGAGCGCTCAACTGGCCGATGATGCCCTGACCACCATCGTCTGTTTGGCCCTGTCCAGAGCCTGCCCCATCTCGAGCCCGTGACAGGTCGCATAGGCGCTGGCCAGGGTCGCCACCCGGCGGCGTTGCTGGGGTTGCCCCTCGTGGCTGACCACGTATCGGCCCGAGGTCTCCCGGTAAATCAGGCAGCCATTTCCGGTTTCGCCGACGTAGGACAGCTCGTTCCCCATGGACCCATTGCGAACTCTCCCTCCTCTTTAGCCAGGTTCCGGGGAGCGAAAAAGTGAGTTAGTCCTAACAACACAGAACGTAAGTCGGCTGTTACGCCCCGTCACCCAGGCGCTCGCCAGGGCTGGCCTCAAGCTGTTGGATCAGGCTCTGTCCCTGGGCCGCTGCCTTG
>JBEEKG010000019.1:0-3535 GCA_041168785.1 Cyanobacteriota bacterium
TTCGTGGTGCCCGGCAGTGAGCAGGTGGCCGCGGCGGCTGAAGCGGAGGGCCTCGACCAGGTCTTCACCGCCGCTGGTTTCGAGTGGCGCGAGCCAGGCTGTTCCATGTGTCTGGCGATGAATCCTGACCGGCTCGAGGGTCGTCAGATCAGCGCCAGCTCCAGCAATCGCAACTTCAAGGGGCGTCAGGGCTCCGCCACCGGCCGCACCTTGCTGATGAGCCCGGCGATGGTGGCGGCGGCGGCTATTGCCGGCGAGGTCAGCGACGTGCGCCAGCTGTTGCCGGCCTGAGTCGCCTCTTTTTTGGGGCCCCAATCCCCTTCCTTCCCCCCACGCGTCCCCAACCGTGCCGTGCCAGCAGCGATGACCAGCCCTTCCTTTCCCATGGGTCCGATCACCGGGCTCCGCGGCCGTGCCGTGGTTGTTGCCGGAGACGACATCGACACCGATCGGATCATTCCAGCCCGCTTCCTCAAGTGCGTCACCTTCGATGGCCTCGGTGAGCAGGTGTTTGCCGACGATCGGGCTGAACGCCCAGGGGAGCACCCCTTTGATCGCTCCGAGGTCCAGGGGGCATCGTTGCTGGTGGTGAACCGCAACTTCGGCTGTGGCTCGAGTCGTGAGCATGCGCCCCAGGCCCTGATGCGGTGGGGTATCCGCGCGGTGGTCGGCGAGAGTTTCGCGGAGATTTTCTACGGCAATTGTCTAGCTCTGGGCATTCCCTGTTTCACGGCCTCCCATGACGGTGTGCTCAGCCTGCAGGCGGCCCTGGCGTCTGCTCCAGCCCAGGAGCTTGAGGTGTCGCTGGATCCTCCGACCGTCGTGTTGTCAGGTGGTCGCCGCTGGGATCTGGAGCTCCAGGCCGGCCCCCGCCAGATGTTGCTCACTGGGCAGTGGGATGCCACCTCCCAGCTGTTATCCCATGGCACTGAGCTGGAGCGAACCGCCCGAGCCCTGCCCTATCTCAACGGTTTCTAGGCCGGGGGACGAAGGGGGTGCCGGTGCCTGCGAAGTTGAAGTCGTTCAGCTTCACCCGGATGCCGCCGATGCCGTCGTAGGGGCTGTAATAAACCCCGACTTCGTACGAGCGACGTTGCAGCTTAAGTTCCACATAGGAATAGGAAACATCACCGTAAAATTCTGAGTTGTTGTCGATGTTGAAGGTGGCGCCCGCTTCCAGCACCAGCGGCCCATAGATCTGTTGGGCAGCCTGGAAGCTGAGGGTGCGCAGGTCTACCGTGCGATCGAAGCCGAAGGGACTGGCCCCCCCGAGGAACGTGCCGGCGATGGAGGCGGAGAAGCGGGTGTAATCGAAGAAGGGTTTGTCAAATTGGCCCACGGTGAAGCTTGGGCCTCCCCACAGGGTGAGGGTGTTCTGTTTAGCGCCATCGCTGTAACTGGTCACGTAGCCGTTGGCGCCCATCGTCAGGCCGAGTCCAGGAATCACTGGAGTCGGAGAATATCGAAGGCCGCGTGCTGGATCTTCGCTGTCATCCAGGGCCAGTCCCTGCCAGAGCTGCAGGGTGCTGCTCACCGCGAGATTGGCATAGCTGCGCCAAAGGGTCTCCAGGGTGTTGGTTTCAAACAGCGTGGCTTGATAGTTGCCGGATTGGGCCGCCCAGCTGAGGGTCACCGGGGTGAAAAAGGGGCCTTTCTGGCGCGGTGTTGCCGGCATAGCGCTGGGGTTGTCAGCCGGTTGTTGAGGTCGGTTGAAGACGGCTGTGCCAGCTAGGTTTGCTCCGTAGGAGTACACCACGGTCTGTAATCCCAGACTGCCGTTGTAAATGCGTTCGCGGTAGGAGCCGAACAGCGCCGCGCTGGCCGTCTCATGACCTGGAAGGTTCAGGGGGGCGCTGAAGCGGGTGGTGCTACGGGTGCCCGAGCGGACATTCTCAGGATTCAAGGTGGCCAGGCTGGCTTCAGCATTCAGGGAGGCCCAGCCCATGGGCAGGTTGAGGCTGGCGAGCAGGCCAAACATGTCACCAAAGGTGGCCCCTTGCTCCCCAGGAGGGTTGCCCAAGCTCTCCCCCGGTAGCACGAAGCTGCTGGTGCGGCCTTCGATGGCCCGCTGCACCATCAGTTGGGGCTGCAGTTGCAGGCTGCCGCTACGCCCCAGTTGGATTGGCTCGAGGTTGTAGCCGATGTAGAAGCCATCGCGATCCTGCTGGTCGGTATCCCATGCAAACCGCGCCTCTTCTGCGCCAACCGTCGTGTTGGCCATGGCTGGCAAGGAGACCTTGTCGTCCAGGAGGATCTGGGTGCTGCGGCTGTTGATTCGCGTGACTCCCTGACCATCCATGACGGCCACCACCTTGCGGGCCAGGCTCCAGGAGGCGGCGGGGGTGAAGGGATCGTTGGTGAAGGCCATCTGTTCGGCTGTCCAGCGGTTGCCCCGGATCCGGATTTGGGATCCTTGAAAACGCAGTCGGCTGATAGTTCCGGCTGGGTCGGTGGGGGGGCGATAGCCCTGGCCCGCGCTGTTGAGCGAATCGGTGGTGTCGATTACAGCAGCCAGATTCAGCTTCACGCTGGTGCTCCAGCTCTGCTGAAAGGCCACGTTGCGCACCCGTGGGTCCACCTTGATGGCTGCGGGGTCAGCGGTTCTTGGGGATGGGCTGTTCTTGGAGGATGGACTGGTGAGTTGAGGGGTCTCCAGACCCGACTGCGGGGGGCCGAACGCCACCGCTTTCAAAACCTGCTCCAGGGGGAGAACGGGTCTGGAAAGCTCAAGGCCTGGGCAGCCATCCGGGGCCGGCATGGTGGGCAGGCCTATTCGACCTGGGGGCAGCACCCGAACCACGGTTCGCCCCGGGGTATCCGCCGTGAGCTGAGGGCAGGCAAAGGCCGGCCCGGGTTTCATGGAAGCCGGCGTGGGGGTGCCTGGCTGGGCATCCAGGGCCATGGTGTCCTGGTCGATGACGCCGTAGACGTCGTCAATCTCGCCGGAGGCTTCCCAGTCGCTGTAGCGCAGTCGACTTGCCTGGAGATATTGATCGCCCTTCGTGAGCCGAATGCGGCCAGAGGCAAACACACTGCGGCTGCGTTCGGCCAGCTCCACCCGGTCGGCCAGGAGTCGCCAGCCGTTGAACTCAGCCTCCACGTTGCCCGTGGCCACAAATCGGCCGAGCTGTTGGTCGTAGCCCTGTCGATCTGCGCGGACCACCACAAAGGTGGGATTGGGCAACGGGGGGGGCGTTGGGGTGGCTGCTGCTTGCGCAGCAGGGGATTGCGATATGGCAGGGCCCGCTGCGACCAGTCCTGGAGGCCAGAGGATGGCTGGCAGGATCGCAGTGGGTAGGACGACCCACCTCAGGAGATGGGCCGGCCGTTCAGGCCATGGGATGGCCTTGAGGAGCTGGAGAAAACCCAAGGTCATCGGCCCCTGGATGCATCTCGAGTCCGGAATCCGAGAGAGGAGGTGCCACTGGCGTTCACAACGGATTGCGGACCAGTCAACCTTCGAACAGGATCATCCCACAGGGATTCGGACGACTTCCGGTTGTGGTGGTCAGTTGGATCTCAGGCGGGCCGTCAC
>JBEEKG010000020.1:0-35284 GCA_041168785.1 Cyanobacteriota bacterium
ACCCCAGCAATGAAACAGCAATGAATCGCTCCGCGCTCAAACGCCGCCAGCTGCTCGAATTACTGGGCATCGGTGCTGGCAGCAGCGCCGCTGCCATGCTGCTGCCGCAGCTTGAGGTGCGCAGTCGCGGCACGGCCGGGGATGCTGCCCTGCCCTTTGTGCCCGTGCGTGCACCCCTGCCCTTGCCTGCTGACGGGCTGAGTGCGGCAGACCAACGGCGCATCTATCGGACGTTCAACGTCGACGACAAACTGCTGGTTCCCGAGGGCTATCGCGCCGAGCTGATTGCTGTCTGGGGGGATCTTCTCGCCACGGGTCGCTTTGGCTTCAACAACGACTACCTGGCATTTCAGGCCCTGCCTGGCGGGAAGGCCTTGTTGAGTATCAACTTCGAATACATCAGCCCGCAGACCTGGTCGGCAGGTTTTTCAGAAGCCGTGGGCACCACTCTGCCGCTGGAGCCTTTGCAGCAGTCCCTGGTCAGCCGCGGCGGCAGCGTGGACGTGGCCAGCCTGGCTGCGAACGACCCGCTGCGTTCGGTGATCGAGGCCGTGGCCCGTGCTGCCATGGCTGATCTCGGCATCGGCGTGCTCGAGCTTGAACAGGGGAGCTCAGGCTGGCGCCGCCTCGGCGGCAGTCGCTATGAGCGGCGCATCGATGGGCTCAGCGGGCTCAGCCAGCAGGAGCAGGCACTGCGCTGCAGCGGTCCGGCGGCGGCGGTATTCCGTCACAGCCAGCCGCTTGGCTACCGCGACGGCCTGGGTGATCGGATCATCGGCACCTTTGCCAATTGCGCTGGCGGCACCACCCACTGGGGCACCGTGCTGAGCGCTGAGGAAAACTTTCAGTCGCAGGTACCCGAGGCCGTCTATGCCGATGGCTCGGCGGCTTCCCCCGAGAAGCGGCCGTTCCGCTGGGACGGTTCACGCCTCGACGGGCTCGGCAATCCCTTTGGGCTGGCCGGCAATAAGTACGGCTGGATGGTGGAATTCGATCCCCGCGAGCCAAGCAAACCCGCGGTTAAGCACAGTCTTCTGGGCCGCTTTCGCCACGAAGCCGTTGCCGTTGTGGCGCGGTCCGGGGAGCCGCTGGTGGTGTATTCGGGTTGCGATCGCCATGGCGGCCACTTTTACCGCTTTGTCAGCGAGGGGCTCGTGCAAGACCCGCTCGATCGCACCAATTCGCAGCTATTTGCAGCGGGGCGCCTGGAGGTGGCCCGTTTCAACGCAGAAGGCAGCGGCACCTGGATCGCCCTGGAGGCCACCACGGCGGTGCAGCCGCAAGCCCCCAGCCATTACGAACGCTTTGGCTGGCAGCAACCGGCCGTGTTGCCCCACAGCGACCGCCAGCGCAGCGGCAGCGAAGCACTCAGCAGCGATGCCGAACTGCAGGCCTACCGCAGCCGCTACAACAACCTTGGCGATCTCTACCCATTGGGCGGCGATGACCGTGAGGCGCAGCTGCGGCAGCAGGGGGCGATCCTGATCGATGCCCATCTGGCCGCCAACGCCGCTGGCGCCACCGCCTGTCCCAGGCCGGAAGACACCGACATCGACCCGATCAACGGCGACCTGCTGATCGCCTTCACAGCGGCAGGCCGTGATGACGGCGGCTGCAGTGATCCGGCGATCTTCCGCGGCCCCAAGGGCGAATCCCTCTGGCCCCACGGCTGGGTGATGCGCCTGAGCGATGGCGGCGCAGGCCGAGGGGCCCACTTCCGCTGGCAGATGGTGGCCTCCGGCGGCCTGCCCTGGGAGGGAGGGCTCGGCTTCAGCCATCCCGACAACCTGGCCTTCGACCCATCCGGCAACCTCTGGCTCGTGACCGATCGCTCTGGAGGGGCAAAGTTGGATGTGTTCGGCAACAACAGCTGTTGGCTGCTGCCTCGCGCAGGCGCAATGGCCGGCCAGGCCCTCTGCTTTGCAATCGGCCCGGTGGGATGTGAGCTGTGTGGGCCCTGCTTCGATGTCGAGTCCCGCACGCTGTTTCTCGCAGTGCAGCACCCCGGTGAGGGCCAGGGTGTACGCCAAGGCAACGAGGTGGAAGCCCAGGCCCACAGCCTTGTGGACCGCAACGGTCAACGCTTTGAGCAGCTGCGCTGGGTACCGGTCGGCTCTAACTGGCCGTCCGGCGTACCCGCCAGGCCGCCCAGGCCCGGGATCGTGGCGATCCGCCGACTCGACGGCAATCCTCTGCTGAGCTGATTGGTAGCTGCTCGGACGGCGGCTGAAGTCCAGCCAAACCATCCCGCCCATAACAGTGATCTGTTTGCCACATCACCCATGGGCGGCACCAGCACGGGACTGCCCTGCTGCGATGACCACAACCTCTCCCGAAACCACGGCCACCACTCCTGCGGCCCAGGTGTCGGTCACACCCGAGTGGCGGCAGCAGGTGTGGAACACCTGGACAGCCCGACCCCAGCCACTGGAGCCAAGAACCAGCCGAAAAGAAAATGGGTCGCCTGAGATTCGAACTCAGGACCAATCGGTTAAAAGCCGAGTGCTCTACCGCTGAGCTAGCGACCCGCGCCCGTTGGGCACCTAGCGAACGTATCACCCAGGGGCGACCTCCTCCAAGGGGGAGGGGATGCCGGGAGAATGGGGAAACCTGGTGTCACAGCGGATGAGCAGCGTTCCCTGGCCCGCCGGCTGGCCCGAACCCCGGATCCACCCCGAAGCCTGGGTGGCCGCGTCAGCGGTGGTGATCGGCGATGTGCAGCTGGCGGCCGGCGCCAGCCTCTGGCCCACGGCCGTGGCCCGCGGGGATGTGTGCCCGATTGTGGTGGGGGAAGGCAGCAACGTGCAGGACGGCGCCGTGCTCCACGGCGACCCCGACCAGCCCGTCAGCATCGGTGCCGATGTGACCATTGGCCACCGGGCGGTGGTGCACGGCGCCACCCTCGAAGACGGCTGCCTGATCGGTATCGGCGCCATCGTGCTCAACGGCGTCACGGTGGGCGCCGGCGCCCTGGTGGCGGCCGGATCAGTGGTGACCCGCGATGTGCCCGCCGGCGCCGTGGTGATGGGGGCACCGGCCCAGGCGAAGCGCGAGCTCAGCGCCGAGGCCCAAGCGGAGCAGCGTCAGCACGCCCGGCGCTACAGGGAGCTGGCCCGGGTCCATGCCGCGCGGGAAGCCGGATGACTCCAGATCTGATCCCCTCAACTCAGATGGCGACAAATCGCGAGTCGGGCGGGCCGCAGACGCGGCGCAGTCTTTAAGATCGCCGCATCTCGTTTCCCTGCCTTCCATGGACGCACGGCTGGTGCTGGTTGCCGCTCCCATCCTTCTGGCCGCCGGCTGGGCCGTGTTCCACATCGGCCGCGCCGCCGTGGGCCAGCTGCAGCTGATGCTCAAGCGCGCCCGCGCCTGATCGCTTGCGTCCAGAGCTGCTCGTCATCGGCGCCGGTCTGGCAGGCACGGAAGCGGCCTGGCAGATCGCCAGTGCCGGTTTGCCTGTGCGGCTGGTGGAGATGCGGCCGCTGCGCCGCTCCCCCGCCCACCACAGCTCTGAATTCGCCGAGCTGGTGTGCAGCAACAGCTTCGGCGCCCTGAGCAGCGACCGCGCCGCCGGCTTGCTGCAGGAGGAGCTGCGCCGGCTGGGCTCCCTCGTGATTCGCACCGCCGATGCCCATGCCGTGCCGGCCGGCGGCGCCCTGGCCGTGGATCGAGGCCGCTACAGCGCCGCCCTCACCGCCACCCTCGAACAGCACCCCCTCGTCACGGTGGAGCGGCGCGAGCACACCGAGCTGCCGGTGCCAGGGGAGATCGCCGTGCTGGCCACCGGGCCCCTCACCAGTGAGCCCCTGGCCGAGCAGCTGCGGGCCTTTACCGGCCGGGCCGACTGCCACTTCTTCGATGCCGCCAGCCCGATCGTGGAGGGCGAGAGCATCGATCTCTCCGTGGCCTTTCGGGCGTCGCGCTACGACAAGGGTGACGCCGACTACATCAACTGCCCCATGGACAAGGAGCAGTTCCTGGCTTTTCGGCAGGAACTGCTCACGGCCGAGCAGGCCGAGCTCAAGGACTTCGAGCAGGAGAGCGCCACCTTCTTCGAGGGCTGCCTGCCGATCGAGGAGCTGGCTCGCCGCGGTGAAGACACGATGCGCTACGGCCCGCTCAAGCCAATCGGCCTCTGGGATCCCCGCTGGGGAGATGTGAACGACCGGGATGTGCGACGGGCCAAGCGGGCCTATGCCGTGGTGCAGCTGCGACAAGAAGACAAGGACGGCCGCCTCTGGAACCTGGTGGGATTCCAGACCAACCTCAAATGGGGCGAGCAAAAGCGGGTGCTGCGGCTGATCCCCGGTCTGGAGAAAGCCGACTTTGTGCGCTTCGGCGTGATGCACCGCAACACCTTCCTGGAATCTCCCCAGCTGCTCGATCCCACCCTGCAGTTCCGCCAGCGCCCCACCCTGCTGGCCGCAGGCCAGATCACCGGAACCGAGGGCTACGCGGCGGCGGTGGCCGGCGGCTGGCTGGCTGGCACCAACGCCGCCCGACTGGCCCAGGGCCTGGAGCCCATCAGCCTGCCCGCCACCACCATGATCGGCGCCCTCACCCACTTCATCGCCGAAGCCCCCTGCGGTAGCAAGGGCAAACGGGGAGGCTTCCAGCCGATGCCCCCCAATTTCGGCCTGTTGCCGGAGCTGGCTACCCCCATCCAGGGAAAGCGGGAGCGCTATGGCGCCTACCGCGACCGAGCTCTGGAGGATCTGGAGCCGTTCACCACCGGTGCCGGCGCCTAGGGTCGCCCCACCTAGCCAGCTCGCCCAGGTGACCACCCGCCCCACCCCCACCCCGGACCAAAGCTGGGATGTGATTGTGATCGGCGCCGGCATCGGTGGTCTGGTCACCGCCACCCAGCTGGCTGCCAAGGGGGCGAAGGTGCTGGTGCTGGAGCGCTACCTGATTCCCGGGGGCTCGGGCGGCAGCTTCCGCCGCGAGGGCTACACCTTTGATGTGGGCGCCTCGATGATCTTCGGCTTCGGCGAGAAGGGACACACCAACCTGCTCACCCGCGCCCTGGACGATGTGGGCCAACACTGCGCCACGGTGCCCGATCCGGCCCAACTGGAATACCACCTGCCCGACGGACTGAACGTGGCGGTGGACCGCAACTACGAGCAGTTCCTGGCTGATCTCACCGCCCGCTTCCCCCATGAGGCCAGAGGCATCCGCGCCTTCTACGACGCCTGCTGGCAGGTGTTCCGCTGCCTCGACGCGATGCCGCTGCTGTCGCTTGAGGATCCGGCCTACCTGGCCAAGGTGTTCTTTCGGGCTCCCCTGGCCTGCCTGGGTCTGGCCCGCTGGCTGCCTGTGAACGTGGGCGATGTGGCCCGCAAACACATCGGCGATCCCGCCCTGCTCAAGTTCATCGACATGGAGTGCTTCTGCTGGAGCGTGATGCCGGCCGACCTCACACCGATGATCAACGCGGGAATGGTGTTCTCCGATCGCCATGCCGGCGGCATCAACTACCCCAGGGGTGGCGTTGGAGTGATCGCCGAGAAGCTGGTGGCTGGCCTGGAAAGCCACGGCGGCGCGATCCGTTACAAGAGCCGGGTCACCGAAGTGGTGATTGAAAACGGCGCAGCCGTAGGCGTGAAGCTCGCCAGCGGGGAACAACTCCGCGCCCGCCGCGTGGTGAGCAACGCCACCCGCTGGGACACCTTTGCCGGCAGCCCCGGCAGCGAGGGAGCCGTGGCCCAGCCCCTGCTGGACGCTGCCCACACGCCCCCGGCGGAAACCACCTGGCGCCGCCGCTACAAGCCCTCGCCCTCCTTTCTCTCGCTGCATCTGGGCATCGATGCGGCTGTGGTGCCGGAAGGTTTCCACTGTCACCACCTGCTGCTGGAGCGCTGGGAGGAGATGGAGGCCGAGCAGGGGGTGGTGTTCGTGTCGATGCCGACCCTGCTGGATCCGGCCCTCGCCCCGGCAGGGCGCCACATCCTGCACAGCTTCACCCCCAGCTCCATGGAGCATTGGCAGGGCCTCAGCCCCAGCGACTACCGGGCCAAGAAGCAGGCCGACGCCGACCGGCTGATCGCCCGCCTCGAAGCGATCCTGCCCGGCCTGGCTGGCGCCATCCACCACCGGGAGGTGGGCACGCCCCGCAGCCACCGGCGCTTCCTCGGCCGCATGGGCGGCAGCTATGGCCCGATCCCAGCCCTGCGGCTGCCGGGCCTGCTGCCGATGCCCTTCAACCGCACCGGCATCCCCCGCCTCTACGCCGTGGGCGACTCCTGTTTCCCCGGCCAGGGGCTGAATGCGGTGGCCTTCAGCGGCTTTGCCTGCGCCCACCGCATCGGCGCCGATCTGGGGCTGAATCCCTGGGAACTGCCCGCCTGAGCGACCCGCAACCGCCCGACCGGGTTCCATAAGCTGGCCCCATGGCCCCCACTCCCCACTCCCCTTCTCCCAGCTCCCCTTCTCCGAGTTCTGAAGAACTGGCCCGCTACCTGGAGCAACGGGGTGAACTCGGCAAGCCCTGGATGCTGCAACTGCTGAGGCTCACCAAGCTCAAGGAAGCCAAAGACAGCATGGATCCCGATGCCTACCTGGCGACCCTGCAGGAGGCCCATGCCGACCTGATGCGCCTCGGAGAGTTCTGGAAAGGCCGGGAGCAGGAGGTGTTCAGCGGCAGATATCAGCCGCCCGAGTTGATCGAACCGCTGCCCGGATCCCCCGAGGATCGATGACGGGTCCTCTGCAGGACGTCCAAGCGCGCTATCCCATGGCGCCCCTGATCCGCTTCACCCTGATCAGCCTCTACCTGGCCCTGGTGGTCCCCCTGCCCGTTTTCGCCACCGGAACCCTGCAGGCCTTGCTCTGGCTGGCTCTGCCCCTGGGGCTGGCCCTGGTGCTGGCCGCCACCAGTGAACAGGTGGAACTCAGCGGCAGCAGTATCCAGGTGGGCTACCCCCGCTGGTGCGCCTGGCTGCTGCGCCGCAGCTGGAGCTTGCCCTGGAGTGCGATTCGGGGACTCACGCCGGTGGCCACCAGCCAGGGAGGCCGGGTGTTTTATGTGCGGGCGGCAGATGGATCGGCCTACCTGCTCCCCCAGCGGGTGGCCGCCTTCGAGGATTTTCTGGCCCGCTTCGGCCAGGAAACAGGTCTCGAGGTGACCGCGATCGGCCGGATCAGCCCTCCCTGGACGTACCAGCTACTGGCGGCAATGAGCGGAGCCATGCTGGTGGGTGAATTGGTGTGGATCGCTTGGGAGGGAATGGCGCCAGCCTGATCAGGCCAGGCTGTTCTGGGGCTGGCGCACCGATGACTCCTCCGCGGCCTGGGCCTCGGGCAGGGTTTCGAGGCTGAAGCGATAGCCCTGCTGGCGCATCGTTTCGATGCCACCGCCTTCACCCAGGCCCGCCTGCTCGAGCTTGCGCCGCAGGGTGAGCACCTGGGTATCAACGGAACGGGGCCCACCGCTGAAGGGAGGCCAGGCCATCCGCAGCAGTTCCTGGCGGCTGCGCACCACACCGGGCGGCATCAACAGGGCGCAGAGCAAGGCAAATTCCCGGGGGCTGAGCTCCACCGGCTGGTCGCGCAGGGTCACCTGGCGCAACAGGACGTGCACCTCGAGGGGACCGACACAGACCCGCTCCTGCAGGCCGGTGCAGCTGCGGCGCAGCAGGGTGCGACAGCGGGCGGCCAGTTCCTCCAGGCCGAAGGGCTTGCGCAGCACGTCGTCGGCACCGGCATCGAGCAGGGTCACCACCGGCTCGGAGCCCGTGCGGGCCGTGAGCACCATCACAGGGCAGCGCAGCTGGGACGCCAGACGCAGGGCCGAGCTCTCATCCAACAGCTCAGCGCTGATCAAGAGATCGGGAGACTGGTCGTGGCAGACCTCGAGAGCTTCACGGGCGGTGGCCACAGCGGCCGCCAAGTGGCCATCCTGGCGAAGTCGTTGGGCCAGAACCGTTCGCAGGGTTGCGTGCGGATCCACCACCAGAACCCGTTGGGGCTGACCTCCGGCCTGGGATGGGGGCAGGCTGGCTGATGCCGGCGGGGACGTTGAGCTGATGGGTTCCGGTTGAATAGAGGCCTAAGGCTAACCGGGTTGACCAGATCAACCGCGTATCAGCCGATGCGCTTGCTCAGATCCTGACCATCACACCCCCTAGCCCGGAGGGCCAGAATGGCCCCAGGGTTGTTGACCCCATGACCGCGCTCCACCATCCCGACGCCATCCGGCACTTCCAATCGCTGTGTGATGCCTGCCAGGAACTGGCCCATCGCTTCCACAGTCCTGCGGAACTCCGCCTGTACGCAGACGGCTATCTGCATGCCCTGCGTCGCACGGCCGTACTAGATCCCCTCACCCAGCGCAGGCTCGAGGAGCTGATCGACCGCTGGATTCAGGATCCCTCCAGCTTCATCGGGCCCGACGGGGACCCCCGCAGCCTCTACGAAAGCGAGCGCTACTGACTGGAGGGCACGCCTGAAGTGAGGGT
Source organism: Cyanobacteriota bacterium (assembly GCA_041168785.1). GTDB lineage: Bacteria > Cyanobacteriota > Cyanobacteriia > PCC-6307 > Cyanobiaceae > Cyanobium_A. The sequence continues at coordinate 8,460 of JBEEKG010000020.1, forward strand.
GGCTTAGCTGGCCAGGGCCACCTCAAGCTTCTCGCGCAGTTCGCCCGAGTTGTACATCTCGATCAGGATGTCGGATCCGCCGATGAATTCCCCTTTCACATACACCTGGGGGATCGTGGGCCACTCGGAAAACTCCTTGATGCCCTGACGGATCTCCGGATCGGAGAGCACATCGAAGGTGTCAAACGGCACACCCACGGAATGCAGGATCTGCACCACGTTGTTGGAAAAGCCGCACTGGGGCATCAGCTTGCTGCCCTTCATGAAGACGAACACCGGGCTGGTCGACAGCAGCTCTTCGATCCGTTGACGGGTGGTGGCTTCCATGAACTCAGGCAGGAGTGGAGGTTTGCAGGGCCAGGGCGTGGATCGCTTCGCTGGCCAGTTCCTGGCGCAGGGCGCCATAGACAAGCTGGTGCTGCTTGACCCGGGTGAGCCCGTTGAAGGCTGAAGACACCACCGTCACTTGGAGGTGGTCGCCCCCGCCGGTGAGGTCTTCCACCTCCACGGAGGCATCGGGCATGGCCAGGGTGATGGCCGCCTTCACCTGGTCGGGATGCACCATCAGGGAGACCAAGCGGCGAACGTCGGGAATCTAGAGGTCACTTACCGGGAGCTGTCGCATCCCCGGCGGAGTAGGGAGTGGCCGCGAAGCCGATCTCCACCAGGTTTTGATAGGCCTTACGGCCCTCAGGGTTGGCCGGGGTCATCACCTTGACGACCTCCACCAGCAGGGGAACCGCCACCTCCGGCTGATTCTGGCGGCGGAACACCGCCGCCAGGCGCAGGTTGGCCTGGGCCATGGTTTCCAAAGCCTCACGGCCCTTCTGGTCCATCTCCCGGGGGATGCGGGCATCCAGGCCCCGGAAGGAGCCACTCAGATCGCGGTAGAAGCCCAGCAGACGCCGGCAGGCATCGCGGGCTTGGTCGTAGAGCTTGCGGGCTTCGGCCAGGTTGCCGTTGGCGGCAGCGGCATCGCCGCGGGCCAACAGGGCACGCACTGCCTCGAGGTTAAAAGGGCTGCCGGAGGACTCCAGGGCCCTTTGGGGATCCTGCTGGGCCTCAACCGCGACCGGCACCAGCGGGGCGGCGAGGGCCAGAGCGGCCAACAGGGAGCCGCAGATCAGGCGGGACGTCCTACGCACAGATGGCTTTAAAAAGTGAAGCAACTTTAAGGGGCAAGCCCAAGAGCGCCGCGGGCCCGGGCCTCGGCAGTGGCCATCGCCAGCGCCAGGTGGTCGGTCAACGCGACTGCCGCCTCACGCCCTTGGCCCTCGAGGGTGAGCGCCGGCCCGAAACAGAGCACCGCCCCATCCCGGCAGCGGGGCGGACGATGGCCGTAGGCAATGCCCACCGGCACCACCGGCACCGCCACCCCCCGACCAGCGGCCAGCAGGGCCAGACGGGCCAGGCCCTGGTGCAGCCGCAGGGGTGCCGGCTCCCGCACGATGCGCCCCTCGGGGAACACCACCAACTGCTCGCCGGCCGCAAGCAGGTCGACCGGATAGCGGAGGCTGGCCATGGAAGGACGGCCCTGCTTCACGGGGAAACAGCCCAGCCGATGGAGGAACCAGCCCTGCAGGCCGCGCATTTCATCCACCGTCACCATGAAGCGGCAATCGCGGCCGGTGATGCGGCGGCCGGCGGCGTGGGGCAGCAGCAGGGCATCCCACCGAGCCCGATGGGTGGGCGCCAGCAGCACGGGACCCGCGGTCGGGAGGTGCTCCCAGCCCAGGACCCGTACGGAGCGGAAGAACAGCCGCAGCGCGATGTCCTGGCTGGCGACCATGGCCAGCGGCGAGAGCCAGGGGCTGATGCCGTTGCACAGACCGCGCTCCCGCACCTGGGGGAGGGAAGCCGTGGAACCCGTCTGCGCCGCCAACAACCGCATGAAGGGGAGGACTTTCGACGCTAGGGGCCATGGCCGCCCTTGAGGTCGGGGCACGGGCAGTTGGGGCACCGCCCAGGGGCGCTCCATAGGATTTCGCCCAGACCCTCCCCCCGCCAGACCACCCCGCCATGGCCAGCCTCGGCGTCAACATCGACCACCTCGCCAATGTGCGCCAGGCCCGCCGCACCGTGGAACCCGACCCGGTGAGCCATGCCCTCCTGGCGGAGCTGGGTGGCGCTGACGGCATCACCGTGCACCTGCGCGAAGATCGCCGCCACATCCAGGATCGGGATGTGGAGCTGCTGCGTCAGACGGTGCGCAGCCGGCTCAACCTGGAAATGGCCGCCACCGCCGAGATGGAGGCGATCGCGCTGCGGATCCGGCCCGACATGGTGACCCTGGTGCCCGAGAAGCGCCAGGAAGTGACCACCGAGGGCGGCCTGGATGTGGCCAGCCAACAGCAGGCCCTCACCGGCCTGGTGGGCCGGCTGCAGGACAGCGGCATCGGCGTGAGCCTGTTTGTCGATGCCGACCCCACCCAACTCGAGGCGAGCCGGGCCACGGGTGCCCGCTGGGTGGAACTGCACACCGGCGCCTACGCCGAAGCCGATTGGCAGCACCAACCCGGCGAGCTGGCCCGCCTCACCGAGGGCAGCTTCATCGCCCGCAGCCTTGGCTTGCGGGTGAATGCCGGCCATGGCCTCACTTACCAGAACGTGGAGCCGGTGGCCGCCATTGAGGGGATGGAAGAGCTCAACATCGGTCACACGATCGTGGCCCGCGCCCTGGCCGTGGGTCTGGAGGCGGCGGTGCGGCAGATGAAGGCGCTGATTCAGAATCCCCGCCGCGATCCCCTGTTCGGCAGCCGCCAGCCATGAGCACCTATCACTTCATTGCCGCCAGCGAAGCGTTCCTCACCGTGGAGGAGCCCTTGGAGGAGGTGCTGCGGGAGCGGGTGCGCCACTACGGCGAACAGGGCAAGGCGATCGATTTCTGGCTGGTGAAACGCCCTGTCTTCCTCGAGGCCCCCGAACTCGAGCCGGTTGGCAGTGCGGTGCCGCGGCCAGCGGCAGCGGTGGTGTCCACCGATGAGAAGTTCATCACCTTCCTGAAACTGCGCCTGGAGTTTGTGGCCTGCGGCCGTTTCGAGGCACCCAGCGCCTCCATTCCCGACGCCCTGGCCAGCGCGGCCTAAAACAGGCCGAGAAAGCGCTTGCGCGGAGCCTCCTCACCGGATTGGGCCTGCTCTGACCTGCCCTGGCCGCCGTCCTGCTGGTAACGGGGCTTGTTGTCCCCAATGGTGAGCAGCGCCTCCTTGTTCTTCCACCACACCCAGTCGCGAATGGGCGGCGTGTTGGCCAGCTGCTGGCGGGTCAGGCCGAGCCCGAGCTTGGCGGAGGCATCGAGGAGCACGTCGAGCATCTCTTCCCCACTGCTGCAGCGGGCCAGGGCCTCATTGGTGCGCTTGGCCCCGTTGAGGGCCTTCACCAGGGCATTCACCCGCTGGCCCACCGACAACGAGGCTGGGTTCATCAGGATCTCAACACCGGTGAGGCGACCGTACCAGCGGTGGACGGTCGGGGGGGGCTGACAAGGAGAGGGGGGGAAGGCAAGACTGGATCCAACGCGATGGACCGATGACGTCCCCCTCCCGTGCCTGCCGCCATTGGGTGATCGGGGACGTTCACGGCTGCGCCGACTCCCTGGAACGACTGGTGGCCGAGCTTCCGGCCGGGGATCGGCTGGTGCTGTGCGGCGATGTGATCAACCGGGGGCCCCAGATCCGCCGCACCATGGAGCTGGCCTGGGGCCTGGTGGAGTCCGGCCGGGCGGTGTGGCTCAAGGGCAACCACGAAGCCGACTTGGTGGCTGCCCTGCACCAGGGCAACTGGATGGCCCACCGGGCCCTGGCCGGCTGTGACACCTACCGCCAACTCGGTGATCGCCACTGCCGCATCTGGCAGGAGCGCCTCGACCAGCTGCCTTGCACCTACGGCGGACCAGGCTGGGTCGCCACCCACGCCGGCTTCGATCCCACCAGCTGGGAACCGGACCTCTCCATCCGCATGCCCTTCTGGCAGGCCTACGACGGCCGCTTCGGCGATGTGGTGATCGGCCATACCCCTGGCCCCAACGTCCGACGACTCGGCCGGATCGTGATGGTCGACACCGGCGCCTGCTACGGCGGCGACCTCTCCGCCTACTGCCCCGAAACCGGCGCCATCCGATCTGTCCCTGGCCTGCGGGACCGCGGGATCACCTCCTTCAGCCAGCAGCTGGCGGGCTGCCTGCCCTGATGGCCCACCGCTGAGCCCGCGCCTTGCTCACCGTTTTCCGGGGCAACCGGGCTGAACATCTCGCCGAACTCCTGGCCGCCCAGCTGCGGCTGAATCCACCGGGCCCGTGCGAGACGGTGCAGGTGGTGGTGAACACCTGGCCCACCAGCCGCTGGCTGGGGGAGCAGCTGGCGGTGGGACTGGGGGGCATCGCGGCCAACATCCGCTACCCCTTTCCCGGCAGCCAGCTGCGCCAGATCGTGCAGGCCCTGCTGGGCGACAGCAGCGGCGACGCCGACCCCTGGCGCGCCAGCCAGTTGGTATGGCCCGTGCTGGAGCTGCTGCCGGAGCTGGTGGAGCAGCCGGAAGCCGCCGCCCTGCAGCAGTGGTTGGGGCGTCGCCAGGGCAGCGCCAGCGAGCTCGACCTGGGCCAATGGCAGCTGGGGCGCAGCATCGCCGATGCCCTCGACGACCTCGCCCTTTACCGCCCGGATGTGCTCGAGAGCTGGTGGGAAGACCGCACCCCAGCCCACGGTGACAGTGCAGCCTGGCAGCGGCTGCTGGTGCTGCGGCTCGCAGAGCGCCTGGGCGTCAAGCCCTTTGGCCTGCGGGTGCTCGAGGCCATCGCCCTGCTCCAAGCCGGGCCACCACCTGCCGGCAGCCTGCCCGATCCCCTGCGCCTGTTTGGCCTCAGCAGCCTGGCGCCGATCCAGGTGCAGCTGCTCCAGGCCCTCAGCATCCACACCAACGTGGACCTCTACCTGCTCACCCCCTGCCGCGACCTCTGGCAGCGCTGCACCAGTCGCCGGCGGGTGCTGAGCGACGCCATCGCCCTGCAACAGCCCTTGGACGGCGACTGGCTGCTGCAGGCCTCCGGCCTGGAGGCCCGCTTCGGGCGCCTGGGGGGCGAATTTCAGCAGTTGCTCGAAGGCAGCGGCGACAGCCGTCTGGGCCAGTGGGAGGAGAAGGATCTGTTCGTGGCTCCCGCAGCGGGCCATCGCGGGGTAGGGCCTGCGCCCCTGCTCCATCAGCTGCAGCAGCAACTGGCGGACCCGGCTGAACAACCCCAGCTGCAGCGGGCCTCGGGTGACCGCTCCCTGGAGTTCCACCGCTGTCCCGGCCCCCTGCGCCAGGTGCAGATCGTGCGGGATCGCATCCTGCAGCTGATGGCCGCCGACCCCACGCTCCAGCCCCGGGATGTGCTGGTGATGACCCCCCAGGTGGATGGGCTCGCCCCCCTGGTGGCCGCCGTGTTCGGCGATGGCGAGGCGACGGGCGTGACGCTCAACTGGCGGCTCACCGACCGCAGCCAGCAGAGCGACGCCAGCCTCAGCCGCAGCCTGCTGGAGCTGCTGCGGCTGGCGGGGGAACGGCTCACCGCCTCGGCCCTGGAAACCCTGCTGGAGAGTGCGGTGCTGCAGGAGCACTTCCAGCTCAGCGGGGGCGAACTGGCGGCCCTCCATCCCCTGCTGCAGCGCTGCGGCTTCCACTGGGGCCTCGATGCCGCCGAGCGGGGCGGCCTGGCCAGCGGCAGCCTCGCCTGGGCCATCGACCGGCTGCTGCTGGGCCTGGTGCTGCCCGAGGAACCCGGTCTGGCCCCGGCTGACACCGCCCCCCTGGCCAGTGGGGTGGGTGTGGAGCTGCTGGGCCGCTGGCTGCACCTGCTCACCCGGCTACGCCACTGGCTGACGGAGCTGCGCCGTCCCCGCCCCTGCGACGCCTGGGCCAGCGGCCTGCGAACCCTGCTCACCGACCTGTTCGGCGAGGGCGGCAGCCAGGCCTGGGAGCTGCCGCAAGTGTTGGCCGCCATCGACGACTGGCAGCAGGCCGCCGCGGGCTGCGCCCTCGAGCTAGCCGCCCCGGTGGTGGCGGCCGTGCTCGATGAGCGGCTGGCCGCCGATTCGGGCCGCTTCGGTCACCGCAGCGGCGCTCTCACCATCAGCGCCCTGGAGCCGATGCGGGCGATTCCCCACCGGGTGATCGTGTTGATGGGGCTGGATGCGGGCACGTTCCCCCGCCAGAGCCAACGGCCCGGCTTCCACCTGCTCGAGCAGCAACGCCGGCTAGGCGACCCCAACCCGGCCGACCAGGACCGGTATGTGCTGCTGGAGGCCCTGCTCTCGACCCGGGATCACCTGCTCGTGACCTGGAGCAGCCGGGACCCCCGCAGCGGGGGAGAGCTGCCGCCGGCCACCCCGGTGCGTCAGTGGCTGGAATGGCTGCAGGGCCAACTGCCCTGCCAGGGAGACGGCCTGCTGGTGGACCATCCCGCCAACCCCCTCGACCGGGCCAATTTCCAACCGATCGGCGAACGCCCCCCGGGCAGCTGTGACCGACGGCTGCTGGAGGCCCGCCAGCTGCTGGACCAGCCCACCGCCCTGGCCCCGCCCTTGCCCCTGGCGGCCAGCACGCCCCCCTCCCCACCGGTCCTGGAGCACGGAGGCGGGGACTTGGATGCCACGGCCGACCTGCGCGAGTGGCTGCTGGCCCCCCAGGCCAGCTGGCTGCACTCCCTGGGGCTGCGGCCCCGGGAATGGGCCGACAGCCTCGACGACCTCGAACCCCTCAGCCTCGACGAGCGCAGCCGGGCCGGCCTGCTCCGCCAGGCCCTCAGCAACCCTGGGGGAGCAAGCCTCGACGTGCCCGAAACCTGGCTGGAGCGCCACCGGGGCACGGGTCTGTTGCCGCCCCTGGCGGCCGGGCGCCTGGAGGCCGGCGGCCTCAGCCGGCGCTGGCACAGCCTGCACACCACCCTGGAGGCCCTGGGCCCCGAACGCCGGGCCCTGGCCCAGTGGCAGGGCTGGCAACAGGAGCTGCTGTGGCGGGGCTCCGCCCTGGTGGTGCTGCACCCGGCCCGGCCCCGCAGTCGCCAGCGCCTGGAGCTCTGGCTGGCCCTGCTGCTGGCCGCCGCCGCCGACCAGGCCCCCTCAGCTGCGGTGCTGGTGGCCAGGGGCGAGCAAGACTTCGGGGTGGAGCTGCGCCTGGTGCCCCCCGATGGGGCCACGGCCCGGCGGGAACTGGCGCGGCTGGCGGAGCTGCGCGAAACCTGGCGCCAGCGCTGCTGGCCAGTGCCGCCCGAAACCGGCTGGGCCCTTGTGGAGAAGGGCACCGACCAGGCGATCGAAACCTGGGAGGGCACGGAGCGATCCCGGGGCGAACGGCAGGAGCCAGAGCAGGCCCTGTGCTTCGGCGTCGAGCTCAGCGGCAGTGCCCTGCTGGCCAGTGGTGAGGTGGCCGCCCAGGCCGAAATCCTGCTTGCCCCCCTGCGGGAGCAACTGCCATGACGCCGATCCCGGCGCCTGAGCAGCGCTTCGAGGCCAACACCTTTCCGCTCGAACCGGGCCTGCGGCTGCTGGAGGCCAGTGCCGGCACCGGCAAGACCTTTGCCCTGGCCCAGCTGGTGCTGCGCTACGTGGGCGAGGCGGAGCTGGACCTGCGCCAACTGCTGGTGGTGACCTTCACCGACGCCGCCGCGGCCGAGTTGCGCGATCGCATCGGCCAGCGGCTGCAGCGGGCCCTCGCGGGGTTGGAGAATCCCGAGCTGGAGGCGCCCGACCCCACCCTGGCCGCCTGGCTGGAGCAGCAGCGCCCCCGCACCGACCAACTCCGGGCCCGGCTGTTGCTGGCCCTCGAGGAGCTCGATGCCGCCGACATCACCACCATCCACGGCTTCTGCCGCCGCACCCTGCAACGCCACGCCCTGGAGGCCGGCCTGCCCCCGGAGCTGCAACTGGAAACCGAGAAGGGCTCCCTGGTGCGGCAGGTGGCCCACGACTACTGGCAGCAGCAGGTGCTGCCCCTGGCCAGCCACCTGGTGGCCGGCCTGCAGACGTGGGTGAAGGGTCCGGAGACCCTGGAAGCCCTCTTGGGCAGTCTTGATGGCGACCCCGCCCTGCAGCTCGACCCCCTGCCAAGCGGATTCGCGGTTGCGTCCCCTCTACCAGGCCAGCTGGAGGTGTTCTGGGCCGAAGCCTGGGGCCGGTTCCAGGCGTGCTGGAGCGCCCACGGACGGGACCTGGAGGCGAGCTTCTGCAGCACCGCCGCCACCTGGCGTGAGCAGGGCTTCAAAACCACCACCCCCTACAACCCCAAACCCCGCAAGGACCGCTGCGGTCTGGTGGAGGGCTGGATCGCGGCCCAGCCTCCCGGGGGTGACTACGGCGCCACGGCAGGTCGCGGCGGCGGGGCCGAGGGGTTGCTGCGCGACTACTTCCACCCGGGAGCCTTCCTCAAGGTGGCGCGGGGCATCGAGGGCTTGGACGGGGATGACGGCGGCAAGGGGCCCTCCCTGCCGGAGCGCCCCCTGCTCGAGGCGGTGGCCCAGCTGCTGGAGGGTCCGGCGGAGGCGATGCTGCTGCATGCCTGCCATTGGGGCCGGGCCGAGCTCAACCGGCGGCGCCGCCAGAGCGGGCGGCTGGGTTTCGCCCAGTTGCTGGAGGGGCTCGACCCCGGGGAGTTGGCCACAACACCGCTGCTGCAGGCGGTGGGGAAGCGCTACGCCGTGGCCCTGGTGGATGAATTTCAGGACACCGACCCGGTGCAATGGCGAATCCTGGCGGGGGCCTTCCAACCCGAACGGCACCGGCTGGTGCTGGTGGGTGATCCCAAGCAGGCCATCTACCGCTTCCGCGGCGGCGACCTATGCACCTATCTGCACGCCCGCCAAGCCGCCGAGGCGGGTGCGGGCATCAGCAGCCTCACCGACAACTACCGCTCCAGCCAGGCCCTGATCGCCGGGCTCAATGGGCTGATGCAGCCGGGCCTGCGCCGCACCGGCCTGGCCGTGCCGCCGGTGCGCGCCCAGCAGGGCGAGACCAGCCTGTTGCTGGCGGCGGACGAACACCCCCTGCAGCTGCTCTGGCTGGGCGGCGACCGTTCCACTGGGGACAAACCACCCAGCCGCAGCGCTCTGGAGCGCGAGCTCCCCACCCGGATCGCCAGCTTCACGGCCGAACTGCTCAACCGCGGGCTCCGGGAACACCGGGAGCCCTGCACCAAAGCGGACGCCAGGACCCGGCCCCTGGGCCCCAACGACATCTGCCTGCTGGTGGGCACCCACCGCCAGGCCGACGCCCTCCGCAGCGCCCTCGAGACCTGCGGCATCGCCAGCCGGCTGGTGAGCCAGGGGGATGTGTTCGAAAGTGCCGGAGCCACGGCGCTGCAACGGCTGCTCGACGCCCTGGCCGAACCGGGCCAGGGCCACCGGCTGCGGCTGCTCGCCGCCTCCCCCCTGCTGGGTTGGAGCGCGGCCGAGATCGCCAGCGCGGGACCGGAGGAGTGGAGCACCCTGGCCGGTCGGCTGGCCCAATGGGCCGCCCAGCTCCCCCGCCGGGGCCTGCTGGGGGTGCTGGCCAGCCTGCTGGAGCAGCGGGGCCTGGCCAGGCTCTCCCTGGGAGGGCGGCTGCTGGCCGACCTGCAGCAGTGCGGGGAGCTGGTGGCGGCACGCCTGCACGCCGACCAACTGGGGCCCGCGGCTGCGGCCGACTGGCTGCGGCGCCTGCGGCTCGACCCCGACCAGGATGTGCCCGACGCCCACCAGCCCCACAGCGACGTGGTGGATGCGGCGGTGTCAGTGGTGACGGTGCACCGCAGCAAGGGACTGGAATACCCGGTGGTGATCTGCCCCTACCTGTGGCAGGCCCCCGGCGCCGATCGGGGCGGCCAGGGACGGCTCGGCGTGCGCTGGCGACCTGAAGACGGCGACCCGGAACGCCGCGAGGCCGTGCTCGACCTGCACCTCAACCTCCACTGGGGGGCCGGCCATCGGGCCCGCCGGCAGCAGCGCCAGGCCGAACTGGAGGAACGGGAACGGCTGGCCTACGTGGCCGCCACCCGGGCCCGCCTGCTGCTGGTGCTCGCCTGGGGGCCGGTGCAGGGGCAGCAGGGCAACCCGCTCCATCCCTGGCTGTTCGACCAGGAAGAACCCCCGGGCGCCGACCACGACCCCTATCGAGACGCCAGCGATGCCGACTGGCGCGACCGGGTGGTGCAAGCCATCAACCGCCGCGGCCTGCCGCTGAGCCTGATCGATCCCCCCGCCCGGGGCCAGCGGATCGGCTGGCGGCCGGCCACCAGCCCGGCAGAACAGCCCCTGGCGCGGGGCCCCGTGCCCAGCCAGCCGTTCGACCCCACCTGGGGCCGCAGCAGCTACACCAGCTGGACCCAGGGGAGCCACGGCGCGGCGCCCCAGGCCGTGGAAGAAGGTCGGGAAACCGATGCCCTGGTGGCCGACCTCGATGCCGGCCAGCCGAGCGGGGAGGCGGGAGGCGAGGACGGCAGCCAGGCCTGGCCCGCCGATGGCCCCCTGGCCGACTTCCCCCGTGGCGCCCAGGCCGGAGATTGCCTGCACCGAATCCTGGAGCAACTCGACTACCGCCAACCGGTGGCGGACCAGGCCGACCTCTGCGCCCGCGAACTGCAGCGGGCCGGCATCGCCGAGCCCCAGCTGCAGGCGGCGGTGCTGGGGCTGGAGCAGTTGCGCCAGAGCCCCCTGGGCGGGGCGTTGGGGGGCTTCCAACTGGCCCAGCTGGCTCCGGAGCAGCGCCTCAATGAAATGAATTTCGACATGCCCCTGGGCCTGGTGCGGGCCCGGGCCCTGGCGCGCCCGTTCAGCGACCATCCCGAGGGTTGGTTCGGGGCCGACTACGCGGAGCGACTGGCCCAGCTGGACGTGGCCAGCCAGGGCTTCCTCACCGGCTCGATCGACCTGGTGTTCCGCCACGGCGAGCGCTGGTGGGTGGCCGATTGGAAGAGCAACTGGCTGGGTGAGCGCGACGGCCAGGGCCAACCGCTGCGTTGCGGTCCTCGGCACTACACCCCCGCCGCCATGGCCGAGCTGATGGCCGCCAATCACTACCCCCTGCAGGCCCACCTCTATTTGGTGGCCCTGCACCGCTACTTGCGCTGGCGCCTGCCCGGCTACAGCCCGGAGCAGCATCTGGGCGGCTACGTGTACGTGTTTCTGCGCGGGGTACCCGGAACCACCAGCGCCACCCGGGCCGTGCCGGGGATGTTCCTCGAGCAGCCCCCCCTGGCCCGGCTGCTGGCCCTCGACCAGGTGCTGGGAGGCCCCCCATGACCACCCGCGAACCCACGGAACAACCCGCCTGGCTGCAGGCCCTGGCCGCGGCCCTCGGCGAAGCGCTACCGCGGCTGCACGGCACCAGCCCCGATCCCCTGGTAGGGGAGCTGGTCGAAGCCCTGGCCGTGGCCCTGGCGGAGGGCCAGCTGGACATCCCGGTGCCCAGCACCCGCCATCGCCGGGCCCTGGCCGCATCTCCCCTCTGTACCGAGCCCCATGGCCCCCTGGCCCTGGAGGGCGATCGGCTGCTGTGGCGCCGCTGGCAGCGCCAGCGGGAAGGGGTGCTGCAGGCCCTGATCGCCAGGGCCCAGCGGCGGCTGCAGCCCGCAGCGGAGGCCGCCCCCATCGACGGACTGGATGGGGACCAGCAACGGGCCGTGAGCGCGGTGCTGCGGTATGGACTGGTGCTGCTGGAAGGGGGGCCGGGCACGGGCAAGACCAGCACCGTGGCGCGCATGCTGGCGGCGGTGCAGGCCCAGCAACCGGGGAGCCGCATCCACCTGGCCGCCCCCACCGGCAAGGCCGCCGCCCGCCTGCGGGCCGCCCTGGCCAACGCCAACCTGCAACTGCCCTGCAGCACCCTGCACCGGCTGCTGGAGAGCCGGGGCGAACGGTTTGGCCGCAACCGCCACGTCCCCCTGGCCCTCGACCTGCTGGTGGTGGACGAGGTGTCCATGGTCGACCTGCCCTTGATGGAGGCCCTGCTCGACGCCCTGCCCCAGGACTGCCGGCTGGTGCTGGTGGGCGACGCCGCCCAGCTAGCGCCGGTGGGGCCGGGACCCGTGCTGCTGGACCTGCAGACCCCCGAGCGCCGCCAGGCCCTGGGGGACGCCGCCATCGCCCTGCGCACCACCTACCGCAACAACGGGGCCATCGCCGCCGTGGCCGCCGCCCTACGGGCAGGCGACGATCCCCTCGAACCCTGGCTGCCCTCCCTGCTGGAGCCGCTGCCAGCCGACGCCAACCTGCGCTGGCTGGAGGCCCCACCGCGCAGCCTGCCCTCGTCCCTGCTGGAGCGCCTGCGGCGGCACCAGGAGCGGCTGGCGCAGCGCTGCCGGGATTGCCCGCCGGACGATCCCGCCGCAACCGCCGCCCTGCTGGCCGAGCTCGAGGCCTGCCTGGTGCTCACTCCCCTGCGCCGCGGCCGCTGGGGGGTGGAGGCCATCCACCAGGTCCTCCTGGGGGAGGCCGCCACCCGCTCGGCCCAGCACTGGCCCGTGGGCACCCCGGTGTTGTGCCGCCACAACCTGGTGGAGCTAGGGCTGGCCAATGGTGAGGTGGGCCTGGTGATGGAACGGCCGGGCCGTTCCTCCGGGGAGCGCCGACTGCTGTTCGGTGCTCCGGGACAAGCCGAACCGCTCTGGATCCATCCGGCCCAGCTCCCGGACGCGGAACCGGCCCTGGCCCTCACCGTGCACAAGGCCCAGGGCAGTGAGGCCGATGAGGTGTGGGTGCTGATGCCCGACACAGGCCGGCCCCAGCGGCGCCTGCTCTACACGGCCCTCACCCGGGCCCGGCATCAGGCTCGGCTGATCACTCCCTTGCGTGCTCCGACCACGGGCGCCAGCCTGATGCCATGACCCATCCCGAGCCCCCCAACCCCGATGGCCGGGTGGAACGTCCGTGGGGCTGGTTTGAAACCCTGGCCAGCGGCGACCACTACCAGGTGAAACGGCTGCTGATCCGCAGCGGCCAGCGCCTGAGCCTGCAGCGCCACCACCACCGCTGTGAGCACTGGGTGGTGGTGGCGGGCACGGGCGAGCTGCAGGTGTCCGAGGTCCTGACGGCTGCGGTAGCGGGCACCACGGTGTTCATTCCCCAGGGGGCGCTGCATCGGGCCCAGGGGGGCCGTGACGATCTCGAGATCGTCGAGGTGCAGCGCGGCGATTGGCTGAGCGAAACCGACATCGAGCGCCTGGCCGACGACTTTGGCAGGCTCTAAGGCCCTTTCATCGCGAGTGATAAACTTTTCACTCAGCCTTTTTCAAGGGCAGGGCAGTTTTGTTAGGTGCAGGCGAGAGCCTCTGAAGTTCGGGACCGGCCACGCAGCGTCTAGCTGACCAGCCACAGCCCATCCCTTCAGCATTCTTGTCTCCATTGGGTTTCTGCCGGCCTGCGTTCAAGGACTTCAACCAGGCCAAATTGAATCCAGTGACCGAACTTTCCAACGGCGGCAGTTTCACCTGCTCCGTCGAAATCAACGCGCCCCTCGAAGCCACCTCTGAGCGCGAACCCCAGGCCGTTTCCGAAGCCACCCCGACTCCCGAACCCTCCGGCGCCCAGGGCTTTGCCCGCTTCGGCTTCGGGCCCGAGCTGCTGAAGGCCCTCGAGGCCATTGGCTACCAGGAACCCTCCCCGATCCAGAAAGCCGCCATCCCCGAGCTGATGCTGGGCCGCGACCTAGTGGGTCAGGCCCAGACCGGCACCGGCAAGACCGCAGCCTTCGCCCTGCCGATGCTGGCCGCCCTCGATCCCCAGGAGCGCAAGCCCCAGGTGCTGGTGCTGGCCCCAACCCGGGAACTGGCGCTGCAGGTGGCCGATGCCTTCAACAGCTATGCCACCCACCTGAGCGGAGTTCGCACCCTGGCGATCTACGGCGGTGCCGATTTCCGCGACCAGATTCACCAGCTCAAACGCGGTGTTCAGATCGTGGTGGGTACTCCTGGCCGGGTGATGGACCACATGCGCCAGGGCACCCTCGACCTCTCCAACCTGCGGGCCCTGGTGCTCGACGAGGCCGATGAAATGCTGCGTATGGGCTTCATCGACGACGTCGAATGGGTGCTCGAGCAACTCCCCCAACAGCGTCAAGTTGTGCTGTTCTCGGCCACCATGCCGGCCGAGATTCGGCGCATTTCCCAGAAATATCTCAACTCTCCAGCGGAGGTCACGATCAAGCAGAAGGCCGCGGATGCCAGTCGCATCCGGCAGCGCTTCTTGATGGTGCACGCCCCCCACAAGCTGTCTGCCTTGGAGCGGGTGCTCGAAGCCGAGACCAGCGAAGGCGTCATCATCTTTGCCCGCACGAAGGCGATCACCATCACGGTGGCCGAATCCCTCGAGCAGCATGGCTATGACGTGGCCGTGCTCAACGGCGACGTGCCCCAGGCCCAGCGGGAACGGACGATCGAACGGCTCAAGAGTGGCCAGGTGGACGTGCTGGTCGCCACCGACGTGGCAGCCCGAGGCCTCGATGTGGACCGGATCGGCCTGGTGATCAATTACGACATCCCCTTCGATTCGGAGGCCTACGTGCACCGGATCGGCCGCACGGGGCGGGCGGGCCGCAGCGGCGACGCCATCCTGTTTCTCACCCCCAGGGAGCGCCGCTTCCTGGGCGGCCTCGAGCGGGCGGTGGGCAAACCAATCGAAGAGATGGACGTGCCCAGCAACGCCACCATCAACCAGAACCGGCTTGACCGGATGCGCACCCGGCTCACCGGCTGCCTGCAGACCCCGGCCAGCAGTGAGCAGGAGCGGGCCCTGCTGAGCGAGATCCTGCAGCGGGTCGCCCAGGAACAGGGCTCGAGCCCAGACCAACTGGCCCTCGCCGCCCTGGAACTGAGCCTGGCGGGCAAACCGCTGCTGCTCCAGAGCGAGGAGAACTTCACCCAGGTGCGCCAGAACGGCCCTGGCCGCGACGGGGGACGCGATGGGGGCCGCGAGTTTGGCCGCGACCGGGGCCGGGGTCGCGAGATCGGCCGCGATTCGGATCGGGGTCCCCGGGGCGAGCGCCCCATGGGACCGCCGGAAGATCACATGGAGCGCTTCCGGGTGGAAGTGGGCTGGCGGGACCGGATCAAGCCCGGCAACATCGTGGGTGCCATTGCCAACGAGGCCGGTCTGAACGGTCGCTCCATCGGCCGCATCCAGATCTTTGACACCCACAGCACGGTGGACCTCCCCAAGGGCATGCCCGAAGAGGTTTTCCAAGGCCTGCGCCAACTGCGGGTGATGAACAAACCACTGCAGATCTCCCGTCTACAGGGGTAAACCCCTCAGGGCAGCCCAACCGACCCACACCCGGCAGCCCACCATGCGTCCCCGCTCCCTGCGATCCGCCCCCATCGGCCTGCTGCTGCTGGGTCTGATCGCCTGGGTGCCGGCGGGGCGCACCACGGGTGTGGCGGAGGTGGTGAAGGCCTTCTGCCTGTCGGCCTATCAAGCCGACCTGAAGAAACAGGGAAAGTCCCTGTCCCTGTCCCAGATCGACCGAACCTGCGGATGCGTGGGGGACCGGGTGGCCCAGGGCAGCGACGTGGAGGAGGCTCACGACGCCTGTGGGCGCCACTCGGACCAGCGCGCCGTGAGGGCTCCCTCACAGCCAACCAGTCCGGGGGCCCTGAACTAGGCGCAGAGACGGGTCACCTCGACGAGGCTGAGGCTGGTGACCTCAGTGATCGACAGCCGTTCCACGGCCGCGATCAAGGAGCACTGCACGTCGGCGCATTCGCTGGTCACCAGGCTCTGCAGCAAGTCAAAGCGATCCTGGGGAGCCAGCTCGCCGTCCTCGCACCAGGCGAGGCTCCAGGGGACAGGTGCTGTCATCACGGAGTTCGCGGTTGATCAGGGTTTGCTGACAATGGGTCACTATCGAGGATCGCGGAGCGGACTACAGGGTGTCTTCAGAACCGCTTCACGGTTCTCCACGAATCAAAGCTCCCTCCCGGAGCCCGGCACGGCAGCCGGGTAATATGGCCGAGATTCCAAGGCGTTCAGGCCCCTTCCGGCACCGTTGGCTCCCGCTGGCATGCCCAAGGTCCCGGAGCATCAACCGAATCAGTTCCAGGATTTGCTCCATTAATGACCATCTACGTTGGCAACCTCTCGTTCCAAGCCGAACGGGAGGACCTGCTTGATCTCTTCGGCCAGTACGGAGAGGTGCGCCAGTGCAGCCTGCCCCTCGACCGGGAAACCGGCCGCAAGCGTGGCTTCGCCTTTGTTGAACTCGCCGATGACGCGGCGGAACAGAAAGCCATCGATGACCTCCAGGACGTCGAGTGGATGGGCCGCATGATCCGCGTCAACAAGGCCACTCCCCGTGAGGGCGGTGGCGGTGGCGGTGGTGGTGGTGGCGGCCGCGGCGGCTACGGCGGCGGCGGCGGCAACCGTGGCGGCGGCGGCGGTGGCTACGGCGGCGGTGGTGGTGGTGGTGGCGGCTACGGCGGTGGCGGCGGCGGCGGTAATCGCTGGTGAGTCCCTGGGCCTAGCCCTGGTGATCCAGTCATGAACCCCTGGTGGTGGAGCATTCCACGACCAGGGGTTTTGTATTGGCAGGACACAAGGCCCGTGATGACCAGCGCTAGCGATGCAGTTGCGACAGCTCCTGCTCCAATTCATCGCGTTGATCGTCTTGCCAGGTGCGCTGACGAAGGGCTGCGCCGGGCCGATCCAGGATGGGCTCGCCCTCGCGGGGCTCGGGCAAGCAGGCCTTCAGATGGCGGCGGCGCACCTTGGCCGTCCAGCGATGAAAGCGGCTGAACGCTCTGCTTTTCGTCATGGCACCTCCAGGGGAGATGCCTTCGGTCTACGCCTGCTGCACCTACCCCACCAGGGGAACGCCAAGATCTTCACCAAGTGATCGCGCCCCCGGCCATGTCGCCCCAGCCCATCGCCGGACGCCCCCCAGCCCTGGAGCGATTGCTCCACACCCTGAGGCCCCACCGGCGGCTGGTGTGGCAGGCCTCCAGCTGCTCGGTCCTGAACAAGCTGTTCGACCTGGCCCCCCCCGTGCTGATCGGCCTGGCGGTGGATGTGGTGGTCCAGCAGGACACCTCCTGGCTGGCATCCATCGGCGTCACCACCGTGCCGGGTCAGCTGGGGGTGCTGGCCGCACTCTCCTTCCTGATCTGGAGCGCCGAATCCCTCTTCGAATACCTCTATTCCCTGCTCTGGCGCAACCTGGCCCAGACCGTGCAGCACGAACTGCGTCTGGAGGCCTACGGCCACCTCCAGAAGCTGGAGATGGGCTTCTTTGAAGCCAGCAGCAGCGGCCGACTGATGGCCGTGCTCAACGACGACATCAACCAGCTCGAGCGCTTCCTGGACCAGGGGGCCAATGAGATCCTGCAACTGATCACCACGGTCCTCGCGGTGGGGGGCGCCATGGTGGCCCTCTCCCCCCTGGTGGCCGGGGTGTCCTTCCTGCCGATCCCCGTGATCCTGTGGGGATCGCTGCGCTTCCAGAAGCGGCTGGCCCCGCGCTATGCCGAAGTGCGCGACAAAGCCGGTGATCTGGCCAGTCGCCTGGCCAACAACCTGGGCGGCATGCTCACCATCAAGAGCTACGTCGCCGAGGCCTGGGAGCTGGAGCGGCTGGCGCAGGACAGCCAGGCCTATCGGCGCAGCAACGCCCGGGCGATCCAGATTTCGGCGGCCTTCATTCCCCTGATCCGGTTCGCGATCCTGTTTGCCTTCCTCGCCATTCTGGTGATCGGGGGACTTCAGGCCTGGCGCGGCAGCCTGGCCATCGGCACCTACTCCTTTCTGGTGTACGTGACCCAGCGCTTGCTCTGGCCCCTCACCGGCCTGGGGCGCACCCTCGACGACTACCAGCGGGCCATGGCTTCCACCAACCGGGTGCTCGACCTGCTCGACACCCCGATCGCCATCCCCGGGGGTCAACGTCCCCTGCCCCTCAAGCAGGTGCGGGGCTCCATTCGCTTCGAAGCGGTCACCTTCGGCTATGCCGGCCGGGAGCCCCTGCTGCGTGATTTCAACCTGGACATCCCCGCCGGCAGCACCCTGGGAATCGTTGGAGCGACCGGCTCGGGCAAGAGCACCCTGGTGAAGCTGCTGCTGCGGCTCTACGCGATCCAGGGCGGCGAGATCGTGCTCGACGACACTCCGATCCGTTCCCTGCGCCTCGATCACCTGCGACGCGCCATCGGGCTGGTGAGCCAGGAGGTGTTCCTGTTCCACGGCACCGTGGCTGAGAACATCACCTATGGCAGCTTCGACACATCGCCCGCCGCCATCGCCCGGGCCGCGGAGCTGGCGGAAGCCGCAGCCTTCATCGAGGCGTTGCCCCAGGGCTACAGCACGGTGGTGGGCGAACGGGGTCAGCGGCTCTCCGGCGGCCAACGCCAACGCATCGCCCTGGCCCGCGCCATCCTCAAAAACCCGCCGGTGCTGATCCTCGATGAGGCCACCGCCGCCGTGGACAACGAAACCGAAGCCGCCATCCAGCGCTCCCTCGACCTGATCACGGCCGAGCGCACCACCCTGGTAATCGCCCACCGACTCTCCACCGTGCGTCACGCCGATCACATCGTGGTGATGGACCAAGGCCAGATCGTGGAACGGGGCTGCCACGAGCAGCTGATCGGAGCCGAGGGTCCCTACGCCAATCTGTGGCGGGTGCAGGCCGGCCTGCGCACCGGCGAGCCCCTACGGCTGTGAGGCCCTGATCGTGCAATAGCTTTTGGGGGATGAACACCCCTCCGGCCAAGCGGCCCCGAAAGCGAGGTAACCGCAGCGCGGTGCTGCTGGCGATCGGGGTTGGCCTGGGCGGTGGCCTGCTGCTGGCAAGCCCGCTCTCCCAACTGCTCAGCGACACGGCCTCGGGAACCAACACCGCGATCACCAACCCCTTCGCGGCCTGGAGTGGCATCACCAACCAGGACATCCTGCTGCTGGGCACCGATGTGGGCGGCGGCAACACCGATGTGATCGCCAGCCTGCGGGTGGATGGCGGCATCACCCGGATCACCCAGGTGCCCCGGGACACCTACATCGAGGCCGAGGGGTATGGCCCCCACAAGATCAACGCCCTCTACAGCCTGGGCGGCACCGACCTGCTCAAACGGGAACTGGCCCGCAAACTGGGCCGACCGATCACCCACCATGTGGTGGTGAACCTTTCGGCGATCCGGCGCATGGCCGATGCCCTGGGCGGCATTGAGGTGGACGTGCCCAAGCGGATGGCCTACTCCGACAACAGCCAGGGCCTCACCATCGATCTGCAACCGGGCCTGCAGAACCTGAAGGGACGGGACCTGGAGGGCTTCCTGCGCTTCCGCCACGACGAGATGGGCGACATCGGTCGGCTGGAGCGCCAACAGCTGGCCCTGCAGGCCCTGTTCCGCAAGCTCACCCGACCCGAGCACCTGGTGCGGCTGCCCGTGCTGCTGGCCGCGGCGGGGAAAGACCTCAAAACCGATCTCGGCCCCATGGAGCTGGGCGGGCTGATCACGGCCATGGGCACCACCCAGCTGGAAACCAAACGCCTCGGCGGCCGGCCCTTCTACCGCAACGACATCAGCTACTGGGAAGCCGACTGGCCCCAGCCCGTGCTGGATGGCTCGAGCAGCGAGGGAGACTCCGGCAACGAAGGGCGCTACCGCTTCCTGTTCTGATCCGCATCAGGATCGACGTTCGGACGGGTGCCGCCATTGCTGCGTTGGGACAAGGTGATCAGGGCCAGCACCAGGGCCACACCAGCCAGCAGGGGGGTGGACGCCGCCACCGTGACGCCGAGGGCGGCGGTGAACCAAATCGAGGCGGCGCTGGTGAGACCACGCACCTCCGGCACGCCTGTTTTGTCGCCACTGGGGGGCACCAGGATCTCGCCGGCCCCCAGGAAGCCCACCCCAGTGGCCACTCCCTGAATCACCCGACTGCGGGCCTGGGGATCGGGGCCCGCCGCCAGCACCATCAGACAGGCACTGAGCCCCACCAGCACATGCACGCGCAGGCGATTGGGATGGCTGGTGTTGCCGTGGTGGGCGCGGTTGATGCCCACAGCCAACCCGCACAGCACCACGAGCCCGAGGCGCAGCAGGATCTGCAGATCCAGGGTGAAGGGCAATGATCCGGGTCCAACCACCCCATCATCAATCGCCCTGGACGGGAACGCCAGAATCAACGCAAGGCTGTGATCCCACTCCCGCGTGCTGAGCACCCCCGCCCTGCGCGCTGCCCTCAAGATCGGCCTGGCCGCAGCCCTGGCCGGCGCCTGGGCGCTCAGCTTCCGCGACGTGCGCTTCATCTGGTATCCGCTGTTGGCGGTGGTGATGTGCATGGACGAGACCGACACCCGGGTGATGACCGCGGCCCGGGGCCGGGTGCTGGGCACGATCGGCGCTGGCGTGGTCAGTTTTCTGGTGCACACCCTGCTAGGGGGCTGGGTGGGGCTGACGGTGTCATTGCTGGTGGTCGTACCCCTGCTGCGGCTGATGCGCTGGCAGGCCGGCCTCGCCACGGGAATCGTGATGTGCTCGATGCTGTTTCTGGTGGCCAATTACGCCGAGCTCAATTGGCTCTATGTGGTGAACCGCACCGCCGACACCCTGGTGGGGGTGGCGGCCACCCTGCTGGTGAATGCCCTCTTCTGGCCCGTGAACCGGCTGGCGGAGATGGGCCAACTGGACCGGCAGCTGCGGGGTGTGCTGGGCCACCGTCTGGAGGCGATCCGCCGCCAGCTCAAGGATCCGACGGCCGGGGCATGGCAGGCCAGCCAGCCGATCGTGGGCAGTCGCCTCTGCCAGCAACTCAACCAGCTGGTAAACGACGAGTTGCGCAGCAACCCACGGGGCAGCGCCCAGCGGCAACACTGGCGCCAGCGCAGCCTGCTCTGGGAGCGGATCAACCACCACAGCCTGCAGCTGCAGCGTCTCGGGCAGCTGCTGCCCCCGGGGGCCCTGGCCTCAGCCGCCACACCCTGGCTGGAACGGCTGCCGGCGCTGCTCGGTCCAAACCCGACGCCCGAGGTCCTAGGTCTGCCGAGACGGCAACGGCTCCCGGACCTCGCCCAGGCCCAGGGGCTCCCCCCCCTGCTGTTGCTGGCCCTCGACGATGAGCTGCAACGGCTCACCCGCAGTGCCCGGAGCCTGGCCCTGGCCAGCCGAGGGAAGGGGGGCCCGCCATGAACGCCTCACCCCTGATCACACGCACCGACCTGCGGTTGGCCCTCACCGCCGGGCTCTCCGCTGGATTCGTGATCATGCTCGGCCTCCCCGACCCGTTCTATGCACCGTTGGCTGTGGGGGCGGCCCTGGGAGGCACGGTGGGTGCCACCCGCTTGCTGGGCACCCAACGGGTGTTGGGCACCCTGCTGGGCGGGGTGATCGTGGCGATCGGGTTCAACACCATGGGCCAGGCCCTGCCCCTGCCCCTGGGGGTGGCGGTGGCCCTGGGCCTGACGCGCATCTTCGGAGGGTCCCTCGGCCTGCGCTCCGGTTACAAGGTGGCCGGGCTCGTGGTGGCCATGGGATGGACCGTGCACCACACCAATCTGGCCAGCTGGATTCCCAGCCGACTGGTGGTGACCCTGCTCGGCGTGTTGGCGGCGTGGCTGGCGGTGAGCTGGATCTGGCCCAGCCGCGCCCTAGCCCAGCACCAGGCCCACTCCCGGCGACTGTTCGGCGAGATCGCCACCCTGCTGCGGGAACGGGCCAGCCTGTTGCTGGAGGAACGGGAGCTGGAGGCCAGCGCCCGTCTGCAGCGGCGCAACCAGCTGGTGAACGCCACTCTCCAACTCCAGAACCAGCGTCAGGAGGCCTGCCAAGAGCTGGGATACGACCTTCTGGGAGAACGGATGCAGCGTCTCTGGGACCTGCAGGAGCAATGGCTCAGCGCCGTGATCGGCCACTACCGAACCCTGCTGCGCCTGCCGGTGGTGCCGTTGACCAGTCCAGGCCTGAAAGCCCTGATGGAGGCGGAACACGCCCTCCTGCAGAATCTGGCCGACCAACTCGACGGCTGGGCCCAGCACTGGCCCGATGCGCCACCGCTGGGGGCCTACGCCGCCGCCGGCCCAGACCTGGAGCTGCTGGAGCTGGCTGAACAATCAGCGTTCCAGGATCCGCTTGCCACAGCGGTGTTGCTGGGCAGCAGCGGCGGACGCCGGGCGATCACCTGCCATCAACTGGTTGAAGCAAGCCGAGGCTTCCAGAACGCCTGGGCGGCGGTGCCGTGAGCGGCAGCGCCCCCAACTGCCGTCCGCCAGAGTGCACACCCTCCCAAGCCAGGGAGCGTTCCGTTCAGCAAACTGCCCAAATCAGGGGCTGATCGGCACCACCGTGGCAATCCGCAACTGCGCCCTGGCCCTGGTGCTACTCGGCATCCTTCCGGCCCAAGGGGCCCCGGCGGCCCTGGCCCCATCCCTCCCAACCCAGAACCCGTCGACCACCCTGCTGGAGCGAAGCTGGCAGCGCCTGGATTCGGAACTGCGCGCGCTCGATCAGCTGATCCCCAGCGAGCCCGAGCCCCCGGTGGGCAACGTGCTCAACACCCCGGAGCTACCCGCCAATCTGATCCGGGCCAACCAACCGGCCCAAGGGCCGATCCAGCCCGGCCAGATCGGAGCGAGCCCACCCCTGGATCTGCCCAGTCCCCAGCAGCTCCAAGCGGGCCGCATCGCCAGCCTCAGCCTGGAGCAGGCCGTGGCCATCGCCTTCGCCAAAAGCGCCAGCCTGCAGGCCCAGCGCGAGCAGGTGGCCGCCGCCCTGGCCAGCGTCCAGGCCGCGATGGGCACCTACTGGCCCACGATCAGCGCCTTTGCCGCCGGCGGCTACGAGGGCAGCCGCAGCACCGTCACGTCCAACAAGCCCAACGACAACCTGGGCTTTGGGCCCCAGTTCTCTCCCACAGGCCTGTCGGATAGTTCCGGCAATCCCACCGCTGGAGCGTTCTACGTGCCCAACGGGGGCAGCGTCGCGGCCACATCAGGAACCTCCGCCATCGAAGGGGGCCTGCAGCTCAACTACGCCCTCCTTGACTTCGCCCGCACGCCCAGGGTTCGGGCGGCTCGGGCCGTGCTGGAGCGGCAGCGCAACACCTATGCCAACCAGCTCCGCAGCTTGCAACTGGAGGTCAGCGAGGCCTACTACCGACTGCAGCAAAACGACCAGCTCGTGCGTGTCTACGACGCCAACGTGCGCAACGACCTGGTGATCCTGCGGGACAGCTTCGACCTCAAACAGGCCGGTCTGGTGCCGAGGCTTGACGTGCTGCGCCGCCGCGCCATCCAGGCCGCCGATGAAGAAACCCTGATCCAGGCGCTGGCCGACCGCGCCGTGGCCCGCCGGCAGCTGGCGGTGCTACTCAACCTGCCCGCCAGCGTGACCCCCAGCCCCAGCGACCCGATCGTGGTGCAGCCCCGCTGGCCCCTCGATCTCGAAGCCAGCCTGCTGGCGGCCTATCGGGGCAATCCCGAACTGGAAGCGGTCCTGGCCACCCGCACGGCCCTGGCCCAGCAGAGCCAGGCCACCGCGGCAGGGCTGTTGCCGAAACTCTCCCTATTTGCCAACGGTGGTGGCAGCAGCTCCCAAACCAGCCTCAGCAATTTCGATCTTGGCGGCGGCGGCTGCTGCGGCTCCACCGCGCTGCCCCTGAGCACCACCAACGGCTGGGACTGGTCGGTGGGGCTCACCTTCACCTGGCTGCTGTTTGACGCCGGCACCACCGCGGGGCAGGCCCGGGCCCTGGCCAAGCAAGAGGCCGCCGCCGCCCAGCAATACGCGGCCAGCCGCAATGACATCCGCCTGCGCATCGAGCAGGCCTTCTTCAACCATGAAGCCAGCCTGGCCAAGCTCAGCTCAGCTCGACGGGGGGTGGCGGCAGCCCTGGAGGCCTTCCGGGATGTGCGGCTGCGCTATCTCACCGGCCTCGACAGTGAACTCAACCTGTCCAACACCCAGGACCGTCTGATCAACGCCCTGGTGCAGCGGCTCAACGCCACGGTGGGCGTCAACATCACCTACGCCAAGCTGCTGCGGGAACTGCTGCCGATGCCGCGCGACCCCAACCTGCCGATCCAACCCCAACTGCAGCTCACGAGCAGCAGGGGCGAGGGCAGTGTCCCGGGCCAACCCTGAGGAGAGGGCCCACCAGGTGAGGGCCCTTCAGGCGCCGGGCCGTGACGACCACCAGCGCTCCACCCGATAGAGGAGCACCACCAACAACACCACCAACCAGAACCACAGCTCCGGCGGGTTGGCATTGAGCAAGATCACCAACAGCACCACCTCGCTCACCAGCCAGGGACATTCCTGGCGCAGCAGGGGGTTGCGGATCTGCGACAGGGACCAGAACTTCACAGGGCTGCTCCTGGGTTGGTGTTGGGCTGACGCAGGAACGGCAAATTCCAGCGTTGATCGATCCAGGGGCTGCGGTAGCCACCGGTGAGGGAGCGCAGGCCTGGGATCACGTAGCTGATCGGCGAGCGCCATTCCACATAGGCGTGGGTCGACACGGTGAGGCCATCGCGGATCGGGAACACCCCGCTGCCTCCCGAGAGGGTCCAGCGGTAGCCATCGACGCTGGAGGGATCCCGCTCCAGCTCGATTTCGCTGCGCATCACCGGGCCTTTCTTGGTGAGTTCTTGGGCCAGCTGCTGGTTGCCGATGGTGGTGGAGATGTCCTCTTCGGTGGCGGGCAGGGTGAGCACCTGCGTCACCTTGCCGACGATGCCGCCGAAGCGGCCGCGCTGGTTCCAAAGGGGCACCACCTCCACCGGTAGCCCCAGGGGCAAGCGGCGCGCGTCGGCGGGTGAGAAATAGGCCACCGCCCGCAAGGGGCGGTCGTTGGCGCTGGGCTGCTCAGGCCGGCCAATCGTGCCCAGGCGCTGACCGGTGCCCACCGTTTGGCCGGGAATCACCTGAAGATCAAGCACCGTGCCGTCGCGCTCGGCCTGCACTTTGCCGTCGTAGGCGATCTTGGCCTCGGTCACCTGGATCTGACGCTTGAGGTCGTCGATCTGGTAGCGGCGCTGCAGGGCCTGGGTCTCGATGCTGAGCTTCACCTGCTGGTAATTGGTCACCACGTTCTTCTCGTTGATCTTGACGTCGTCGAGATTCACGCTGGTGCTGGTGAGCCCCTGCTCAGCCGACACCACCTCGGTGGAGAGCGGGGCCACCACCTCACGGCGGGCCAGCCACTCCAGGTTGCGCAATTTGCTGGCATAGGTCGACTGCAACGCGCCGTAGCGGCGGCGATCGTCCGAAAATTTGGCGAGGGCCGTATCCAGGGCCCGCTTCTCGGTCACCAAGCGCAGGGCATCACGCTCATCGAGCTGGGCGTTGTGCCGCTGGAGTTGGCTCAGATTGCCGCGCTGCTGGTCGAGCTGGCGCTCCAGCACCGGCAGATAGAGCTGCAAGAGCACCTGGCCGCGACTCACCCGCTCGCCTTCCTTGACCAACAGCGTCCGCACCTGGCCACCGGAGCGGGCATTGAGAATGCCGGCGTTGTCGGGAAACACCAAGACCCCCATGCCTTCCACCTCGGTGGGCACGGGCCAGAACAGGGCCCACAGCACGAGCGCACCCCCCACTCCCGCCAGGCTCACCCCCACCTGGCTGTGATCACTCAGCCCCTGCCAGCGGCCCTGCAACCGCTGCAGGGGGCCCCGGGACTTGGATTCTGCTGAAGCGGTTGAAGTGACCTGGGTCATGGCGCCCAGCTTGCAGGACTCCACAACGCCTGTCAGCCCCCCTCGGATCTGGTCAGCCCAGGCCCAGCTGCTGGAGGCGCCGCGTTGCCGCATCCGACCGATCTCCACCCGATACCAGGGCCTGAGCCACAAGGGGCGCCAACACCGGCACCTGGCTGAAGCCCGCACTGAAGCCGGTGAACACCCAGAGTCCGGGGGCCTCCGCCACCGGCCCCACCAGGGGCAGCCCCTGGGTGCAGAAGGCCACGGGCGCCTGGCGCAGACGGCCCGGCAGCGGGGCCAAGGCTGTCGCCCAGGCCTGGTCCGCCAAACGCCCTCGTAACTGCTCCTCCACCGCCCCAGCCGGGGGCGGGGCGCCCAGCGCCAGCCCCGGTCGCACCAGGGTGTGCTGGCCCAGCAACGCCCCCTCCCCCCGGGGCACCAGGCCCCCATCCACCAACCACTCGGGCTGGCTCAGTTCCGCGGCGCGGCGTTCCAGCTCCACCCGGCCAAAGCGGGCCGGCAAGCAGGCGGCCTGCCGGCCCTGAATCAGCGGAGAGGGGGGCAGCTCCAGCACCGCTGCCCAGCTGCTGCGCAGCCCTTCGGGCAGGCCAGGCCAGAGCTGGCGGCATCCGGCCCCCGCCGCCAGCACCACCTGGCCGGCCGCCAAGCTGGCGCCATCGTCCAGCTGCAGCCACCACCCCGGCGCCGGTGACGCGACAAGCTGCTCCACCCGGGCGACCCGGCGCGTGACGCCAGCGGCCTCCAGGGCGACGGGCAAACGGGGGGCCAGCACCGCCGTGTCCACCTGGGCAAACGGGAGCGGCCACCAAGCGGGTGAACCCTGCAGGCGGAGACGGAGGCGGCGCCAGCCCAACTCCCCGTGGCGGGTTTGCAGCCGCCGCCAATGCCGGGAGGCCCCGGCCGCCAGCCGGGCCAGGGGGGTGGGGGCCAGGGGCCAGCCCGGCAGGGCTCCATAGCTGATCGCCGTGGCCGAGCTGAAACCGGCAGCAGCACCGGATGGTGCCACCGGCGGGGCATCTACCACGGTCACCGACATACCCAGCTCCCGCAGGGCCAGGGCCAGGAGGCTGCCCGCCAGGCCCCCACCCACGATCACCACGCCGGCCGTGGCCGGAGCCGTCACACCAGCAGGGTGAACGAGGTGACCACCTGGTGGAACATGTCCTTCACCTTGGCCCAGCG
>JBEEKG010000021.1:0-2513 GCA_041168785.1 Cyanobacteriota bacterium
ATCCCCGCATCGCAGGCCATGAACTCGACATCTTTCCGCGGTCATTCGCGGTTCCTGGACCTGTTGCTGGGGGTCGGCGCTGTTGCTGCCGTTGTCTCAGGGGGCGGGTCGCTCGCGGCACGCGCCAGTGCTCCAGCCCTGATGCCGGTCACCTCCTACCGATCCGCCAGCTGCGGGTGCTGCACGGGCTGGGTCAAGCACATGCGCGCCAATGGCTTCACGGTGCGTGATGTCGTGGTGGCCGATGTCGGCGTCGTCAAGCGACGACTGGGGGTCCCCGCCCGCCTGGCCTCGTGCCACACCGCCGAAGTGGCCGGTTTTGCCCTTGAGGGTCACGTCCCTGCTGCTGATGTGAAACGGCTGCTGCAGAAACGGCCGCCCCTGGCGGGCCTCGCCCTTCCGGGGATGCCCCTGGGCTCCCCAGGCATGGAATCGGCCTACGGCAAAGAAGCGTTCACGGTGATGGCCTTCACGCGGACCGGAGCCATCAGCAGCTTCTCCCAGTACGCCAAATGAGAACCCAACCATGACCACTCCACTTCGGCGACGGCAGGTACTCGGACTTGGGCTCGCCGGCCTCGGCACGGCCGTGGTCGGCCCACTTCTCTGGGACCGGCTGCAGCGCTCCGCCGCCCGGGCCCAGCCGGCCGGTGCGGCGCGGCTGGCCTCCCGTGGCGGCGTGGCCGATCTGGAGCTGGTGGCCCAGGCCACGCGGGGAAGCCTTCCGGGTGGCCCCGCCGAGCTGCTCACCTACAACGGCCGCTCACCCGGTCCGCTGCTGGAGGTGAACGCCGGCGATCGGGTGCGGCTGCGACTGCGCAATGAACTCAAGCAACCCACCAATCTCCACTTCCACGGGCTCCACATCCCCCCCACCGGCACGGCCGACAACGTCTTCTTGAGCGTGCCGCCCGGTGGCTCCTTCGACTATGAGTTCACGCTCGCCAAAGACCACCCGGCCGGCCTGTTCTACGTCCACCCCCACCAGCACGGACTCTCGGCCGATCAGGTGTTCGGCGGCCTCAGCAGCGCCCTGGTGGTACGCGGCGATCTGGACAGGATTCCGGAAGTGGCGGCCGCCAAAGAAACCGTGCTGGTGCTCAAGGATTTCGCCAGCGCCTCCGGCCAGGAAGCCGCCATGGGCGTGGGGCGCATGCTCGGCCGGGAAGGCCCCCTGCTGACGGTCAACGGGGCGATCAACCCAGGCCTGGCAATTCCCAGCGGCGGCCTGCTGCGGCTGCGCCTGCTCAATGCCTCCAATGCACGGATGTACCGCCTGGCCCTCGAGGGCCACTCACTGGTTCTGATCGCCACCGATGGCGGCGCGATCGCCACCCCAGAGCCTCTCGATGAGCTGCTTCTGGCCCCCGGCGAGCGGGCCGATGTGCTGGTGCAAGGCAACCAGACCCCAGGCAGCTACAGGCTGCTCAACCTGCCCTACCAGCGCAGTGGCCACATGGGGATGGCCGCCGCTGAGGACGCTCCCCGGACCCTGGCCACCCTCAGCTACGCCGGAACGGTGCCACCACTACCTCTGCCGAAGGCCCTGATCCCTGTGCCGGCCCTGCCGAAGCCGGAGCGCACCCGCCGTTTCGTCATGGCCCATGCCATGGGAACGGGCATGGGTGGGATGAAGCACGACATGGGCGCCATGGGCGGAGGCGGCATGGCCATGGGCGGCATGGGCATGGGATTTCAGATCAATGGCCAGGCCTTCGAACCCGATCGCATCGACACTCGGGTTGCCCTCGGGAGCACGGAAGACTGGCTGATCGTCAACGACGACGTGATGGATCACCCCTTCCACTTGCACGTCAATCCCTTCCAGGTGATCAGCCGCGCGGGTCGTCCTGAATCTCAGCGACGCTGGAAAGACACCGTGCTGGTGAAAGCGGGCGAAGAGGTGCGGATCCGCGTCACATTCAGGGATTTCCCGGGGCGCACCGTCTATCACTGTCACAACCTCGACCACGAGGATCTGGGGCTGATGGGGGTGCTGCAGATCGAGTAGTGGATGGTCTGACGCTGCCCATGATGATCACGCCCATAGCCGCCAAAGACACAGGACTCGAATTGATCCGTGAATGCGCCACGTCCTGACCCTCTCGCTGGCCTGCTGCTGGCTGACAGCTCCGGTGATGGCGGCTGAAGTGGAGGCGTGCCGGAACCTGCTGGAGCAACGCAATGCCCTGGCCGAGCAGGCCATGAAGGCCGAAATCGCCCTGGTTCGCACCACCCGCGAACGGATCTGCCCTGTCCTCAGCCAGCAGGCCGATGGGGCCAATGCCAACGACCACAACGAGACGACCATCGACTACCAGGCCCTGATCGAGTGCCGCCGCAAGGCGGAAGAACAGCTGCTGCGCAGCCGGCGGGTTTTCTACGTCAACATCCAGCAGTTCAGGTTCTACACGGCGGCTGGAGCCAAGCTGGCCCGGCAAGCCGATGGGCTGATGCAGCAGATGCAGGATCAGGAGTGTCCCCAGCTGCGTTGATCAACAGCCTGCGGGCAC
>JBEEKG010000022.1:0-12950 GCA_041168785.1 Cyanobacteriota bacterium
TGCCCTCGGGGTTGAGCAGGAAGCGCCAGGCCACGTTCATGCCGATGCCGGCACCGAACCAGGGGGTCTGCACCTTGCCCGTGACCTTGATCTGGGTGAAATCGCCCTCGGTGGGTTCGGCGAAACCGCGCTCAGGCAGCAGCTGCAGGTTCTGGCAGTCTTCGCGGAAGAAGCGCAGGATGGCGTCCCGGCCCACGATGGGCTTCTGGAAGGGAGCTTGCAGGGCGCCGTCGGAGAGGAACAGCTCGATCAGATTGTCGAAGTCGTTGGCATTGAGCAGGTCCATGTAGCTGTTCACCGTGGGGTTGATCACCCCCTCGATGAACACGCGCTTGCGTTGCTCCTCCGGAGTGGGAGCGGCAATTGGCTCCATCACCCGCTGGCCCTCGCCCTTGGCGGGGTCATAGCCCATGTCCACCACGAAGTTGCGCAGCAGGGTGATCTGTTGGCCCTGATCCACAGCCTTCACGGAGCTCAGCACGGCCGAGGCATTGGCCGAGAGCTGATACCCCTCGGGGATCGGCGCCACCAGACCGGCGGCCATCCACTCACCCAGCTGATACCAGAAGCCCAGCTTGATGTTCACCGACCAGCAGGAGTAGGTGCGGGCGATCGGGGTGTCGGTGCGGTTGGCGAGATCGCACATCACCTGGCTTTGCTCGGCGAAGTTCATCGCCTTGATCTGGTTGAGCACGGGCTCGGCGAACTGCATGCGCGCCGCACCCGGGGCTGCCACCGTGATCGTGTTGCCCATCTCGAGGTAGGCGTACCAGATCAGGGCCAGCTGATCCTCGGCATTGAGCAGCTGGAAGCGGGCCGTGATCGCCGGCACCACATCGGCAGAGAGGGTGTCAGGAAAGATCTGGGTGGCTTTCTCAAGCGTGAACATGCGCAGTCAGCCCCGATTGTTAAGGAGATTCTCAAACTCTAGCCCCTAGCCGCATGATCTGATAATGCGCATCACAACTGCCGCTGCTCTGCCATGGCCGTGACTGTGTTGAGCCCCGCCGAGCGCGACAAGCTGGATCGCTCCGACGACAGCCTGTTCTACGCCGAGCCGCGCTTCGTGCACCACCTGGACGCCAGCTTCCGGGCCCGGCTGACCCAGCTCTACCGCGAACGGATCCCAGCCTGCGCCGTGGTGGTGGACCTGATGAGCAGCTGGGTCAGCCACCTGCCCGAAGACATCACCTACCAGGAGGTGATCGGCCATGGACTCAACGCCGAGGAGCTGGCAGCCAACCCGCGACTGGATCGGCACTGGCTGCAAAACCTCAACACCACCCAGCAGCTCCCCCTGGCGGACAACAGCGTGGATGCCGTGCTGATCGTGGCCGGCTGGCAGTACCTGCAACAACCGGAAGCGGTGGCGGCCGAGCTGTTGCGGGTGGTGCGCACCAGGGGGGAGGTGATCGTGGCCTTCAGCAACCGCATGTTTTTTCAGAAGGCGTCCCAGATCTGGACCGACGGCAGCGACCGGGAGCACCTGGCCTACGTTGCGGAGGTGTTCACCGCCCAGGGCTGGCCCACGCCGCAGCTGGTGGCCGAGGAGACCCCGGCCCCTGGAGTGCTGGGCTGGATCGGCGGCAAGGGCGACCCCTTCTTCGCGGTGATCGCCACGAAACCCTGACCCTGCCCGCAGACGGTCCGCACAAAAAAGCCCGGGCGGGGTGAACCGTCCGGGCTTTTCGTGCTCATGGAGAGCTGGTTGCTAGCGCAGCGCCGAGCCGGATCAGCCCAGGCCGAGCTGGCCCAGGATGCCCTGACCGGTGAGCAGCTCGGTGCCCAGACCGATGACGAAGCCCAGCATGGCCAGACGACCATTCCAGGTTTCAGCGAAGGCCACAAAGCCGAAGCGGGTGGTGGATTCAGCCATGGATGTTCGTGAGTTACGAAACTTGAAATGATCGTAACAGATCATGAAGGGAGGTTGCCCGGTGATGAGCGCTGCTGCAGGCCAGCTTGGGATTGATCACCACTGCTGAGCAGTGATCTTTTCCCCAATCCGGTTGCCTTCTCCCCAGTTTCGGGATGCCTTTTCCACAGGAGCCACATCGGGAAAGGGCCGCGCCCTCCCCTCCTTTCAGCAGGAAGTGGGGAAAACGGACCCGCCCCTTGACGCTTCGGCCCGGCCGACTTCCGAGGCCGAGCCCGGCGGCAGAAAAGCCTGAAAGTGCCGTTGGGCCGGTCCGCGAGCCCGTGGGTCTTGCCGGACTCAAGCGCTGGAGCCCCCTTTGACGGCAGGGGGCAGACCATGGCCTGATGGGGGGGCTCAAGCCGTTGCCTCCATGCTGCAGATCCCGGACCACGCCCCCAACTCCGTCTCGGTCGAAAACCAGTTTCCGGAAGACCTCTACGACGCGATGCGGGAGTTTGTCCGGCTGCATCCCCAGTGGGATCAATACCGCCTCATGCAGGCCGCCCTGGCCGGTTTTCTGTTTCAGCACGGCTGCCAGGACCGCGCCGTGGCCCGTCACTACCTCGACGGCCTCTTCCGCCGCCAGGATCCCAGCGGCACACTGGTCTGGCCCCAGCGCTGAACCATGGCCTCAGCAGCACACAGCAGCGAGGCCCTGCTGGTGGCCATCGGCGCCGTACCCGGAGCCTGGCTCCGCTTCCGGGTGGTGGATCACCTGGAGCCGGTGCTGCCCCGCCGCCACTGGGGCACCTTCGGCGTGAATCTGATCGCCTGTTTCGCCCTCGGCCTGATGGTGGGCCTCGAGCAAAGCTGCGGTGAAGCGTCCCGCCGGGTGCTGCTGTTGATTGGCACGGGCTTTCTAGGCAGCTTCAGCACCTTCTCCACGTTCAGCGCCGAACTGCGGGGCGAGCTGGTGGCACGTCACTGGCGGGAAGCCGCCGTGCTGGCAGGCGGCTCCGTGGGCGGTGGCCTCCTGGCCATGCTGATGGGCCTGTCCCTCGGGGCCGAGACATGAGCGTCACGGCCTCCCGAAGCCTGCACGGCGACCTGCATGACCTGGCCCTGGTGGCCGCCGGTGCCATCCCGGGGGCCCTGCTGCGCTGGCAGCTCGAGGGGCTCGGCAGAGCGGGAATCGGCGGCCTGCGCGGCTTGGTGGCAGCCGACTTCGTCGCCAACATGGTGGGCTGCCTGCTGCTAGGACTGGTACTGGCCCAGTCGGGCCGGCGCAAGCGGCTGATGCTGTGGGCCGGCATCGGCTTCTGCGGGTCCCTCACCACCTTCTCCTCCTGGATGCTGCAACTGGCCCGCGCCCTGCGGGCCGGAGAGGTCTGGGACAGCCTGGTGGTGCTGGTGGCGAGCCTGCTGGGCGGGCTGGCTCTGGTGGCCCTGGGACACGCTCTCGGGCGACGGCGGCCAGACTCTCCCGCAGCACGTTGAACCCAACCCGGAGCCCATGGCGCGTCCGACCCAACCGGCCCTGCTGCGCGTTCTGCATGGCACCACGGCCTTGGCCGTGCTGGGCTGCTGGCTGAGTGGCTTCGTGGTTTACAGCACCTACGACGCCCGCTGGGGACGGTTGCCTTTCACCCTGCCGGGCAATTGGGTTGACATTCACGGCAGCCTCGGTGTGGTGCTGTTGCCCCTGGCCATCCTGCTGGCGGCCTATGCCCTCATCAAAGGACGCCGGCGGCTGCAGCGACCGACCAATGCCATCCCCCTGCTCGCCCTGGCTCTGGCCATCGGCAGCGGCAAATTGATGCAGGAGGACTGGCCGCGCACGGGCCAGCTCCAGCACCTCGTTTACAGCGTTCACCTGCTGGCCTGGCTGTTGATCGGCGCAGCCGTCGCGACCCACCTCTGGGGCGTGCTGCGGCTCGGCGGTTGGCCCCTGGCCCAATCGATGCTGAGCGCCGATTTCAGGCGTAGAAACCAGCCCAAGGGGCGTTGAGGAGCCAGCTCCCAGCTCCCAGCCATTCCCTGAACAGGGAACCGTTCATCCAACCGGCAACAGGGCCGCAACCAGGGCATCCAAGCGGGGCTGTTCCAGGCCATCGCGAGACGCTTTGACGTCGACCACCTCCCGACCAATTGCCACCAAGCGATGCCGCACAGCCGGCTCCAGGCTGGTGAGCACCTCCAACGCGGCCTGGAACCGCTCCTCCGATGGACTCTGCAACCAGGTGAGCTGGGGAGCGATCTCCGCCGCCGGAGGGCTGGCCGGACCGGCCCGTTCCACCAGGTAGGCAGCGATGCACTGCTTCTCCTGGGTCTGCAACACCCCATCGGCCCGGCCCAAATGAAGCAGCACCACCAGCTCGTCGGCGAATTGACCCAGCAGCCGTTCGAGCCGCCCCTGGCGGGAGCTGCCGTAGCAAGTCCAGAGGAAGGCTGGAACGTCAGCCACCACCGCCGCCGATTCCGGATCCAGACACTGCAGGATCGCTGCGGAGTCGAAGTCCTGAAACTCACCCCGGTGGTGGCAGTGGGCCCCCAGGGTCACGGCAGTGCCGCACGGGCTGAAGCGAAACCGCTTCACCGTGATCCGGCGGCGCAAGGTCGTGCCATCCAGCTCGGCCGT
Source organism: Cyanobacteriota bacterium (assembly GCA_041168785.1). Classification (GTDB taxonomy): domain Bacteria; phylum Cyanobacteriota; class Cyanobacteriia; order PCC-6307; family Cyanobiaceae; genus Cyanobium_A. Next base: position 4,497 of record JBEEKG010000022.1, read on the forward strand.
TGCAATCTCAAGCTCGAGATTCAGCGGGCGATCTGACTGATCCGGCGGCCAATCCATTGCGAGCCCAGGCGCTTGTGCTGAAGACAAACTAGGAATTAACGCCAGCGCCGCACACCTGCCCCTGCCAGCAGCAACAGCAGCGGGGCCTCCCCCCAGCGGTCGTAGGGGGTGAGGCCCCGCAGGCGGGGCAGGTCAAACACCCCGGTGGCAGCCCGACCCGGAGTGAGCGAGGCCACCACCTCGCCCCGGGCATTCACCAGCAGGCTGGGCCCCGTATTCGCCGCGCTCACCAGCCAGCGCCCCGTCTCGATCGCCCGCAACTGGGCCTGAGCCTGGAATTGCTGCTGCAGCATCAGCGGGTAGGGATCGAGGTTGGCACTGGCCAACAGCCAGCCCGCCCCCTCACGGGTGGCGGTGGCCAGGGCGGCACCGTCGGAGAGCTCGTAACAGATCGCCCCTGCAATGGCCCCAGCTGGCCTCGGCAACAGCCGAGAGGGGGGCCCCGGCTGAAGTCCCCCCACCGCCGAAAGGCCGCTCCAGCGGATCAACCCGGCCAGGGGCACCCATTCGCCCAGCGGCACCAAACGGTGCTTGTCGAGCTGGCTACTGGCCTGCCGCTCCCCCTGGGCAAACCGCAACAGGGCACTGCGCTGCTCGGGCTCGCCAGCCCGCTCGAGGGAGTGGAAGCCGCCGCCGATCAGCTCCACCGCGGCACCTTCCCCGAGCTGGGGCTCCAGCCCCAGGGCACCCTCCGGCAACAGCACCACAGAGGCCCCGCGCTGCCGGGCCTCCACCAGGGCTGCCGCCAGCCGTTGCTGGAGCCGTTGCTGCTGGGCCCACGCAAACTTCTGGCGGGTGGGGATGGCCGGCTGCAGCACCAGCACCCGCTCGGACTCACGGCCCTCGGCGGGCGCCGCCAGCAGCAGGGCAGCACCCAGACCATGGCTCAGCAGCACCGCCGCCACGGTGGCGGCAATCCAGGGCCGCCGCTGGGTCACCGTGCAGCAGCGCCACAGGCACCAGCCCAGCAGCAGCTGCACCGCCGCCAGCAGACCACTCCCCCCCAGGGCCGCCAGGCCGGCCAGGGGGCGATCGCCGGGCAAGGCCGCCGCCCCCAACCCCAGCCAGAACAGGGGGCCCTTGGCCAGCCCCACCTCCACCAGGCCCCAGAGCCCACTGAGCAGCAGGGCACTGCTGGGCCGACGGGGATCGAGGCGGCGAGCCAGCCCCACCCACAAGCCCACCAGCAACGCGCCGGCCAGGGCGCAGATCGCCAACAACAAGGCCGCCAGCGGCAGGCTCAGGGGACCTGGCACGCCGATCCAGTCGAGGGGATGGAGACCCAGCAACCAGCGGTGACTCACCAACACGGCGGCGCCGCCCCAGAGAGCCCCGCCGCGGACCCCGATCAACGAGCCCGACAAGGCCCACAGCCCCGCTAACGCCAGCCAGAGCAGCGGCGGCCAACCCAGGGGGGGCAGCGCCAGGCCCGCCAGCAGGCCACCGGCTCCGGCAAGCCACCATCCCCCTAGCCGGTCATTGCCCATGGCGAGTGAGCGTAGGAAGCGCCAGGGTGAAGCAGGACAGGTGCTGCCATGGATCCCAACAACCCGCTCCAACAACTGCTGCTGCGCGGCCTCGGCACCACGTCCCTGGTGTCGGAACGGCTGCGTACCGTGACCCAGGCCTGGGTGCGCAGCGGCAAGCTCGATCCCAGCCAGGCCCCCGCCCTGGTGGAGGACGTGCTCAAGGCCCTCCGCGGCGAGACGCCGGAACTGGAACAACAGGCGGAGCGCCAGCTCGAGCGCAACAAGGACCAGCTGCTGCAGGACCTGGGCCTGGCCCGTCAGCGGGAACTCGATGAACTGCGGGGCCGGATCGACCGGCTGGAGAGGGCCCTGCGCCAGCGCTCGGACGCTGAGGGCTACGAAGACCTGGACATTCCCGATTGATCAAGCGGCAGAATCAGGCCAATCCGCGGGTCCCCATGCGCGACATCCTGATCAGCTCGGCCGTGTTTGTGGCCTGCCTGCTGCTGGCCCTGGTCAGTCAGCTGGTGAGCCCCACCACCGTGGCGGCAGCCAGTGCCGGTGGCGCCACAGCCGAAACGGCGCTTGCTACCTCAGCTCCGGCCAACACCCGTCCCCAACAGGCGGTGACCAGCAGCTTTGAACTGGACCCCGACGACCCCAACCCCACCCTTTTTGTTATGGCAACGGACGACGGCATGGCCTCGAGCGGGGATGTGGCCCAGGCCGCTAGCCTCGGCGGCGAGCTCAATGCACCCAAGGAGCGCACCACCCCCAGCGGACTGCGCATCACCGACCTGGTGGTGGGTGACGGCGCCGAGGCCATCGCAGGCCAGACGGTGGTGGTGAATTACCGCGGCACCCTGGCCAACGGCACCGAATTCGACAGCAGCTACGGGCGCGGTCCCTTTTCTTTTCCTCTCGGCGGCGGCCGGGTGATCCAAGGCTGGGATGAGGGCGTGGCCGGCATGAAGGTGGGAGGCAAGCGCAAGCTGGTGATCCCCCCCGATCTCGCCTACGGCGAGAGGGGAGCAGGCGGCGTGATTCCTCCCAATGCCACCCTCACCTTTGAGGTCGAACTGCTCCGCATCGGCGGCTGAGGGTCGGGGCGTGATCGTTAAGATGCAGTCACGCCTTTTCCCCCTTCATGGCTCATACGCTGCCCGCGCTGCCCTACGGCCTCGATGCGCTCGAGCCCCACATCTCCCGCTCCACCCTTGAGTTCCACCACGGCAAGCACCACGCCGCCTACGTCACCAACCTGAACAACCTGGTGGCGGGAACCGACCTGGACGGCAAGAGCCTCGAGGACACCGTCACCGCCGTAGCCGGGGACCCTGGCAAGGCCGGCGTGTTCAACAACGCCGCGCAGGTGTGGAACCACAGCTTCTACTGGCAGTGCATGAAGCCCGGTGGCGGCGGCCAGCCCACCGGCGCCCTGGCCGACAAGATCAACGCTGACTTCGGTAGCTTCGAAGCCTTCGTGGAGGCATTCAAGGCGGCCGGCGCCACCCAGTTCGGCAGCGGCTGGGCCTGGCTGGTGCTCGACAACGGCACCCTGAAGGTCACCAAGACCCCCAACGCCGACCTGCCCCTGGCCCACGGCCAGAAGGCCCTGCTCACCATGGATGTGTGGGAGCACGCCTACTACCTCGACTATCAGAACCGTCGCCCCGACTACATGACCACCTTCCTCGAGAAGCTGGTGAACTGGGATTTTGTGGCCGCCAATCTGGCCGCCGCCTGACCGGCAGTACCAACAGAGGAGCCGGTTCTCTGAGCCAAAGCCCCCGGGGATCCCGGGGGCTTTTTCTTGTCCTTCCGCCTGGGGCAACAAGCCCCAGGCCCCGGTGACTTCAAGCTGATGCCGTTGGCGCGGCTGAGCTGAGGACCGCCTCCGGCGGAATCCACATGGCATCGCCGTAGGAAAAGAAGCGGTACTGGCGCTCGATCGCCTCGGTGTAGAGGGCCAACAGGCGCTCGCGGCCGATCAAGGCACTCACCAGCAGCAGCAGGGAGCTCTTGGGCAGATGGAAGTTGGTGAGCAGGCCCTGCACCACGGCAAAGCGGTAACCGGGCTGGATCACCAGGTTCACCGGGCCGGTGTGGGGGGCCAAAACCCCGCCGTGCAGCTGAGCCACCGCCTCCAGGCTGCGCACCGAGGTGGTGCCGATGGCGATCACCCGGCCGCCGCGTGCCCGGCAGGCCGCCACCGCTGCCACCAGCTCCGGGCTCACCTCCACCCACTCGCTGTGCAGCTGCAGCTGGCTGAGATCTTCCGTTTCCACCGGCCGGAAGGTACCCAAGCCCACGTGCAATGTGGTGGTGGCCAGGTCCACCCCGCGCTCACGCATCGCCGCGATCAGTTCATCGCTGAGGTGCAGGCCTGCCGTTGGCGCTGCAACGGCCCCAGGGCGCGCGGCATAGCGGGTCTGGTAGCGCTCGTTGTCACTCGCGTCGTGCTCGTGGATGTACGGCGGCAGGGGGATGGCGCCATAGCGCACCAGCAGCGGCTCGAGGGCGGCCGCATCGCCGCACCCTGCCGGAAACTGGACGATGCGACCGCCGGTGGCGGGGTCACTGCCCAGCACCTGCACCGGCAACGGGGGCTGATCGGCGGCCACCAGGTCAATCCAATCACCCGGCTGGAGTTTCTTGGCCGGCTTGGCCAGGCAGAGCCATTGCCCCCGGCCCTGGGCCAAGGCCGGGTCCCCCTGCCAGGGCTCGAGCACGAGCAGCTCCACGGCGCCGCCACTGGGCCGGCGCGCCTCGAGGCGGGCCCGCAGCACCCGGGTGTCATTCACCACCAGCAGATCTCCCGGCTGCAGCTGCTGCTGCAGGTCCCACACGCTCAGATGGCGGGCATGGGGAGCAGGGCCTTCTCCGGGCGGATCCACCGCCAACAGGCGGGCGGAATGGCGGGGCTCAACGGGCCGCTGGGCAATGCGCTCATCAGGCAAGTCAAAGCCGTAGCTCGACAGCCATTGATCAGCTGAATCGGAGCCACTCATACAGGCAGGTAGTAGCGGACCATTGTGAAGACACGATTTTTTCGTTGATCTAAGGCCGCACGCATGTTGATGGTGCGCTGGTTCAGCAACAGGCTGTCAAAGGGATAGCGGGGGATCGCCATCGGCATCACGATCGTCAGGGTTTGATCGGGGTCGCGCTCCTCAATCGCATCAACAAAGTCTGCAAAGGGAGTGATCAGAGAGGAAAACGGACTCTCTAAAATCTGGAGTTCGAGGTTGGGATCATTGCCGACGCTGCGTTGCCATTCTTGGCGGATCCGCTCGGGATCTCCATCATCTGGACGCACCCACACCCCAATCACCCGATCAGACACCGTGGCCGCGTAGCGCACTGCCTCCAGGGTCGGCCGGCTCCAGGCGGGAATCCAGACGATACTGAGGTTTCCAATCGGCTCGCTCCGTGGGGAGACCCGCACTGAGGAGGGCTCGTCGGGCTTCAAAGCAAGCTCTGCAAACACCTGCCGGTAGCGACGGCGTGTCTGGGCCAACAACAGCACCAAAACGGGAATGGCAATCACCACCGTCCAGGCACCCTCGCCAAACTTGCTGATCACAATCACCAGCAGAACCACCAAGGTGCTGAACGAGCCAATGGCATTCATCACGGCATGGCGGAGCCATTCATCGCCGCGCTCACGACACCAGTGCACCACCATGCCGGACTGGGAGATGGTGAACGCCATGAAGACCCCTAGGGCATAGAGGTTCACCGCGACGGTGGTATTTCCCTGGCAGATCAAGATAATTCCTGCAGTGGCTATCAGCAAAAACTTGATCCCGTTCTGGAAGACCAGGCGATCACCAACCCAAGCCATCTGGCGCGGCATGAAATTGTCGCGGGCCAACAACGCACAAAGACGGGGAAAATCAGCAAAGGCTGTGTTGGCGGCGAGCATCAGAATCAGCAGTGTGGTGATCTGAAGCACCAAAAGCATCGGACTTTGGGGGCCAAACACTCGCATCCCCAATTGGGCCATCACCGTGATATTCGGATTGGGAGCCACGCCGTAAAAGAAGCCAAGGCCACTCACAGCCAAGAACATGCTGGCCAGAAGCAGCCCCATCACCAGCAGGGTGTTGCGCGCCCGCTGGGCCGAGGGGGAGCGAAACAACTGGACCCCATTAGCGATCGCTTCGATACCAGTCATCGCTGAACAACCGGAGCTGAAGGCGCGCAGGATCAAAAACAAGCCCAAGGGTTCCACCCCCTTCACCAGAGGTGGCGGATCGGGTGAAAAGCCATGGCTGAAGATCAGGTTCTGCAGACCCGCGACCGCCAACACCACCACCATCACCACAAAGGCGTAGGTGGGAAGGGCAAACAGGCGTCCAGCCTCCCTGACCCCACGCAGGTTGGCCCAACCCACCAGCACCAACAACACAAGGGCAATCAGCACCTGCCAGGGCAACAGAGAGGGCCACAGCGAGGAGAGGGCCTGGGTGCCCGCCATCAGACTCACCGCCGCCGTGAGCACGTAGTCGATCAACAAACTCGCTGCCGCCACCAGACTGGCCAGGGTGCCGAGGTTGGCGCGACCCACCACATAGGCCCCTCCACCCTGGGGATAGGCCGTGATCGTCTGGCGGTAGGAGAACACCACAATCGCGATCAAGGCGACGATTGTGATCGTGATCGGCAGGGACAAAGAGAGCGCACCGCTGCCGGCCAGAATCAACACTCCCAGGGCCGCATCGGTGGCATAGGCCACCGATGACAACGCATCCGAGGACAGGATTGGAAGCGCCTGAAAACTAGGAACGGTTCTGGCCTCCTCCTGGTCCCGAGGAAGGGGCTGGCCGAATAGGCGACGTTTTAAACGATTCTTGGCGGAATCGGTAATAACCATCAAATCGCCAAGCTTTCGGGATTGGCCTCAATCAACTGGGCCAGGTCTTTGAGGAAGGCGGCGGCATGGGCGCCGTAGATGGTGCGGTGGTCGCAGGTGAGGTTCACCTGCATCTGGTTGGCCACGCGCATGGAGCCGTCCTTGCCCGCTACCACAGTGGGGCGGGAAGCCGCCACCGCCAAAATCGCGCCAGTGCCCGGGGGCAGGATCGCGTCGAAGCGATCGACCCCAAACATGCCCAGGTTCGAGAGAGTGAAGGTGCCAGTGCTGTACTCCTCAGGCTGCAGCTGTTTGCTGCGGGCCCGGGCCACCAGATCGGCCCAGGTGCGGGCCATCGAATAGATGTCGGTCGTGTCGGCGTTGGCCAGCACCGGGGTGATCAGTCCCCCGTCTTCCATGGCCACGGCCACCGCCACATTCACGGCGGCGGGGAAGCTCATGGCACTGCCATCGGCACTGGTGGCAGCGTTCACCTGGGGATGGCGGGCCAGCACCACGCCCACGGCCTTGGCCAGCAGGGCCGTCATCGTGACGCCCTTGGGCTTCACCTGCTTGTAAAAGGCATCCAGCTTGGTGGTGGTGATCGTGTAGCCCACCCGGAAGCAGGGCACCGCCAGGCTGGCCACCATGTTGCGGTTCACTGCCCCCTGGAGGGTGTTGAAGGCCACGCGCTCACCGGGTCGGCCGAAGGCCTCACCGGCAGGAGCGGGGGCCGCCGAGGCCCCGTTGGCGCTGGCTGCGACCACCACGGCAGCACTCGAACCTTCGGCCACCCGGGGGACGGCCACGGTGAGGCCGAGGGCCCGCTCCACGTCCTCCGCCTGGATTCGGCCGTGAGGACCACTGCCCCGCAGGCTCTCGAGGGCCACGCCGTGCTGACTGGCCAGCTTCTTGGCGCGGGGCGAGGCCACCACCCGACCGGAGGCCACAGGAGCAGGCGCCGCAACAGCGACGGGAGCGGGAACGGCCATCGGCGCGGGAGTCGGAGGGGCGCTGACCAGTGGGGCAACGGCTGCCACCGGGGCGGGATCCGCTACCGCGGCCGGAGCCGCCGGAGCTTTCGCGGCCGCCTCGGCAATCTCGGCTTCGGTTTCCACAATCAGACCGATGGTTTCACCCACGGGGGCGGTCCCGCCGGCGGGCATCAACACGGCCGCCAGGAAACCCTCGTTGAACGACTCCACATCCATATCGGCCTTGTCGGACTCCACGACGAGCACCGACTCACCGCGCTCCACCTTGTCGCCGGGCTTCTTCAGCCACTCCACGATCTTGCCCTCCGTCATCGTGGACGAGAGGGCCGGCATGAAGATTTCGTGGGTGGCCAACGGGAGTCTGCCGCGAGTTGGGCGGATTTTACGTGGCTCCTGGCAAGGGCTCAGACCCCGGCCTCAATCGCCTCAATCACTCCGTCACGCACCAGCACCGCCGCCTGGAGCTTCTCCACCAGGTTGTCGCCCACCTTCACCTCGCAGAGACTCTCGATCTGCCCCTGCTCCACGATCTGCTCCATCTCCAGCTCGCGCACCTGGCGCTGCTGCTCGAGCATCTGCCGCTTCTGCTCCTCCAGCTCGGCCCGCTTGGCGGCCACCTGCTGCTGCACCGATGCCACCTGGTCCTGCACCCGGGGGTCGAGCGGATTGGCACTCTGGCGGCGGATCTCGTCGATCAGCTGCTGCCCCTCCTGCTCCAGCTGGGAGAGCTGGCCATCAACGTTGGCAATGGCGTTGCTGAGTTCGCGCTCGGCGTCTTCTTTCCAGCGGGGCGTGACCACGGCACGCACGGTGATCGTGCGCTTGATCGTCAGGGAGCCGTCGGCCATGGGTCATGCAAAGCAGCGCCCAGGCTGTCAGTGCGGCGGGCCCGGGTCAACGGCCGGTTGGCCGCACCTCACCTTGGGGCGTAAATCCCCGCGATCGCGCCTTCATCCCGGGCGGCAATGCGGTCACGGCGCTGCTTGAGCGTCTGAGTCAACAGGCCGTTGTCGAGGCTGAAGGGCTCCACCAGAGCCACACCGGCCAGCCGCTCATCGGGCCGGGAGCCCGG
>JBEEKG010000023.1:0-9143 GCA_041168785.1 Cyanobacteriota bacterium
CCTGGCCAACGACAAGGTGACCATCCAGGTGCAGGCGCTGAAGGGCGACAACGCTCCCGCCGCCCTGATCCTGCTGCCGGAGCAAATGCGCCGCATCAACGACATGGGAGCCCTGATGGAGCAGCGCCTCCCGGGCTTGCCAGATCACCACGTGCTGCTGGTGAACCGAAAGCACCCCCTCGTGGAGGGCCTGCTCAAGCTCTCCGCCGGGTCGGTGATCACGGGCGCCGGCGGCAGCTCGCCCAGCCAACAGCTGGCCGACGACCTCAGCCGCCACATCTATGAGCTCGCCCGTCTGGCGGTCGGGGGCCTGGAGCCCAACGAATTGGCCGGCTTCCAGCAGCGCAGCACCACCCTGATGGGGCAGTTGATGCAGAGGGGGCTCTGACTCCCTCCAGTCGTTGACGGCAGGACCAACCCAGGAGGGATCTGCCCCTTTGATAGGATGTGAACTTGGGCCTAGTGCCTGCAAGTCGTTTCGGAAATCGGTCATGTCCCGGGTCTGCCAGCTCACCGGCAAGCGCGCCAACAACGGCATGGCCGTGTCGCACTCCCACGTGCGCACCAAAAAGCTCCAGCAGGTAAACCTGCAGGAGCGTCGCCTGTGGTGGGCCGAGGGCAACCGCTTCGTGAAGCTCCGCGTCTCCACCCGCGCTCTGAAAACCATCCAGAAAAAGGGGCTGGGCGCCTACGCCAAGGAACTCGGCGTCAACCTCGCCAAACTCTGAACCAGGCATGCAGCGCCGGGCACTGTTAAAGGGTCTGGCTGCGCTGGTGCCGGCAGGCCTCGGAGCCTCAAGCCTGCTGGCCTTTGGCCGGCAGGCTTTTGCTTTGGGGGGCATCCTTCCGACGCTGAACAGCCCTGCACCCGACTTCAACCTGCCCGGCATCGCGCCGGCGGCCAATGGCCAGGTGCTGGAAACCCGGCTGACCCTGGAGGATTTCCGTGGTCGCTGGTTGGTGCTCTACTTCTATCCGCGCGATTTCACCGGCGGCTGCACCCTGGAGGCTCGCGGCTTTCAGAAGGATCTGATGGCCTTCCGAGCAGCCGATGCGGCCGTGGTTGGGGTGAGCGCCGATGACCCCGACTCCCATGCCGACTTCTGTAGCAGCGAAGGCCTGGCATTTCCCCTGCTCTCCGACCCGGCGGGCACCGTGAGCCGGGCCTACGGCAGTTGGATCGCGCCCTTCTCCCAACGCCACACCTTCCTGATCGACCCCACTGGCGTGCTGCGCGCCAGCTGGGTGGCGGTGCGTCCCAGCGGCCACAGCAATGAAGTGCTCACCGCCCTGCTGGAGCTTCAGGCGAGCTGATCGGTCGTCAGACCAGGCAGTAGATCAGGAACGACCCCGTGCCGGGAGCGTTGACGTGCCTCCGCCGCTCAACTCAGAACGTGAGCCAGCCCATCGAGCTGGCCAGCTGGAAGCCAAAGGTGCCAAGCAGCGAGCCAAGGAGGGCACCGGCAAAAGCAAGCCAGCCGAGCGGGGCCCCCACGGCCTGGGAGGCCGCGTTGGGTTCCACCAAACTCAAGCGCTGAGAGGTAGTGGACTGGGTGTCCTGCTGACGACGGACAAGGGCTTCGAAATCAGGCATTCGATCTCCTGGGCTACGGATTGATAGGCCGACCAACCGACCATGCGACGGGGATCGGCACGTCCCCGATCGTCGCAGGCCAGGGACACGGGCAGGCCCTGGGACTCGGCCTTGTCGAAGGCACCCAGCAGGGGGACTTCGGAAGCCAACACCTGGAGACCAAAAGACTGCAGCGCCTGACGGGCATCGACGATGGCCCGCGGTTGGCGCAGATCAACCTTCGCCATCAGGACCGCATGGGGGACACCCACGCGGCGCAACAACTGGGCCAGCTCCACGGTGAGCTCCACGGAGCGCGCCTTCGGGGCGGTGGGCAGGAGCACCAGGTCGGATCCCACCGCCAGGTGACGCAGCTCCTCCTCATCGCTGCTGGCCTGGCCGTCCGTGATCACCACATCCGCGTTACGCGTGGCCTTGGCTGCGGCCTCCACCGGTACGACGGTGAAGGGCAGTGAGCCGCGGATGCCGTAGGCGAGGGCGGAGCGGTTGCGATCGGCATCCACCACGCACACCGACCGGCCTCGTTCTGCCCAGACACTGGCGAGGTGGATGGAGGTGCAGGTTTTGGCCACTCCGCCCTTCTGGCCGGAGACGGTGATGAACACCCTTCAAAGGCGAGTGCGCACAGGGTAGGGGCAGGATTGGATTTGTGTTGTAGGCGCTGACACCGTCAGGATTCGCAAGCAGGCCGCCCCAGCGACCCCAGCAGCTGGCGATGCACATCCGTCTGCCGCCGCAGGGTCTGCAGACGGGCCAATGCCGGGGGCCGATCCAGCTCATCAGCCCATGCGGCCTGCAGATCCGATGCCGGCGCGGTGTCGAGGCTCTGGCAGGGGCACCCCAGGTCAGCCGCGGCGGCGGCCACCTTGGGGTCATAACTCAGGGCGGCGCAGGGGGCGCCGGAGAGGGCCGCCAGGATCAGCCCGTGCAGGCGCATCGCCACCACCAATCCCGCACCACTGAACACTGCCATCGCTTCGCTGGGCCGCTCCGCCAGCACCTCCCGGCTGCGGGCTGCCAGGCCAGCCGGCAGCAGACCCGCCTGGCGGAGCTCAGCCAGCAACCCCTTGTCTTGGCCGGCGTGGAAGGGCAGCCAGATCACCTCCCGTTCCTGGGATGCGGCCAACTGATCCACGGCGGCTAGATAGGGACCCCAGGCCGAACCCTGCAGCAGCATGGTGGGACGGAAGCAGAGCACCAAGGGGCCACCGGTGCCCCGCCAGGGCTGGGGCGGCAGGGCCCACACCGGATCACTGCCCACCGGCCCCTCGCGCCCCAAGCGCCGGGCCAGGGCCGCCGACTCCGAATCCCGCCAGCTCACCGCGGTGACCAGTCGCAACAGGCGTCCCACCAGCAGCCGGCTGCGGCGGCGCCGCAGGGGCCCCAGCCCCTGGCCCCAGAGCAGCACCGGCTTGCCCTCAAGCCGCGCCGCGCCGATCAGGGTGGCGTAATAAAGAAGGCTGCGGAAGCTAGTGGAATCCTGGAGCAAGCTGCCGCCGCCCAGCACCAGGGCATCGCAGCGGCCCAGGGCCTTGAGCACCAGGGCCAGGCGGCGGCGGGGCACCGTCTCCACGCCGAAGCGCTCCTGCACCAGGGCGGTGTCATGGGCGGTCACCGTGGCCTGGCAACCGGCAGGCAACTGGCCCAGCAGCACCTCCAACAGAGCGTCGTCGCCCAGGTTGTGCTCGCCGTAGTAGCCACACAGCAACATGCGCCGGCTGGCCTGGTCGGTCGTCTGGCTGGTCTCGCGCACGAGCCGGGTTTCACCGCCCCATCAGCATCGCACCCTGACAGGATTGGTGACGATCGCTGCTCGGATGCAGATCGGTGGCCATCAGCTCTGAATGCGGGGATCCGCAGCGCACCCGCCATATTCAGAACCACCACTTCGACAGCCGACGCTGGGATCAGGTGGAACCTCGGGATGACGACATTGTCATCACCAGCCCGTACAAAAGTGGCACCACCTGGCTGCAGGCGATCGTGGCCCACCTCCTCTTTGCAGGAGACCTGCCTGCCCCCCTCTCCGAGCTCTCCCCCTGGTTGGAAGCCAACTATCACGACCTGGATGCCCTGGCCCTGAAGCTGGGTCAGCAACGCCATCGCCGTTTCATCAAGAGCCACCTGCCCCTGGATGCCCTGCCCTGGGATCGGCGGCGCCGCTTTCTGTACATCGCGCGCGATGGGCGGGATGTGGCCATGTCGCTGTGGAACCACTACCTCAACTGGAACGAGGAGGCCCATGCCCTGATCAACCAGGTGCCCAACGAACGGGGCGAAACCTTCCCCCTGCCCCCCGCAGACGTGCAGACCTTCTTTGATCGCTGGTTGCACCAGGGCTGGCTGGCCTGGGAACGGGACGGCTGGCCCTATTGGTCTTTTTTTTACAACGTGCAGTCGTGGTGGGATCACCACCAGCAGGCCAACATCCTGCTGCTGCACTACGGCGACCTCAAGGCGGATCTCCCGGCCCAGATCTCCAAGATCGCCACCTTTCTAGGCCTCGAACTGGATGCCGCCCGACTCTCAGAGGTGGCAGCAGCGGTTGACTTTGACGCCATGCGACGCCAAAGCGATCGCTATGTGCCGTGCGGCGGCCGTCTCTGGAAAGGTGGTGCCGCATCCTTCCTCTACCGCGGCACCAATGGGCGCTGGCGTGGCGTGCTGGGTTCGGAGCAGCTTGAGGCCTACGCCCGGGTCAGCCGGGAAGCCCTCAGCGCGAGCTGTCACAACTGGCTGCATGGCGCACCGACCTAAAAGTGGCTAGCTGTTGACGGTGGCTGCGTGGCACCGATTGGTCACGGTGGAAACCCTCGAAGCCCTCGATCTGCTGATCTGGTTGGGCAACGGCATCCAGGCCGGGGAGCTGGCTTATTGCAACCAGAGCACCGTGTCGCGCCGGATCCGGCAGGCCCAGGCCACCTTCAACCTCAACCTCAACAGGGTCAACGGAGCCTGGCGGGCGGAGGGCGACCCGCTGCTCATCGGTCTGGAGCGCGAGGTGCATCAACTGGCTCGGTTCATGGGCCGCCAGAGCCTGCGTCTGCAAGCGCCGATCTGGAGCTCCGAGGGCCTGCTGCGGGACCTGCCGGCGGGCTGGATCCGCAACCCTCTCAGCTCCATCGGCTCCCCCCACCACTGCTTGGAGCTCCTTGAGCAGCGGGTGATCGATGCCTGTTTGGCCACCCTGCCCGAACGGCCGGCTGGCGATGACCCGCGCTTTGCCTGTTTCGACCTGTTCCACTCACCGATCCATCTGGTGACCACACCCAACACGGCGGTCAGCCTGTTTGCCCATCCCACCCGGGAAGAAATCGGCAGCTGGGGTTCCATCGCCACCTTCCCGTTCAACCCCCGTCCCCAGCAACTCTTCATCCGCTCTTTCTATGCCCACCATTTCCGGCGGAACCAGCCCCACCGGCCTGGCCGGCAGGCGCAGACCAATCCTGTCTATTTCGCCAACAGCCTGATACTCAAGGTTCTGGGCGACAGAATGCCACTGGTCACCTTGGATGTGGACGTCCCATCCCATTACGTGGAAAGCCTGGTGGTTCTTCAGGAACACCGGGCGACCGCAGCCGTAGCCGAGCTGGTGGAGGGGCTCCGCCGCCGCATCCAGCATCTATCGCGATTCGAACCCCAACTGACGGCCATCGTCTGAGCCCATGCACGCCCTTTCCCTGCCCACGTGGTGGATCCACATCACCTCGGTACTCGAGTGGATGGCGGCGATGCTGGCGATTCAACAGGTGGGAATCCGCCGGCAGGAAGGGGGCTGGCGCTGGTTGAGCCTGGCGATGCTGCCTGCCCTGGTGAGCGCCATGGCCGCCTGCACCTGGCACCTGTTCGACAACAGTCCCGACCTGCAGGGACTGGTGGTGCTGCAAGCCGGGCTCACCACCCTCGGCAATGGCACCCTGGCCCTGGCCGCCTGGAACCTACTGCGGCAACAGGGCCGAACCACCCCATGACTGGGCTCCTGACTTGGCTGGCTGGCATCGATCCCACCCCCCTGTTCGTGCTGTCACTGCTGCCCTATCTGGCTTTCCTCTGGTGGGCAAGCCAGATCGAAGGGTTTCCGAGACTTGCCCTGCGGGGATTCCAGATGACCCTGGTGTTCGTGGCCGTCACAATCGCCGCCGCCGTGTTGGCCCTGCTGCGTTACGGCGCCCTGCTGGCCAATGTGGATCCCCTGCACGGCGGGGCCGAATCCCTGCTCACCGTCTCCAACCTGCTGGTGGTGCTGGGTTTCAGCGGCGTGGGGGCGGCGGTCACCTCCCGTCGCCCAGAACCCTGATGCTTGCGGCCCTGGCCCTCGCCTTCAGCCTGGGAGCCGCACCGGCTGTGGCGACCGCCCCTCCACCCCAGACGGCCGTGCTGCGGGTGGGCGTGGCCGATGGGGCCCAGCCCTGCTCCTATCGGGAGCGGGGCAGCTGGAGCGGCATGGCCGTGGAACTCTGGCAACGCATCGCCGACCAGGAACGACTGCCCTACGTGCTCGTGCCCGGCGACAGTGCCGCCAGCCTGCTGGAGGCCACCCGCCGGGGGGATCTGGATGTGGCTATCGGCTGCATCACGGTGTCGCCGGAACGGCTCAGCACCACGCGCTTTTCCCTGCCATTCCAGGAATCCGGGCTCGGTGTGATGACCCGACGCAACCAGCTGGAGCTGGGCACCTCCCTACTGCGGGCCCTGGTGGCTCCCGATCTGATCCGGCTGCTGCTGGCCTATTTGGTGTTGATCAGCCTGCTGAGCCTCGGGGTGTGGCAGGTGGAGCGCAAGGGCAGCAATCCTTCCCGGTGGGAGGTGGGGCGGCGGCGCGCCTTCGCCCTGATCTTTCAGGTGCTGGCTACCGGCCCGGGTACCAACACGGTGGTGGTGAGCGCAAGGGGCCACACCCTGGTGTTCCTCGCCTACTTGGTGCGCATCGTCACCGCCTCCCTTCTGGTGAGCTACGTCACCTTGAATGTGGTGCGGGGCAACCAGGAGCTCAGCAACCGCAACCTGCGAAACCTGCAAGATCTGGCGGGTCAACGGGTCGCGGTGCGCCCGGGCACCGTGAGCGACGAGCTGTTGCGCCGACTGAACGCCACCGGCCTCGAGCCGCCCATCCAGCTGCAGACGCTGGACCGGATCACCCAGGCCGACACACTCTTGGGCAGTGGGGCGGTGGATGCGGTGATGGCCGATGACATTCAGCTGGACTACCTGCTGCACCAGCTGCCCCACAAGCTCTATGGGCTGGCACTGCGCCAGCTCAACCCCCAGTCCCAGGCCTTTGCGCTGTCACCGGCGCTGAGCGACAACCAGGCGAACCGCATCAACGTGGCCCTGGGCCGTCTTAAACGCGATGGAGTGGTGACGCGGCTGCGGCAGCAGGCAATGAACAAGTCTTAAGCAGCAGGCCCCCGAAGCAATCGGACCCGGAAGATGGGGCGTCGGCTTCCGTTCCATGATCGCTCCGCTTCTGGCTCTGGCCCCCGCCTCCATCACCTGGTCTCCCAAGGTGGCGCTGGTGATGATCGTCTGCAATGTGATCGCCATTGCGATCGGCAAGGCCACGATCAAGCACCCCAACGTGGGCCTGCAACTGCCCAGCCCCAGCCTGTTCGGCGGCTTCGGCCATGGCGCCATGCTCGGCACCCTGAGCCTCGGCCACATCCTCGGCATGGGCGCCATCCTCGGCCTGGCCTCCCGCGGCGTCGTCTAGGAGTGAAGCAAGGGCGCGATCAGCGCCAGCCGAGCAGATAGGGCAACGCCTTGAGCCCATAGCGCTCAAAGCGGTAGTGAAACAGCAAGGCGGAGAGATCCTCCGCCGTTGTGGTCTGCAGTCCCCGCAGCAACCGCTCCAAGCGGCAATCGCCCCGCTCGCCGGCCAGGCCGAGCCAGGTGCGGCGTGCCAGTCGGCCGCTCAGGCTCCAACGCCAGCCCAGCTCTCGTCGCAGCAGGGCTGGATAGCGATCCAGCTGGACCGTCCCCTGCGGGCTGGCCAGCGCCTGCAGCAGCAGGGGCGCCAACACCCGGGCACTAGCCAGGGCATGGCGAATGCCCTCGCCGCCCAGCAGGTTCGCGGTGCTCACCGCATCCCCCAGGCCGATCAACGGGCCCTGGCGGTGCTGCTCGCGGCGACGCACCGTGCTGCGGATGCGCCCGCCGTGGCGGTCGAGCACCAGTGCTTCCTCCAGGCCGCTGCGCTGCAGCAAGGCCCCGAGTTCCTGCCCCAGCGGACGCTGATCGCGGCCCTGATCCTGGAGGCGGCACACTCCCACCTTGAGCTGTCCCGGTGCCATCGGGAACACCCAGCCGTAGCCCTGCTGCACCCAGTGGCTGCCGAGGAAAAAGCTGAGCCGATCAGCCCAGGCGGCATAGACCTCGGGGCTCACCTGCAGCAACCACTCCACCCCCAGCCCGGTCACCAACGGATCGTCCTGGCACGGGGGTTCACCGATCAGGGCCCGGCCTTCGCCGCTGGCATCCACCACCCAGCGGCTGCGGATCGCGCCGCGGACGCCCGAGTCATCCCGCACCCAGGTGATGCAGGTGCCCGAGGGCTCCATCTGCCAGCCCAGGGCCGTGACCCCCAGCTGCAGCCGCGCACCCCAGCCGAGGGCCTGATCGGCCAAACACTGGCGCAGGGCGCCAAAATCGAGCACGGCCCCCAGGGGCCGGGCCGCTGTCCAGTGGCGCCGCTGATCCCCCGGCCCCACCAGCTGCCAGCCGCTCCAGCGGGCGGCCACCACCTGGGGCGGCAGGCCGTAGCGCTCGACGGCATCGAGGGGCAGGGCCGCACTGCTGAAGGCGGCCTGACGCAGATCGTCGAGGCGATCCACCAGCACCACATCCACCCCGGCAAGCGCCAGCAGGCGAGCCAGCTCGGCACCGGCTGGGCCAGCACCGACCACCAGCACCTCACAGCACGCGTCAGCGGAAGCGATGGGAGGCAGGCTCAGACGGCGACAGGCTGGGCAACACCGCTGCGCTTGGACGGCAGCACGGAGGCGAAGCGCTCCAGGATGCGATCGGCCATCTGGGGCGGGGTGAGACCAAGGCTCTGCTTGCTCTGGTCGGGGCTGGCATGGTCCACCAGCAGGTCGGGAATGCCGATGCGCAGCACGGGCACCAACACGTCGTGGTCGACGAGGGTTTCCACCACCGCGGCCCCAAAGCCACCGGCGAGGGCGCCTTCCTCCATCGTCACCACCTTGCCGATGCGCGTCGCCATCGGCAGGATCAGGGCCTCATCGAGGGGCCGCAGGAAGCGGGCATTGATCACGGCGGCGCGCACGCCCTGTTCCTGAAGCAGACCGGCGGTGGCCATCGCCGGAGCCACCATGGCGCCGTAGGCCACGATCAGCAGGTCGTCGCCGTCGGTGAGCAGCTCACCGCGGCCGATCTCCAGGGGTTCGAAGCCCTCCTCCGCCAGAGGCACCCCCTCCCCTTCTCCCCGGGGAATGCGCAGGGCACAGGGGCCGCTGTGGTGGATGGAGGTGACCAGCATGCGCTGCAGCTCAGCCTCATCCTTGGGGGCCATCACCGTGAAATTGGGGAT
>JBEEKG010000024.1:0-7669 GCA_041168785.1 Cyanobacteriota bacterium
GGGCCTGGGAGCGGGGCGTGAAGCTGATCGGTGCCACCGGTCACTACGTGACCGAGCAGCTGGATGGGGGGCCGATCATTGCCCAATCCACCGTGCCCGTGGGCCACCGCGATGAGGTCCCTGACCTGATCCGCCTCGGCCGCGACTGCGAACGCCTGGCCCTAGCCCGGGCCGTGCGCTTGCACCTCAAGCGCCAGGTGATGGTTTACCGGGGGCGGACGGCGGTGTTTGCTTGAGGGGGTCGGTGCAACTTTTGATATGTACTTGCTGCCTGTGTTTTTGCTGCAGTGGGGTTAAGGCCGCTGGAACGCACCTGCGCAGGGCGTTTGATTCAGATCGGTATGTGGATGCCCAGCAGGGCGTTGGCGCCTAGGCCGTAGAGGCTGCCATCGAAGGTGAGTGGGGTGTTGAAGCTACCGCTGGTAGTGGCGCCGAACTGTGTGGGCTGGAAGGCGAAGACGTCTTCGTTGGTGGCGCTCAGCCCGGTGGCGCTGGCGTTGCCGCTGGTGTTGAGGAACAGCCGGCCATTGGCGGCCGCCGACACGGCGGTGATGTTCTCGGCGGTTCCGCTGATGCCCACGTCGCTCATGTCGACCTGGAGGCTCCAGCTACCGGCGGTGGTGGCGCCTAGGCTGGTGGGGCTGAAACGCAGGATGTCCTCGGCGGCGAAGCTGGCGACGCCGGGAACGCTGCCGCTGCCGCGGGTGGAGATCAGCCAGGAGCCGTCGGCCAGGCCAGTCACCGCGTCGATCGCCTCGGCGTTGGTGGTGAGGCCCACGTCGCTGCCGTCGAAGAACATCGACACACTGAAGCCGCCGCTGCTGTTGCGGCTGAGGCGTGTCAGATCCGAGTCATCGAAGGCGATGCCCGCGAGGGTGATCGGGTTCTGGACGGCCACCACCACCTCATCGGGACTGACGATGTGGAGACCGCTCAGCACGGCGCCGCTCAGTCCGCTGGCGTTGCCGTTCAGCCAGGTGGAGAAGCGACTGCCGTCGAAGGCGATGATGTCGTTTCGCTGGGCTGTCAGTCCGCCCATCACTGAGGCCGATGAACTGGTGACCGCGTTGGCCAGGGTGAAGTAAAGAATGGGGCTGGGCGGTGGCGGCGGCGCCACCAGGATGCTGAGTTCGCCGCTGGTGTTGTCGCTGCCTGTGTTGCCAGCGGCATCGGTGGCGGTGGCGACCACGTTGTAGGTGGCACCGGCGGCGAGGGTGTCGATCCATTGGAGCGACCAGGTGCCGTTGCCGTTGTTGACGGCACTGCGTCCGATGGCGCCGATGTTGACGCTCACCTGGGCGGTGGCTTCGCTGATGGTGCCGCTGAGCAAGGGAGTGGTGCTCTGGGTTGAGAGGATGTCGACGCTGACCAGCGGTGCGACGGTGTCGATGGTGAGGGCGAAGGGGCTGGAGAGGTTGCCGAGCTGGCCGCTGGCGGTGACTACCACTCGGGCGGTGTAGGAGATGGAGTTGGTGCCGGAGCTTTCCTGGAGGGAGAAGCTCCAGGCGCTGGGATCGGCAGCGCTGGGTTCCGTGCTGCCGACCTGCACGCCGTTGCGGTACACGGCGATCGCCTGGCCTGCGCTGAGCGCCTGGCTGAGGCTGCCGCTGAAGCTGAGGGTGGTGCTGTTGGTGGCGGCGCCGCTGGCCAGGCCGTTCGCCGAGGTGATCGTCACGTTGGGCAGCAGAGGGCCCGAGAGGTTGCGGATGAGTTCGTCGTAGCTGAAGGTGCTGCTGTTGAAGACGAGATATTCGATGCTGTTCCAGACCTGATCGACATCGAGGCTGCCGGGGATGCGGGTGAACAGCAGCGAGTCGCTGCTGAGTTCGTAGCGGAGCAGGTCGATCGATTCGGTGAAGTAGAGCCAGTCGATGCCAGCATCGCCGTAATAGATGTCGGAGCCGAGGCTGTCGTAGAAGCTGTCGTTGCCCACGCCACCGCGGAAGGTGTTGTTGGCGTTATTGCCGTGGAAGCTGTCGTTGCCACTGCCGCCGATGGCGGCTTCGATCACGGTGCCGGCGGCGATCGAGAGGTTGCCGATCTTGCCACCGATGTTGGATAGGGATGGAGTAATCGAGCCCGGCTGGGAGGGGGCGAGGTTGATCAGCTGGTCCGTGCTGAAATTGCTGACGTTGAGAGTGTCATAACCGTCGCCATCCACGATCGTGTAGGCGGTGCGGCCGGCGTAGGTGCTGAATTCGTTCCAGATCTGGCTCTTTAAGGCACTGATGTTGGTGCCGACGCCATAGATTGTGTCGCCGCTGAAAGCATTGGCGACCCCATAGCCTGCCGGGCGGTAGATGTCGTCGAGTGCCATCCAGTCGACCGACATTGGCGACTGCAGGAAGGCGTAAGAGGCGCCTGTAGTGGGATTGGCTGTCTGACTGAAGTAAGACATCATCGACGCCTGCCAGCTGTCGTTGGCGAATTTGGCGTCGATGTCGTAATTGCCACTGCCATTGTAAAGACCTTGGTGGCCAAGGCCGAGGGCGTGGCCTATTTCGTGAAAGTAGGTCTGAACGGTGTAGGAGTCGAAGCTGGAGTTACCCGAGTCCCAGGTGCTGTCGATATTGATTACCGAGTATTGGACACCGTTGCTGAAGTTATTGCCGGCAGCATATGAGTAGGCGCCGCTGTAATTGTCGGTGAAGAAGAAGTCGACCAGTGTGCGGCTGGTGGAGGTGGTTTCGAGGAAGCGGATGCCTAGCGTGGCCTCGTAGAGCTTGAATACCTCCCGCACCAGATTGCGCCGAGCGGTGGTGACGCCATTTATGTCGCCGTCGAGGGTGCCGTTGCTATCGGTGTCGAAGTTCCAGCCGTTGATGTTGTAATAGAGAACACCATTGTTGGGGTTGGGGCCGCTGCTCCCGAGGTTGTAACGCCGGGGGATCGCCCCGAATTCCTGCCAGAAGCCGTCGCGAAGGTAGTCGGCCAGGGTCTGCAGACTGGCGTACGGCTTGCTGGAGGTCGTGCTGCCGCTGCCCACGGTGTTGCCGGTCTGGCCGCCCGGGTCGGCGCGCTGGCACACCGGGCAGCCGCAGCGGACCATGTGGTAGCTGCTGTCGATAGCGTCGAGGTTGACATTGCTGTCGGTTGTGTCACCGAAGACGTCGGCAGGCTGCGCGTTCATCGCGATCACCGGACCCTCAACTTCAGTCGCTTCCGAGATCGGTGGGGCCTCGGTTGCTGTTTCGTCTGGGTTCAGGAGAGCCTGTTCGGCTGCAATGTCGATGCTTTGGCTGATTGGCAGCCAGAGGTTGGAAAGGGAGGTGAGATCGGATTCGCTGGCGGGGAGCATAGACATGACTATTAACTCCAGATCAGAGCAAACCAGTTTTCAATCATCATATGTGACTCCAGTCGTTATATTGCGTGAATTAATCATGAACATTGAGGCTTGCTGGGTTTCAGGGAGCTTCGCCCTCTTCGGGATTGCTCCCGGTGGCAGGCGGTTCGGCGGCTGCTTGAGCTGTACCAGTCAGGGCATCCTGCCGGTGCCGCAGCAACACCGCCGGCTCCAGGGGGCCGCGCAGGTGAGCCCAGGGCAGCACGGTGGTGGGCTCCCAACATTCATGCACCACCTCGGCCCAGGGGGGTGGCGGCGGCAGGTCACTGACCTCGCCCGCGGCCGCTGCCCTGTAGGCGCGCTTCCATGTGCCCAGGCTGGCGGGCTCGCCCCGCACGGCGGCGATCACGGGTGCCAGGCGCCGGTCGCTGCGCGATAGCAGCGCCTGGATCACGCTCCAGCCATAGCTTTCGGGGCGCAGCTCGATTCCCTTGGGCTTGAGTCGCTTTGCCAGCAGCTTGAGGCGTTTCTCGGCTTCGGGCCGCACCCCCTGCCACTGGAAGGGGGTGTGGGCCTTGGGCACGAAGCTGCTCACTCCCAGGGTGAGCCTCAGGCCGGGAGTGGCTTTTTTCAGAGCTAGCAGCAGCTCGGCGGTTGCTTCCACATCGGTGTCTTCTTCCGTAGGCAGGCCCACCATTCCGTAGAGCTTCAGGCCCGTGAGCCCGCCCTCCTTGGCGTAGCGGGCTGCTGAGTAGATCTCCTCGCTGCTGAGCTTCTTGTTAACCACCTGGCGCATGCGCTCGCTGCCGCTTTCGATGGCGATCGTGAGCGATTTGCTGCCCCGTTTGGCCAGAATTCGGCCCAGCTCGGCGGTCACGGTGGCGGCCCGCACCGAGCTGACGCTCACCCGCGTGCCTTCAAAGCGGTCCTGGTCGAGCCAGGCCAGCAGGTCGGCGAATTGGGGGTGCTGGGTTACTGAGGCCCCCAGCAATCCCAGGCGTTGGGTGGCGACCAAACCCTTCTCTACCGCTGGGATCAGGCCGTCTTCCAGGCTGGGGGTGCGAAACGGCAGGGTGAGGTAGCTGGCCAGACAGAAGCGGCACAGCTCCGGACAGCTGCGCACCACTTCCACCATGTGGATCGAGGGCCAGGCCGCCTCCGGGGTGATCACAGCCGAGTGGCTCAAGGTGTTGCCGCGCCAGGTCTGCTTGGCCACCGTGGCTGGGATACCAGCTTCTGTTGGCTCCACCGCGAGCAGATCGCCCTCGGGGCTGTAGCGGGGGGCATAGAGGCTGGGTACATACACGCCGGGTACGGCCGCCAGCTGCCTGAGCCGTTCGGCCCGGGGAGCGTCCCGGCCTGCCTGCAGGGCATCGATGAAGGCTGGCAGCAACAGTTCGCCATCGCCGAGCAACACCACATCAAAAAATGGTGCCAGCGGCTCGGGGTTGGCGGTGAGCACCGGCCCACCGCCGAAAACGATCGGATCGTCGTCGCCGCGCTCGGCGGCCCAGATCGGGATGCGCTGCTGCTCCAGCAGATCCAGCAGCACCGGCCCATCCAGCTCCCAGCTCAGCGACAGGCCAAACAGGTCGCAGTGGCGGTGCGCTGGATCGCCCTGGTCGGTGAATAGGCGGCGTACATCCACATCGGCCCGTTGGGCCAGGGTGGCCCACACCACCTGGTACCCCAGGCTGGTGATGCCGACCGTGTAAGTGCTGGGGAAGGCCAGCACCGCACGCAGCGCACCGGCCTCAGCTGGGGCGGGTTCGAACAGCAGGATTTCCTGGTTCAGATGAGACGACCGCTGTAGGTATCCAGCGTCTCACCACGGCAGGCACGACTTACTTACCGGCCAGGGCGGAAAGGGGGCCAAGCAGGCCACTGATGGCGGTGTTGGCATCGGCAGCTGATGGAGTGCCCTTGCTGAAGGTGCCGCTTAAGCCTTGGGCAGCGCTTTCGATGGAGGCCACCTTGCTTTGGCTCTGCTTGAGCAGGTCAAGCACCGGGGTCACGGCCGGCCCTAGGGCCGCCTGGGCGGCACCCGTGGCAGCGGAGGTAGCGGCGTCCTTGGCGTTCTGGGTGACCTGGTCACAGCCGGTGAGGCTTAGGCCACCCGCGAGGGCCAGGGCGATGCCGCCGGCGAGCAGAGAAATGCGACGCATGGAGATGCTGTTCAGCAAACCTTTGGACCCTAGGGACTTCAGTTAGGCCAGCTGATTTCTTCGGTTTGTTGTAAGGACTGATACCAAACTGCGCCAGGTTGTGCAGTGGGCGCAGCCCTATTCCCTCAGACCCCCGCCAGCACCTTCGCCTCGTCCTCGGCGCTAAGCACGCGGCCGCTGTCTTCGAAGCCCTCGATCTGATCGAAGTTGAGGTAGCGGTAGAGCTCGGCGCCGTAGGGATCGATCTTTTCGGCGGCGACTTTCAGGTATTCGTTTCTGGAGGGAATGCGGCCCAGCTGGGCGCACACCGCAGCTAGTTCGGCGCTGCCCAGGTACACCTGGGCGCCGTTGCCGAGGCGGTTGTTGAAGTTGCGGGTGCTGGTGGAAAACACCGTGGTGTCGTTTTCCACCCGGGCTTGATTGCCCATGCACAGGGAGCAGCCCGGCATCTCCATGCGCGAGCCCGCCTGCTCGAAGATGGCGTAGTAGCCCTCCTCCTTGAGCATCTCCTCGTCCATGCGGGTGGGGGGGCATACCCAGAGCCGCGCAGCATTTTCGCCCTGGCCTTTGAGCACGTTGGCCGCGGCGCGGTAGTGGCCGATGTTGGTCATGCAGCTGCCGATGAACACCTCATCGATGGCTGCGCCGGCTACTTCGGAGAGGGTTTTGACGTTGTCGGGGTCGTTCGGGCAGGCCAGGATCGGCTCGCTGAATTGATCGAGATCGATCTCGATCACGGCGGCGTATTCGGCATCGGCATCGGCCTCCAGCAGCACCGGATTGGCCAGCCAGGCCTCCATCGCCTTGATGCGGCGGGCCAGGGTGCGGGCATCGCCGTAACCGCGGGCGATCATGTTTTTCAGCAGTGCCACGTTGCTGCTTAGGTATTCACTCACCGTTTCAACGCTGAGCTTGATGGTGCTGCCGGCACAGGAGCGTTCGGCGGTTGCGTCTGTCAGTTCAAAGGCCTGCTCAAGCTTGAGATCGGGCAGTCCCTCGATCTCCATGATCCGGCCGTTGAATACATTTTTCTTGCCTTCTTTGGCGACCGTGAGCAGGCCCTGCTGGATCGCTACGTAGGGAATCGCGTTCACCACATCGCGCAGGGTGACGCCTGGCTGCAGGGAGCCAGAAAATTTCACCAGCACCGATTCGGGCATGTCGAGGGGCATGGCGCCGATGGCGGCAGCGAAGGCCACCAGGCCCGAGCCGGCGGGGAAGGAGATGCCGAGCGGGAAGCGGGTGTGGCTGTCGCCGCCGGTGCCCACGGTGTCGGGCAGGAGCATGCGGTTTAGCCAGCTGTGGATGATGCCGTCGCCGGGGCGCAGGGCCACGCCGCCGCGCGACGCCATGAAATCGGGCAGTTCAGCGTGGGTTTTCAGATCCACCGGCTTGGGATAGGCGGCGGTGTGGCAGAAGCTCTGCATCACCAGATCGGCGCTGAAGCCCAGGCAGGCCAGCTCCTTCATCTCATCGCGGGTCATGGGCCCGGTGGTGTCCTGGGAACCCACGGTGGTCATCAGCGGCTCGCAGCTGCTGCCGGGGCGCACGCCCGCCAGACCGCAGGCCTTGCCCACCATCTTCTGGGCCAGGGTGTAGCCCTTGCCGGTGTCGGCCGGGGCCACCGGGCGGATGAACAGCTCGCTGGCGGGTAGCCCCAGCTGGGCGCGCAACTTATCGGTGAGCGAGCGGCCAATCAACAGGGGGATGCGGCCGCCGGCGCGCACCTCATCGGTGATCGTGCTGGGCTTGAGCTCGAAGCGAGCCACGATCTCGCCGGCATTCGCTTCGCCGCTGGCCCGCTCGATGGTGCCGGCGTAGGGGCGGATCGTGATCACATCGCCGGAGTTGAGCGCGGACACGTCGCACTCGATCGGCAGGGCGCCGGAATCCTCGGCGGTGTTGAAGAAGATTGGTGCGATCTTGCCGCCCAGGATCACCCCGCCGCCGCGCTTGTTGGGCACGTGGGGGATGTCGCTGCCGGTGTGCCAGAGCACGGAGTTGATAGCGGATTTGCGCGAGCTGCCGGTGCCCACCACATCACCTACGTAGGCCACCGGGTGACCTTTGGTTTTGAGCTGGCTGATCAGCTCCAGGCCGCCAGGCATGCGGGTTTCCAGCATCGCCATGGCGTGCAGGGGGATGTCGGGACGGGTGGTGGCGTGGGTGGCGGGGGAGAGATCGTCGGTGTTGGTTTCACCCTCCACCTTGAACACGG
>JBEEKG010000025.1:0-2978 GCA_041168785.1 Cyanobacteriota bacterium
TGCGGCAACATCTTTGCCTCCCCCTCGGCGGGCCAGGTGTTCCGGGTGGGGAGCGCCGTGGAGCGAGGTGCCGGCTTGCTGCTGGCCTTCGGCAACTACGCCGGCGACATGCTCCATTTCAGCTTGGGCGCGGAACGCCTGCGTCGTCAGGGCATCGACGTGCGCATCGTGGCCGTCACCGACGACATTGCCAGCGGGCCCGCTGACCAGCCCGAGCTCAGGCGGGGCATCGCCGGCGGCCTGGTTGTCTACAAGATTGCCGGAGCCGCGGCTGAGGCGGGACTCGACCTCGACGCGGTGGAGCGGCTGGCCCGGAAGGCCAATGGGCGTACCCGCTCCCTGGGGGTGGCCTTCAGCGGTTGCACCCTGCCGGGCGCCAGCGAGCCGCTGTTCACGGTGCCCCACCAGCGCATGGCCATCGGCATGGGGCTCCATGGCGAACCCGGGCTGAGCGAGGGACCGATCGTTCCAGCCCAGGAGCTGGCGGCGCTGCTGGTGGATCGGCTGTTGGCCGAGCGGCCCGCCGAGGTGGATCCGGCCCAGCAACGGGTGGTGGTGCTGCTCAATGGGCTGGGCAACTTCAAATACGAGGAGCTGTTTGCACTGTTTGGCGCCGTGGCCGCAGAGTTGGACGCAGCGGGGGTGGTGATGGCCGACTGCGAGTGCGGCGAGCTGGTCACGAGCCTCGACATGGCCGGGGTGTCCCTCAGTGTGTGCTGGCTGGATGGGGAGCTCGAACCCCTCTGGGGGGCGGCGGCGGACAGCCCGGCCTACCGCCGTGGGGTGTTCGAGCGGCACCCAGAGGCCCCCGCTGATGCAGCCCCCGCCCAGGAGCTGGCCGTCCCAGGGGCGCCAGCCACCGCCCCCCGGCCTGTTGCCAGCCCAGGCTCCGGCAGCGCCGGGCAGCGGGACCTGCTGGAGCGGATGCGCGCCGTGGAACGGGAACTGATCCAACGGCAGGAGGAACTCGGCGGACTGGATGCGGTGGCCGGCGATGGCGACCACGGGCTGGGCATGGTGCGTGGCATTCAGGGAGCCCTCACCAGTGCCGGCAACACCCTGGCCGGTGGCGGCAGCACTGCCGTGATGTTGATCGAAGCGGGTGAAGCCTGGTCGGATCAGGGGGGTGGAACCTCCGGTGCCCTGTGGGGAGGGGCCCTGATGGCGGCTGGGCAACAACTCGCCAGCGCGGACGCCATCGATGGCGACACGATCGCCGCTGCCGTGGCCGCCGCCCTGCAGGCCGTGATGGTCCTTGGCAAGGCCGTTCCGGGTGACAAGACGATGGTGGATGCCCTCCAGCCCTTCAGTGACCGGCTTCAGGCTGGTATGCAGGCGGGCGAGAGCCTGGAGCAGGCCCTGCACCAGGCAGCCGCCGCCAGTTATGACGCGGCCGTGGCCACCGCTGAACTGCTGCCCCGGCTCGGTCGCGCCCGTCCCCATGGCGAGCGGAGCCTGGGGCATCCAGATCCCGGGGCCATGTCCCTGGCCTACAGCCTGATGGCCGCTACCAGGCCACGGGATCCAGCCCACTAGAGGTGAGGGGCTTAAATCCCCAGGGTCTCGCCACCATCGATGTAGAGATCGTGAAAGGCAATATGCGCTGAATCAGGAGACAACAAAAAAGCTGCCGCCGCAGCCACCTGCTCAGGTCGACCCACATGGGCATCCGGCACGGCTGGCCGAAATGACGTCAAGCTGCCGGCGGCAAGATCATCCAGATTGGGGTTGTCCGCCATCAGTTTGTGCATCATGTCCGACTCCGTCGGCCCGGGCGAGATCACGTTGATGCGAACTCCCAAGGGCACGGTCTCGAGTGCAAGGATGCGCAACGCCTGGCGCATGCCGGCCTTGGCTGCTCCATAGGCAATCTGCCCCATGCGCGGAAAGCGCCCGGAGATGGATCCAATCGCCACAATGGAGCCAGAGCGACGGGCCACCATTTCACGGGCATACCCTTGGGCGGTAAAGAACACCCCAAACAGATTGATTGCCATCACGTTGTCGATCTGCTCGCGGGTGGTTTCTAAGGCCGGAGCGCTGGTGAAGATCCCCGCCGCGATCGCCACGCGCTCGGCCTCTGCCGTGGCAGCCACGAGCGCCGCAATGGAGGTTTGATCGGCGAGATCTACGTGCACCACATCCACCTGTCGATCATCACGGCGCAATTCGTTGGCCAGAGCATCCATTGGCGCGTCGGAAATGCCAGCGATCACCAGCCTGTCGGTCCAGCCCTCCCGGGCGACACGACGGGCGATCGCCGCACCGATGCCGTGGGCCGCTCCCACCACAACAGTTGTACCTGGGGTCATGGACTACCTCGTGATGAAGTCTGCTTCATGGCCAGCAACGCCTCAGCAAAATGAGGCTCAATGGCGCTCGTGGTGATTGTCTATGGCTGGGACAGCCCCGGTACGAAGGGCATCGATGCCTCAAGCGGCACCTGCAACACGTTGTTGGTGAGGGCGAACAGGACGTACTGGGAAACCAAACCGATCAGATCCACCACCTGCTGGGGGCTTAGTTGGCTGCCGTAGGCAGTCCAAAGTTCAGCCGATACGGTGCGCTCTTCCACCATGGCTTCTGTCAGCGCGAGCAAGGCCCTCTCGAGGCCGCTGAAAGCCTCAAAGCGCCCCATCCGCACGGCCTCAATTTCCTCATCACTAGCCCCGAACTCCTGGGCTACTGGAACGTGGTGCTTCCAGACGTAATCGCTGGCATAGAGGCAGCCAATCCGCAGGATGACCAACTCCTGCTGCCGCTCATCGAACGCCATCGAGCTCTTGCTGCTGACCCACCAATTCAGGAAGGGAGCCAGCAGGTCTGGGCTGTGCATCAGCTGGCCCAACACATTTCCGGATAGCCCGGCCCTTTCAGCCCTGCCCCAGGAATGCGCTCCAGAATGGCGCAGCACTCTGGACTCAGATCTTGGGTGGATCGAGCGCCCTGCCTGGGCTTGCTCTCATTGGGGTGAACGG
>JBEEKG010000026.1:0-10733 GCA_041168785.1 Cyanobacteriota bacterium
GTCACGTCATAGCCCTGACGGCGCAGCTGGCGCGCATCACAGGCCACCGGTTCGGCCCCCTGATGGCGGTAGTGGTCAACCAGGAGGGAATCGCCGAAATCCTCCTGGGCCAGCACGGCGGTGAACAGTCGCTCCTCCACACCCAGACTGGCCAGCTGGGCCTCAATGGCCCGCAGGTGCCCTTCCACATCCAGTCCATCGGTTTCACCGGGCTGGGTCATGAGGTTGCAGATATACAGACGGGGGGCCTTGCTGCGGCGAATGGCCTCCACCAACTCCGGCACCAGCAAGTTGGGCAGCAGCGAGGTGTAGAGACTGCCCGGCCCCAGCACGATCAGGTCGGCATGGGCAATGGCCTCCAGGGCCCTGGGCAAGGCCGGCGGTCGCTCCGGGGTGCAGCCCAGCCGCACGATCGGGCTGGCCGCACGGCCGATCTTCGATTCCCCCTCAATGCGATCGCCGTTCTCCAGCTCCGCCCACAGCCGCACATCCGCAGTGGTCGCAGGCACCACCTGGCCCTGCACCGCCAACACCCGGCTGCTGGCGGTGATGGCCGATTCGAGGTTGCCGGTGATGGCCGTCAGGGCCGAGAGAAACAGATTGCCAAAACTGTGACCCTCCAACCCGCTGCCCGCCTTGAAGCGGTACTGGAACAAGCGGGTGAGCAGGGGTTCCTCCCGGGCCAGGGCAGCCAGGCAATTGCGGATGTCCCCCGGTGGCTGCACCCCGAGTTCCCGGCGCAGCACCCCACTGCTGCCGCCGTCGTCGGCGACGGTGACAATGGCGGTGAGGTTGCTGCTGTAGCGCTTCAGGCCACTGAGCAGGGTGGAGAGCCCCGTTCCACCCCCGATCGCCACGATGCTTGGCCCCCGGTTGAGGCGCCGCTGGGCGAGGAGGGCGTCCACCAGCAAGGTGTCCTTTTCCGGAGCCAGGGCCTGCTGAATGGAGCCAAAACTGCGGCTTTGGCCAAGCCAGATCAACACGGCGCCAACCAGCAGCACCAGGGGCCCGGTGATTTTGCGGGGCAACACCCCGGTGACCTGGGCCAGCAGCCACTGAATGCTGGAAATCATCCAGTAAATCGGCTGCAGATCGGCCCACACCGCCGCACCGAGCAGGGCCACCAGCAAGCCCAGGCCTGAGGTGAGCACCCAGCGCTTCACCACCAGCCCGGGTTGCAGCCAGCGGGCCGCCCGACGGGAGCGGCTCATCAGATCTTTCTGGCGCAGATCGCCGCGGCCCAGCCAGCCCGGTTTCGGCAGCGGTCGGCGGGATCGCCGCAATCGGGAAGCCGGAGCGGGGGGGCGCAAAGGGCGGGGGAGGACGCTGCCTCAAGTGGCTGAACTTTACGGAGGCCCATCCCGGGCGCAAAGGGCCAGAGTGGGGCCGGTCCGCAGCGCCCCGTTCTGGCCACTCCGACGCCACCCCAACCCACGCCCCTGGCGGAGATGGCCAACCTCAGCGTGCGCTGGGGCAGCCACCGGGTGCTCGACGCCGTCAACCTGCGCATTGCCCCTGGGGAGCGGCTGGTGGTGGTCGGGCCCTCGGGAGCCGGCAAGTCGACCATCCTGCGTCTGCTGGCCGGACTGCAGCTGCCCAGCTCCGGATCCCTGAGCCTCTACGGGCTAACCCAGACCTATCTGCGGTTGGATCAACGCACCCCTCCCGATGTGCGACTGGTGTTTCAGAACCCAGCTCTACTCGGCTCGCTCACCGTGCGCGAAAACGTCGGCTTCCTTCTCTACCGCTACGGCCGCCTCAGCGAACGGGAGATTCGCAACCGGGTGGGAGCCGCCCTCAATGCCGTGGGACTGCAGGGCATCGAAGAGCAGCTGCCCGGCGAACTGAGCGGCGGCATGCAGAAGCGGGTCAGCTTTGCCCGGGCCCTGATCGACGACCCTGGCAAATCAACGGACCAGATGCCCCTGCTGCTGTTTGACGAACCCACCGCCGGGCTCGACCCGGTGGCCTGCACCCGAATCGAAGACCTGATCGTGCGCACCACCGATGTGGCGGGAGCGACCTCCGTAGTGGTGAGCCATGTGCACAGCACCATCGAACGCGCAGCAGAGCGCGTGGTGCTGCTCTACGACGGCCAATTCCGCTGGAGCGGCACCGTGGATGACTACCGCAGCTGCGACGATCCCTACGTGGTGCAGTTCAGGAGCGGTAGTCTGCGCGGACCGATGCAGCCTGCGGAGCTCTGAGTCGATGCGCCGCAGTATCCGTGAAGCGATTGTCGGCTTCTCCCTGCTGGCAGCCATTGCCAGCACGGTTGGGCTGTCCTTCTGGCTACGCGGCATCTCCCTGAGCCGTCAAAACTGGACGGTGAACGCCAGCTTCAAGGAAGCCGAAGGGCTGGCCGAGCGCTCTCCCGTCGTTTATCGGGGCGTGCTGGTCGGCAGCGTGCGAAGGGTGCGGGTCACCCCCAAGGCGGTGATTGCCGAGCTGGAAATCAACCATCCCGACCTCAATCTGGCCCGGCCCGCCATGGCCGAGATCGGTGAAGCCTCCCTGTTGGGCGGCGAGGCCGAAGTGGCCCTGATCAGCACCGGCAAAGCCCTGCCAGCAGGTTCTCCGAATCCCCGCTCCAAAGCCTGCAATCCCTCCCTGGCCCTCTGCAATGGGGCCACCATCCCAGGAGTCCAGGGACCGAGCCTCAGCAGCGTGACAGTGCTGATGCACAAGATGCTGGTGGAAACGGACCAGATGCAGCTGCTGAGCAAGGTGTCGACGGCCGCCAGCAGCTTTGATCGCACGGCCCGGGACACCTCCGCCTTCATGAAAGATGGTCAGGCGCTGGCCAAGGAGCTGGAAACCACAGTGCAAGCGGCTCACCCCACCATCACCAACCTCAACAGCAGCAGCGCCCACCTGAAGCGGGTCTTGGCCGCTCTCGACAATCCCAAAACGCTTCAAGAGCTGCAGACGACCGTGAGCAACGCAGAACAGCTCACGGCCAAATGGAACGCGGTGGGCGGAGATGTGACCAAACTCACCGACGACCCCCGCTTCATGGACGGGATTCGCAGCGTGGCGGTGGGCCTGGGCAAATTCTTCGACGAGCTCTACCCCGCCCAAACCGGAGTGGAACGGGACAAAGCGGCCCGTGCAGCAGGCGCCACTAAACCCCGTTGATCGCCTCCATGGCAATGGTGGCGATGGCCTGATCGCTGGCCTTGGGCAGCTGCACGTATTTGCCGCCAGCGGCCTCGGCGAGATCCTTGCCCATGCCACTGCCGATGAACTTGCGCTCGGTGTCGATCACCAGCAGCTTCAGGCCCAGGGCCCGATATTTGCTGGCCACCTGCTTCACCTCCTCCTTGAGGTCCACAGGCTCCTCACCCTCCAGCTGGGGCTGGCCGAGGGAGCGGCTGAGGGGCACGTTGCCGCGGCCATCGGTGATGGCCACCACCACCACCTGACCCAGATCGCCGGTGGCCAGCGCGTTGGCCCCCACCCGGGCGGCCTGGGAGAGGCCGTGAGCCAGGGGTGACCCGCCGCCGCAGGGCATCGATTCCAGCCGCCGGCGCGCGGCGGTGATCGAGCGGGTGGGGGGCAGCAGCACGTCGGCCTGCTCGCCGCGGAAGGGAATCAGGGCCACCTCATCGCGATTTTCATAGGCTTCGGTGAGGAGCCGGATGACGGCGCCCTTGGCGCTCTGCATGCGGTTGAGAGCCATGGAGCCACTCGCATCGACCAAAAAGATCACCAGGGCCCCAGCTTTGCGCTGCAGTTGCTTCGCCCGCAGATCGCCGTCTTCGACGATCACGGTGCGATGGGGTTCGCGCTCGCGGCGGGATTTCTGATAAGGCGCCGCCGCCCGCAGGGTGGCATCCACGGCAATGCGCTTCACGGGGCCGCGGGGCAACATCGGCTTCACGTAGCGGCCGCGCGAATCGCTGAACACCACGGACCGGCTGCCGCTGCCACCACTCTTGGCCTTGCCGGCATTGAAGAGCAACAGATCGGGGTCGATGGCGATGGCCTCCGGGTCGAGGAGAAACTCCTCAGGCACCTGGGGCGGCGCCTGATCCTCGGGGCTGTCCTCCTCTTGGTCGTTGTTGTCTTCGTTGTCGTCCTCGGGCTGGTCGGGATCCTGCTCGTTATCGGGGGGCTCGGGCTGCTCGGGCTCCTGCTCACCCTGGGGCGGGGGCGGCGGCGGCGGTTCGAGGGGCTGGTCGGGATCGGGGGGCGGCAGCTGCAGCGCCCGCGGCGCGATCACCAAACGGACGGCCACCTGCAGGTCATCGGCTTCCACCCGGTCCCGGCCACTGAGGGCGGCATGGGCGCGGGCGACCCGCACGGCATAGAGCTCACTCCGGTGGCCCTCCACGCCACCACGCATGGCCTCGGCCACCAGATAGGTGATCTGCTCGCGAGAGATCTGTACGTCCGGAAGCCATTGGCGCGCCAACAGCAGCTGGGTGGCAAGGGCGTCGGTCTCCTCCTGCCAGGTTTGGCGGAACTGCTCGCTCGATTCGGCGTGGCCGATCGCGCTGCGGGTGATCTCCACCCGCTGATCGAGCTCCAGCACCTGGTTGGCACTCAGGCAGATGGCGAAACGATCCAGCAGGTGATCCCGCACGACCCCCTCCTCGGGGTTGTAGGTGGCGATCAGCAGGCAGCGGCAGGGATGGCTGAGGCTGAGGCCCTCGCGCTCGATGCGGTTCTCACCAGAGCCCACCGCCGCCAGCAGCAGGTTGGTGATGTTGTCGTCGAGCAGGTTGAGCTCGTCGACGTAGAGCACACCCCGGTGGGCTTCCGCCAGCAGGCCGGGCTGGAACACGGCCTGGCCGCTGGCCAGAGAGGCCGTGACGTCCACGGAGCCCACCAGCCGGTCTTCGGTGATACCGAGGGGCACCTGCACGAAGGGAGCCGGAATCACCCGCGTGGGCAGCAAGGCCTTGGCATCGGCGCCCGAGGGATCGGCGCCCAGCTCGATGAGCCGGGCGCAGGTGGCGGCGTCCCAGTCGTCGGAGCGCTGGGGATCGATGTTGAGCGCTGCGGGGGCTGGCTGGCCGGGAGCGGAGGCACCCAGATCGAGCACATCGATCGGAGGCAGCAGGGCATGGAGACCTCGCGCCAGCACGGATTTGCCGGTGCCACGGCCACCGGCGATCACGACACCCCCCAAGCCCGGATCCACCGCCGCCAGCAGCAGGGCCAGCTTGAGGGTGCCGTGGCCTGTAATGGCGGCCAGCGGAAAGGCTCTCGATGCGATATCGCTGCTGGTGGCGGTGGCGCCGGGCGTCGATCCGCTTGCAACCATGGGGAGGCCCGGGTTCGATTCACGTGCGCGCCAGTCTCGCTGATCAGACCGGCCCAGCCGCCTCGACAACCCTCGCCATTGCGCTTGGCGCCAACCTGCCTGGCCCCGTTGGCAGCCCGCTCGCCACCCTGATCGCCGTACGGCCCCTGCTCGAAGCCAGGGTGCTGGAGTGGCACGAGAGCCTGCCACCCCCAGGGGAAGCGGTGACATTGCGCTGGTCACCCCTCTTTGAAACCCAACCCGTGGGCGGCCCTCCGGGCCAACCCAACTACCTCAATGCCGTGGTGCTGGTGGATGGCCCCAGCCCCCCCCACACCACGGCGGCCGAGGCGCTGCTGGAGCAGTTGCAAGGGCTGGAACAGCACTTTGGCCGGGAGCGCCACGAACGCTGGGCACCCCGCAGCCTCGACCTCGACCTGCTGTGGTGGGGAGATCTGCGCTGCCAGACCCCCCGACTGCAGCTACCCCATCCCCTCTGGCGCGAGCGGGACTTCGTGCTGGCCCCGCTGGCGGCCCTGGAGGCGAACCTCGGCGCAGCTCTGGGAGGGGTGGCTCTGGGACAGGCAGCCCTAGGGCCCGGCGGCACGGCAATGGCCCTCACCGGTCGAGCCGGTTGGCCCGAGCAGCTGGAGGGGGAGCGTGGTGGCTGAACAGCAGCCATCTCTGCGCGATGCTGATCTCACTGCCCGAATCACCGCTCGCCCATGGCGCCCCTCCCCGCTCCCGAGCCCGCGCGCCACCTGGAAACGACCGCCTGCCTGGAGGCCCGCAAGATCCGCTTTGAGGTGAACCGGGTCGAACTGCCGATGGGCGTGGTGGGCAGCTTCGGCCTGATCCGACACCCTGGCGCCTCCCTGGCCGTACCCGTGCTCGACGACGGCCGGGTGGTGGTGCTGCGCCAGTACCGATTCGCCGTGGCCACCCGGCTGCTGGAATTTCCCGCCGGCACCCTCGATGACGGCGAAGATCCCCTCAGCACCATGCAGCGAGAGCTCCAGGAGGAGGCCGGCTACAGCGCCAGCCGCTGGGATGCCCTGGGGGCGATGTTGCCGTGCCCTGGCTACTCCGATGAGGTGATCCACCTGTTCCTGGCCCGCGAGCTCAGCCCCCTGGCCGAGCCCCCCGCCGGCGACGACGACGAAGACCTGGAGGTGTTGCTGATGGAGCCCGGCGAACTGGATGCGGCCCTGGCCAGCGGCAACGAGTACCTCGATGGCAAGAGCGTCACCGCCTGGCTGCGGGCCAAGCAACTGCTCGGCCTCTGAGAGGCGTGACCCGTTGAGAGCGATCTGATGACTCCACCCCGCTGGCTGTTCTGGCACCGCCGCGACCTTCGCCTGGCGGACAACCGGGGCCTGGCTGCTGCAGCCACCACCACCCCGGCAGTCACCGGAGTGTTCGTGCTCGATCCAGCCATCCTCTCGGACCCCACCATGGCGCCGGCACGGCTGTGGTTTCTATCTGAGAGCCTGCGGGAGCTGGAGCAGAGCTGGCAGCAGGCCGGCAGCCGGCTGGTGATCCTGCGCGGGGATCCGGCCGAACTCCTCCCCCGCCTGGCCAGCGCCCTCGGCGCCGACGTGGTGGCCTGGAACCGGGACGTGGAGCCGTTCGGGCGTGAGCGCGACCGACGGGTGGCGCGGGCCCTGCAGGCGGAGGGGCGCAAGGTGCTGGCCGATTGGGACCAGCTGCTGATCCCCCCGGAAGCCCTTCAAACCGGCAGCGGCGACCCCTATCGGGTCTACGGACCCTTCTGGCGCAACTGGCGCAGCCAGGTGGAGCAAGCCGGTGGTCTGACTTCCCTGCCACCGCCGCATTCCCTGATCGATCCCGACCCCGCCCAGCTGGCCCAAGCCCTGACGGGTCTGCCAATCGCCAGCCCGGACTTGGAACATGGCTTTAGCGGCGCCGAGCTCTGCCCCTGCCGCCCCGGCGAACGGGCGGCCCAGGAGCAACTCCTGGCCTTCTGCGATGGGGAGGGCCGCTCCATCCCCCTACTGGGCTACGAACCGGGCCGCAACATCCCTGGGGAGGCGGGCACCTCAGCCCTCAGCGCCGCCCTCAAGTTCGGCACGCTCAGCCCGCGCCAGGCCTGGGGGGCCGCCCAGCAGGCCCGCTCCCTGGCCCGCAGCGAAGAGGAGCGGCAGTCGATCCAGGTGTGGGAACAGGAACTCGCCTGGCGCGAGTTTTACCAGCAGGCCCTGTTCCATTTTCCGGAGCTGGCAGGCGGCCCCTACCGGCCCCAGTGGCGCTCCTTCCCCTGGGACAACGACCAGGGCTGGTTTGAGGCCTGGCGCGACGGACTCACGGGCATGCCAATCATCGATGCGGCCATGCGCCAGCTCAACGCCAGCGGCTGGATGCACAACCGCTGCCGAATGATCGTGGCGTCCTTCCTGGTAAAGGACCTGATCTGCGACTGGCGCTGGGGGGAAGCCGCCTTCATGGCGCGTCTGGTGGATGGCGACCTGGCCGCCAACAACGGCGGCTGGCAGTGGAGCGCCAGCAGCGGCATGGACCCCAAGCCCCTGCGCATCTTCAACCCGGCCACCCAGGCCAGCAAGTTCGATCCCGAAGGCACCTACATCCGCACGTGGCTACCGGAACTGCGCCACGTGAGCACCCGCGATTTGATCAGCGGGGCGATCGCCCCGCTGGAGCGCCGGGGCTACCCGGCGCCCTTGGTGAACCACAAAATCCAACAGGCCCGATTTAAGGCCCTCTACGCCACGATCAAGACCTGATCCGAGCAGGGGTCAAACAGGAACGGGTTGCCCCACCACACTGCGGAGCACCTCAATCACACGCTGCTGCTGCGCGTCAGTGAGCTCGGGGAAGATCGGCAGGCTGAGCACCTCACTGCAGAGGCGCTCGGTAATCGGCAGGGACCCCGGGCCATAGCCCAACTCGGCATAGGCCGGCTGGCGGTGGATGGGGATGGGGTAGTAAATGATCGTGCTGACGCCGGCCTCCTGCAGCTGCTGCTTGAGCCAGTCGCGGCAGCAGGCCTCGGGGAGGGCGAAGGTGGCGCTGTCGGTCGAGGGCACACAGGCACCAGGTGCTGCCTCGCAGGCGCGGGCACCGGGGCACTGGGGCACCCGCAGCACGAATTGGTTCCAGCTGTGACCCGCGGGGCCAGCTTCCGGCAACGCCACCGCACCGAGGGCCACCAGGAGCTCGCGGTAATGGCGGGCAATGGCGCCGCGGCGCTCGACCCAGCGAGGCAGATGGGGCAGCTTGACGTTGAGAACGGCCGCCTGGATGGCATCGAGACGGCTGTTGTAGCCCAGGGCCGTGTGGAGGTAGCGGCGGGGCATGCCGTGCACCGCCAGCTCACGGATGGTCTGGGCCAGCTCGCCATCCCGACAGGTGATCGCGCCCCCATCCCCACCGCCGCCGAGGTTCTTGGTGGGGAAGAAACTGAAGCAGCCCGCATCCCCCCAGCTGCCCACAGGTCGTCCGGCCCAGCTGGCTCCCGTGGCCTGGGCACAGTCTTCAATCACCTTGAGACCGTGCCGGGCGGCGATCTCACAGACCCGCTCCATGTCGACGGGGCGGCCGAACAGATGGACGGGCAGCAGCGCCCGGGTGGCGGGGGTGATGGCGGCTTCCAGCTGGTCGAGATCGATCAGATAGCTGCTCTCTTCCACATCCACAAACACCGGCGTGGCGCCGACGGCGCTGATCGCTTCAGCGGTGGCAAAAAAGCTGAAGGAGGCGGTGATCACCTCATCCCCAGGGCCGATCCCCAGGCCCCGCAGGGCCAGGATCAGGGCATCGGTACCGCTGTTACAGCCGATGGCGTGGGGAACGCCACAGGCCGTGGCGAAGTCGGCTTCAAAGCGGGCAATCGTGGCGCCGCCGATGTACTGACCACTGCGCAACACCTCCAGCACGGCCTGATCGAGAGCTGCACCCAGCTCCTGGATCTGCTCGCTGAGGCTGAAGGGGGGCACTTGCATAGGGAGCAACTTAAGTCGCCCACCACTCCGGTTCGCGGCCGGGATGCCACTTGATGTTGCAGCCGATGGACGGGCGCTGCTCCGCGATCACCGGATGTCCCGCAACGACGGCGGCAATGGCGGCACGCAGATCCCGGCCGTCGCAGGGCTCGCCCTGACCGGGACGGCTGGCATCGAACTGGCCGTGATACGCCAGCCGATGGTCAGGGCCAAACAGGAACGGGTCGGGCGTACAGGCCGCGTGAAACGCCCGGGCCAGGGTCTGCTCGGCATCGAAGAGATAGGGAAAGGTCCAGTGGCAGGCAGAGGCCTGGGCCCGCAGACCCTCCGGGCCGTCCTGGGGATGGCTGAGGGTGCTGTTGCTGGAGATCCCGATCAGCTGCAGCCCATCGGGGCCCGTGCCTCCCGCGTGATCGCCGGCCAGCCGGGTGAGTTCCGGCTCGATGTGCTTCACAAACGGGCAATGGGCACAGAGAAACAGCACCAGCACCGGGCGCCCCGCCAGCGCCACCACATCCAGAGGGACGCCGCTCACCTGCAGGGTGGTGCCAGCGCCCAGCTCCGCGGCGATCCTGTCCAGAAGCAACGGTGTGCCCAGCTGCACCATCGTGGAGGCGGTGAGGGCCATGATTCCCAACCCTCCGCAATGCGCCTCCCAATTGTGACCCCATTCCGGAGACTCCCCCCCCTGGGCCGCGCCCTGGCCACGGCCCTCGCCACCGGCCTAGGCGCCAGTGTCCTGAGTGCCTGTGTGCCAGCCCACCGCCATCCCACCTGGGCGATCTACCCCCTGTCGCGCCGTCTGCCCCACGACGGCCTGGCCGTGGTGAGCCAGCCCGATGGCTACGGCCTGCACATCTGGATCGACACCGACACCCGCCAGGGCGGCCGCTGCCAGCCCCGCTGGAGCGCCGATGCGGCCCGCCTGTTCAACGGCAATGGCACGGCCCCCTTCAGCTCCGGACTCGCCCCGCGCGAGGAATTCTTCCAGGCCGTCGCCCGGGCGGACGTGCGCCGGGCCCTGCGCGAGCAGAGCGAGGCCCTCTGCCGTGAGCGAGCACCCCGCACCAGCTTCAGCTGGGTGGAGCCGCCCCGCTCGGCCCAAGAGATCAAACCCGAGTCCTACCCGCTGCTGGAGGAACCCGACCTGCTCAGCGATCCCAACGCCGTGCTGGAACAGGAGGAACGGCTGCTCCAGCCCGCCCCCACAGCACCGGCTCAGCCCGGCGCCAGTAGCAACTGAAACGGCGCAGATCGACCGGCTCCGGCAGCTCCACGAAGGGCTCGGGATCCAGCACCTGCACCGGCAGCTGGGCGGCGATCCGCTCGCGCAACAGGGCAAAGCGCGGCGCCACCGCCGCGGTGGTCACCACCCCATCGGCCCGATGGCGACGGGCGAAGGCGAGCACCTCCTCGGCCACGTCGCCGTGGCGCAAGGTCACCGGCAACTCCAGCAGGCACTCATAGAGAAAGCCCAGGCGCTTGAGGCTCAGGCCCGCCTG
>JBEEKG010000027.1:0-6438 GCA_041168785.1 Cyanobacteriota bacterium
CCGCCGTGCTGGCCCAGGAGGATTTCGGCGATTCCCTCCTGGTTGACCACTACCGCCATCAGGGGGCCGAACCGGTGGCCTGTGATGCGCGCCAGCTGCGCCGTCAGGGCTATGACGTGACTCTGGCTCCGCTACAGGGCGCCCGGCCGACAGCCACTCTTCGGCACGATCCGCGCAGCGTGGCCCTCGCCGTGATGCGCTATTTCCGCAAACACCAACGGGGGAACTAAGGGGCCTGCTAGTAGGCGTCCTGCATTTCGTAGAAGTCGGGCTGCACGTAGTCCTTGCGCAGCGGATAGCCCTTCCAGTCCTCCGGCATCAGCAGGCGTTTGGGGTGGGGGTGGCCCTCAAAACGGATGCCGTACATGTCGAAGGTTTCGCGCTCCTGCCAGTCCGCTCCCCGGAAGAGGCCATAGAGGGTGGGAATGGTGAGGTCGCCATCGCGCTCCAGGAACACCTTGAGGCGGACCTCTTCCGGCGCTGCTCCAGCAGGTGGAACTCCTGCGGTGCTGCGATCGGCCAGGGCCGCCAGTTTCACCAGGTGGTAGAAGCTCACCAGCCGGCCCCCGGGCCCTTCGTCGTAGCCGCCCTGGCATTGCAGGTAGTCGAAGCCCTGGGTTTTGAGGGCGGTCGCGATCACGGGCAGGAACACGGGTTCGACGGCGATCATCTCCACACCGAGATGGTCGGAGCCGAGTGCGACCTGGTCGAAGCCCTGGCTGGCCAGCCAGGCGCCCACGGCCCCCGCAGCGGGAGATGCTGGACCCTGGAGCG
Organism: Cyanobacteriota bacterium; assembly: GCA_041168785.1. Lineage (GTDB taxonomy): Bacteria > Cyanobacteriota > Cyanobacteriia > PCC-6307 > Cyanobiaceae > Cyanobium_A. The sequence goes on from JBEEKG010000027.1 coordinate 775, forward strand.
CCCCGTCCTCAGGAGTCGCTGTAGGGGTTGCCTGGCGCGATGGCTCAGGCGAGGGGATAGGGGTCTCTTCGGGCATGGCGGGTGGCGCTCAGGCGTTGGCTTTGGCGGGGATGGCGGCCGCCGGGGTTGGCATCGGCAGGGCGCTGGCCGCAGCCAGGGCCTGTTTTTGGGTTTCGGCGGTGAGGTATTGGCCGTTGACGATGGGCTCCACCGCTTTCATCTGGTGGGACACGGTGCAGTAGCGGTGCGTCTGCTGGAGGTTGCCGCGTTCGGCTAGGGCCTCGTTGCCCACTTTTTTGCGCAGCTTGATCACCGCATCAAAGATCGCCTCCGGCCGGGGCGGACATCCGGGCAGGTAGAGATCCACGGGGATCAGTTTGTCCACGCCACGCACCGCGGTGGTGGAGTCGGCGGAGAACATGCCCCCAGTGATCGTGCAGGCCCCCATGGCGATCACGTACTTGGGCTCGGGCATCTGTTCGTAGAGCCGGACCAGGGCTGGGGCCATCTTCATGGTCACAGTGCCAGCCACGATCAGCAGGTCGGCCTGGCGAGGGCTGGAGCGGGGCACGAGCCCGAAACGATCGAAGTCAAAGCGGGACCCGATCAGGGCCGCAAACTCGATGAAGCAGCAGGCGGTGCCGTAGAGAAGCGGCCAGAGGCTGCTCAGTCGGGCCCAGTTGTGGATGTCATCGAGAGTGGTCAGGATCACGTTCTCGGACAGGTCCGAGGTCACGGACGGAGCCCCGACCGGATTGCAGCTGGCTGCCCTCAGATCCTTGAGGGCGTTGATGGAGAGGCTGTCAGCAGGGATCGTGTTGGTCATCGGTCAGCTCCACTCGAGGGCGCCCTTGCGCCAGGCGTAGGCCAGGGCCACCACGAGGATGGCAATGAAGATAAGGGCCTCGATGAAGGCCAACAGGCCCAGACGGTGGAACGCCACGGCCCATGGATAAAGGAAGACGGTCTCCACGTCAAAGATGACAAAGACCAGCGCAAACATGTAGTAGCGGATATTGAACTGAATCCAGGCACCACCAATCGGCTCCATGCCCGATTCATAGGTGAGCTCCCGTTCACCCACCCGGCTCTTTGGCGAGAGCAGCTTGTTGGCCACCAACGCCAGCACGGGCACAGCCGCCGAGATCAGCAGGAAGCCAAGAAAGGCGTCGTAGCCGGAGAGCACGAACATTCGAGCCTGCCAAACTTGGCTCGCAGTCTGGCATCCGCGCCCGGGGCCTGGGGCCCGTCGATACAGTGGGGCCACCACCTCAGGCCCTGGGATGAGCTCCACTGAAACGCCCGAGCCCCTTCCTGAGGTCACATCGGTCCCCGAGCCCACCCCGCTCCCTGATCCCATCCCCGCCGCCGAGCCTGCGGTAGATCCGGCCACCCATCGCTTCGAGTGCCGCAGCTGTGGTTTCGTCTACGACCCGGCCGAGGGGGTTCGCAAGCTGGCCATTGAGCCTGGCACGCCCTTCGTGGAGCTGGATCCCATCGGCTTCCGTTGCCCGGTCTGCCGTAGCCGGGTGGGCGCCTTCAAGGACATCGGCCCACGAAACAAGCCCAGTGGCTTCGAGGAGAATCTCAACTTCGGCCTCGGGGTCAACCGCCTCACCCCCGGCCAGAAGAATGTGTTGATCTTCGGGGGCTTCGCCTTGGCCTTCGCCTTCTTCCTCTCCCTTTATTCCCTGCGCTGATGACCGGCTCTTCCCTGTCCCGTCCCCTTCAGCTCCTGCTGCGTCCCCTGATCAGCCTGCTTGTGGTGGTCGGACTGGGCTTCGGCCTCTCCGGCTGTGTCACCACGGGTTTGCCGGTAGCCGCCACCAGTCCCTGGCAGCCCGTCGCCCTCGCCACCAAGGCCAATCCCCTTGATGTGGCCTTCACCAATGACCGTCATGGCTTTCTGGTGGGCAGCAACCGGCTGATCTTGGAAACCGAAGACGGAGGAGCCAGTTGGGCCGAGCGGGCCCTCGACCTACCGGAGGAGGAAAACTTCCGTCTGATCAGCATCGATTTCCGTGGGGACGAGGGCTGGATCGCCGGCCAGCCGGGCCTGTTGTTGCACACGACCGACGCCGGCCAGAACTGGAGCCGCCTATTTCTGGACACCAAGCTGCCCGGGGAGCCGTACTTGATCACGGCCCTCGGCGCCAACCAGGCCGAGCTGGCCACCAACGTGGGAGCCATCTACGAAACCCGTGACGGGGGCACCAATTGGCAGGCCGAGGTGGATGACGCCGCTGGTGCGGTGCGGGAGCTGCGACGCTTCGATGACGGCCGCTATGTGAGCGTCAGCAGCCTGGGCAACTTCTTCTCCACCTGGGACCCCGGTCAGGGCACCTGGCAGCCCCACCAGCGCATGAGCAGCCAGCGGCTGCAGTCGATGGGATTCCAGCCCGATGGAACCCTCTGGATGCTGGCCCGCGGAGCCCAGATCCGATTCAACCCCGACGCCGCCAACGTGGAGGAGTGGGGCAAGGCCGTGGTGCCGATCACCAATGGCTATGGCTATCTCGACATGGCCTGGGCCCCGGATGGCTCGATCTGGACGGGTGGCGGCAGCGGCACCCTGTTGGTGTCGAGCGATGGCGGCAAGAGCTGGCAGAAGGACCCGGTTGGGGCTGCCCAGCCTTCCAACTTCACGCGCATCAGCTTCAGCCCCGACGGCAAAGGCTTCGTGCTGGGCGAGCGGGGCTCCCTGCTCCGCTGGGTGGGTTGAGCGGGTGTGCCCTGGCTGTTGTCAGGGCGACCCTCGCAGCCGCCAACTTCTGTAACCAAGCCGCCGTTCCGCTCCCATCCCCCGGCGGCGCACCCCTAGGATCTCCGAGCTGAACGCTTGTCGCTATGGCTGCCGGCTCAACTGGAGAACGCCCGTTCTTCGAGATCATCACGAGCATTCGTTACTGGGTGATCCATGCGGTCACCCTGCCTGCCATCTTCCTGGCGGGTTTCCTGTTCGTGTCCACGGGCCTGGCCTACGACGCCTTTGGCACGCCTCGCCCTGATGCCTATTTCCAGGCTCAGGAGAGCAAGGCTCCTGTCGTGAGCCAGCGCTACGAGGGCAAGAGCCAGCTTGACCTGCGCCTGAAATAAGCCATGACCCAGTCTTCCGTTTCGACCACGCCCCGCAACTACCCGATCTTCACGGTTCGCTGGTTGTCGGTGCATGCCTTGGGCATCCCCACGGTGTTTTTTCTGGGGGCCCTGGCCGCCATGCAATTCGTTCGCCGTTGAGCCGGTTTCTCACCACCAGCCATGCAACGCTCCCCCAACCCCAACAACCTGCCGGTTGAACTGAACCGCACCAGCCTCTTTCTGGGGTTGCTGTTCGTGTTCACGATCGGCATCCTCTTCTCGAGCTATTTCTTCAACTGATCCCTGATTCACGTCACCAGGAGAGCCACCGATGAGCGGCAAGAAGTCCAACCTGCCTGACGGCCGGATTCCCGATCGTCTTCCCGACGGCCGTCCGGCCGTGGCCTGGCGCTCGCGCTGGACCGAAGGCGTGCTCCCCCTCTGGCTCGTGGCCACCGCCGGTGGCATGGCCGTCATTTTTGTGGTGGGTCTGTTCTTCTACGGCTCCTACGTGGGTGTGGGTTCCGCCTGACGCGCCAGGGATGCCGTTCTGAAAAGCCCCTGCAGGGTTGCCTCCGGGCGGTCTGTGGGGGTTTTCTGGTGAGCGGGAAGCCCCATCGGTCCCTCGTCGCGCCATGGGCGAGCAGGCTGGGGCACGGGGCTTGCCAAAGCAGGTGACTTGGTTTGGCGAAGAAACGAACGCTGTTCAACAACCGCCTCCTGGCCACGTTGGCCGGGGTGCTCCTCAACGCCTATGGCGAGCTGTTTCGCCGCACCTCCCGGATCCGCTTTCAGGTCCACCCGGGGGTGGAGCAGTTGGTGAGGGAGCAGGGCGCTGCCGTGATCTTTGCCCTTTGGCACCGCCATGCCTTTTTCGTGCCGCTGTTGCGGGGCTTTCAGCGCCAGCCCATCACCGTGCTGCTTAGCGCCCATCGGGATGCCCAGATCGTGGCGGTGGCGGTGCGGCTTCGGGGTCTGAAGGTCGTGGCTGGTTCGTCAACCCGCGGGGGCCTCAAGGCCTATTTGCATCTCCGCAGGGTGCTGGACCAGCGCGAGTCGGTGTGCATCACGCCGGATGGACCGCAGGGGCCGGCCGAGCAGGTCAAGGCTGGGGTGATCCACCTGGCCCAGCTCTCCGGTTGCGCGATTGTTCCCGTGGCGGTCGCCTGTTCCCGTGTCCACCGTCTGCGCTCCTGGGATCGATCGGTGCTGCCCCTGCCCTTCTCCCGTGTTGTGATCGCCCTTGGAGAGCCGCTGCGTTTGGAGGACCCCCTCGAAGAGGGGCAGGAACGGCTGGCCGCGGGTCTTCGCCAGGCGGCCGCTTGTGCCGGTGAGTTGTCGCCGTGAATCTGCCCCCCTGGTTTCTGCTGAACCTGTATCGGCTGCTCGCCCTGGCGCTGACGCCTCTGTGGCTCGGGGTGTTGGTGGGTCGACTGGCCCAGGGCAAGGAAGACCCCCGGCGCGTCATGGAGCGGCTGGGTTGGCCCACTTGCCGCCGGCCCCCAGGCCCGTTGGTGTGGTTCCACGCCGCCAGCGTCGGGGAGCTCAACAGTCTGCTGCCGGTGCTGGGTGCGGTGCAGAGTCGGCATGGTGCCCCTGGAGTGCTGATCACCACGGTGACCCGCACGTCCGCCGCCCTGGCGGCGCGTGTTTTGCCGGCCGGCGTGATTCATCAATATGTACCGATCGATCATTGGCTGGCGTTCCTTCCCTTTCGCTGCCATTGGCGGCCTCGGCTGGGTGTGTTGGCCGAGGCCGAGCTCTGGCCAGAGCTCATGCGGGCGATGCCCCATCTGCAGCTCATCAACGCCCGCATGAGTGAGAGATCCTTTCGGCGGCATCGCCGTCTCCCCTGGTACGCGGGCTGGTTGCTCTCCAGCGTGGAGGTCTGCATGGCCCAGTCGCAGGCCGATGCCGTGCGCTTCCGCAGGCTGGGCGCCCGCGACGTGCGTGCTGCCGGGTCAACCAAGCTCGATGCGGCTCCACCGCCTGTGGATGCAGGGCATCTGCAACGGCTGCATCAGCTGTTTGGCGGCCGGCCCGTCCTGCTGCTGGCCAGCAGCCATCCCGGTGAGGAGCAGCAGTGGTTGCGGGCCTGGTGCGCCCGCAACCTGGCGGGCCGGGGTTTCGGGTTGCTGCTGGTTCCCCGCCATCCCCAACGGGCTGTGGAGGTGCGTGCCCTGGGGCGCTCCTGTGGGCTGTCGGCCACTCTCTGGAGTGAATGGTCCTCTGGGGCATCGCTTCCCTCGGCGTTGCCGGCCGACGTGCTGGTGGCGGATGTGATCGGCGAGATGGGTACCTGGATCGCCGCGGCGACGGTGGTGGTGATGGGGGGCAGTTTCTATCCATTGGGCCAGCCCCATGGAGGCCAAAATCCCCTTGAGCCCGCCGCCTTGGGGCGTCCGGTGGTCTGTGGCCCCGACATGGCCAACTTTTCTGACCTGATCGATCCGTTGGTGGCGGCAGGCTGCTTGCAGCAACACGGCGATGTGGATGGCGCCCTGGCCGCGGCCCTGCCACTGCTGGAACAGGCAGCGGCGGCCCCGTCCGCGGCCCAGGCCTTCCAGGTGCCGCCGGCACGCCTGC
>JBEEKG010000028.1:0-23295 GCA_041168785.1 Cyanobacteriota bacterium
AGCCAAGGCCGGCAGCAACAGCACCGACAACAGGCTGCCCCCCACCAGAGCCGCCTCCACCTGGGGCGACATGAAACCGGCCTGCACCTCCAGATAGGCCACCACGATCGGCAAATTCAACGACTGCGACACCAGCAGCACAAAGCGCAGGCGCTCGGCCCGATCGGGCAGGGCCCGGCGATAAAGCAGCCACTGGGGCAGACCACGGATCAGCAGGATCCCGACCAGGCAGATCACCGGCCCCCAGGGATGGGCTGCCACCGAGTCCAAATCGAGCCGTGAGCCGGCCACCACGAAGAACAGCGGCACAAAGAGGCCATAGGCCGAGGTCTCCAGCTGCTGGAGCCCCTCAGAGCTCTCGGGATCAGCGATGAAGCGCCGCATCACCAACCCCGCCAACACCGTTCCCAGCAGGATATCGACCCCCAGGGCCGCCGAAAGGGCCATCAGCCCCACCACCAGCAACAGCAACAACTGCAGTGGCGTTGCCGCTGAAACGCCAACCACCGACGTGGCCCAGCCCCACGCGCGCGTCTGCGTGATCGGCCCGGGCACTGCCGCCAGAAGACCCGCAGTCAACACCACCAACGCCACACTCAGCACCGTGGTGAGCGGATCGGCCGATCCCAGCAACAGCGCCACCGCCAGCACAGGGCCGAGCTGCCCCCAAGTGCCCGCACTCAACAACAACCGCCCCAGCGGCGACCCCCACTCCCCCGACTCCCGCAGCACCACCAGCAAGGTGGACAGCGCCGTAGAACTCAGGGCCACCACCAGGGCGATTGGCCGCAAACCGCCCCCAAGGGGCAGGGTGAAGGCCAGCAACAGCCCCACCCCCACCGTGGCCACCCAGCCCAAACCCCCGAGACGACCGGCCACACCACGCAAGGTGCGCTGATCAATCGACAACCCGATCAGGGCAAAGATCAGACCAAGGCCGATCTTGGAAAACAGATCTATCGCCGGCGCAGGAACCAACCAACCCAGGCCAGCGGGCCCCACCAGGATCCCCCCCAGCATCTGCAGCGCCACCGTGGGCACACGGCCGGCCACCAGGCGGCCGATGAACGGAGCGACGGCCATCACAGCCACGGCGGCCACAAGCCCCTGCAAATCCAAACTCACGGTCCACCGACGGCATCGCGCGCAAGTTAGTGGTGGTGAACACGGGCTGCTCAGAGGCCTTCACCGCGCCAGAGTGGGCGCACTCACCCGTACATCCCCCCAGCCCCATGCACAGCTCCGGGTTCACCCTCGCTTCCGTGCTCCTGGGCGGCAGTGGCTTGTTCGTGCTCGCCACCCTGTTCTTCGGCACCAAGGGCGGCTACTACGACACCGACAACTACGACGGCAACGGCACGGCCCACTGAACGCCCCACTGACCAGACACCCCCTCAGGGGTTGCTCAGCCGCTCCGCTTCTGGGCAGTCTTCGGAAGTGATCACGTCATCCGGGCTGCCGCTGCGGCACACGTAGGCCAGGCGGGTGCTGACGGCCCCGATCGAGTCGAGGCGCACGCTCTCCTCCCAGCTGTGGGTTTCGTCGTCGTCCTCGGCGTCGTAGCGCAGGGTGACCAGATCCCCCTCGATCTCCACCACCGTGGCCTCTTCAATCCAGCGCTGCTGATCACGCAAGAACACCCACACCGGGCGCTGTTCGGCACAAAACTGGTAAAGCTTGCGGTGCAGCATGGGCCCTGGGCACTGCTGGCATCGAAATCCTAGGCAGCCCGCCTGGGCCCGTTGCTGTTCACCATGATCCAATCCGCCCCCCGGGCCGCCAGCCCCACCGAAGCCATCCGGCTGCAACTGCGCACCTGGCCCGAAGTGGAGGCCTACCTGGCGCACTGCAAGGGCGTGATCGTGCCGCTGGGCTCCACCGAGCAGCACGGCCCCACCGGCGCCATCGGCACCGATGCCCTCACCGCCGAAGCCGTGGCCCTGGAAGTGGGCCGGCGCACCGGCGTGCTGGTGACCCCAGCCCAGCCGTTCGGCATGGCTGAACACCACCTCGGCTTTGCCGGCACGGTGAGCCTGCAACCCTCCACCCTGCTGGCGGTGCTGCACGACATCGTGCTCTCCCTAGCCCGCCACGGTTTTGAGCGGATCTACGTGATCAACGGCCATGGCGGCAACATCGCCACCAGCAAGGCGGCCTTTGCCCAGGCCTATGCCACCGCCGCCGACCGGGGGCTGGCCGTGGCCCCGCAGCTGCGCTGCAAGCTGGCCAATTGGTTCATGGCCGGGCCGGTGATCCAGGAGGCCCGCACCCTCTATGGCGACCAGGAAGGCCACCACGCCACCCCCAGCGAAATCGCCCTCACCCTGCACCTGGAGCCGAGCCTGCAGGCCCAGCAACGCCCCCTGCCCGAACCAGCCCCCGCCGGGCCCATTCACGGTCCCGAGGATTTCCGCCGCCGCCACCCCGATGGCCGCATGGGCTCCAACCCCTACCTGGCCCAGGCCAGCCACGGCGAGCGCTTCCTAGACCTGGCCGCCACGGCCCTAGCAGCCGACCTCGAAGCGTTCCTGACCTGAGCGCTAGCGTCTTGGCCAGCCAGAAACGCCCGATGAGCAAGATCACCGCCGACGACGTGCGCAAGGTGGCCCAGTTGGCCCGCCTCGCCCTGCCGGAGGAGAAGATCACCACCTACACCGGGCAGCTCGAGCGGATCCTCGAATACGTGGCGCACCTCGAAACCGTGGACACCGAAGGGGTGCCGCCCACCACCCGCGCCGTGGAAGTCGTGAACATGACCCGTGAGGACGTGGTGACTTCCACCAGCGTGCGGGAAGAGCTACTGGATGAGGCCCCCCAACGGGAGGGCGATTTCATCCGGGTCCCCAAGATCCTGGCCGACTAACGGACCGGGGAAACAGCCGTTCGGTGCAGAAGTTCTAACACCCGACGGCGCGCATGGCGGGTGGGCATCAGTGCCGCAATCGGACGCAGCTTGCTGCGCTTCTTGCGGTGACTGCGCACCCCCAAAAAAATGTCGTAGAGGAAATTCAAACCGTCACTTTTACTCTCAAAGAGACCGAGTCGCTGGGGTGATCCCTTGGCATCCAGAATCGGCTTGGTGGCGTGATAAGCGGGCCGATATTCAAACCAGGGAATGGATGGCCAGAGGTGATGGATCAGATGGTAGTTCTGCCCCATGATCAGCCAATTCATCAGCCTACCCGGGTAGACGCGGGAGTTGTGCCAGCGATTGCGTGACTGGAACGGGCGATGGGGGAGGTAGTCAAAGAACAGGCCCAGGGTGACTCCAACCATCAGGGCCGGAGCGAACCAGCAATTGAATACAAACGTGAGAAACCCTCCTTGCGCTGCCGCAATCACGATGGCGGCAAAAATTCCGCGGGCAATTCCCCACTCAAACAACTCATAACGGCGCCAGAGACGGCGGCGAAAGAAAAACAGCTCGTGATAAAAGAAGCGGGGCGCAATCAGCCACAGCGGCCCAAAGGTGCTGACGATGTGATCCGGGTCATTCTTGGGGTCGTTGACATGGGCGTGGTGCTGCAGGTGCACCCGGGTGAACACCGGGAAGCTGAAGCCCAGGAGCAGGGCGGCACCATGGCCCATCACCGCATTCCAGAAGCGATGGGGATGGGCGGCGTTGTGGCAGGCGTCATGGATGACGGTGCCCTCGAGGTGGAGGGCCAGAAACCCGGTGGCCAGCAGTACCGGCAGGGGCCAGCCGCCCACAAACCAGCCCCAGATGGTGAGGGCAGCCAGGCCATAACCCGCCAGGAAGAGACCCACCGTGGGGTTCCAAGGTGCGGGCGGATCGAGAAACTCGCGCGGCACCAACCGCGATGGGGACGGCATGTCAGCCGTGGGAGCGAACCCAGTGGGGGTGGCAGCCAGAACCTCTGTCATCGCGGCTGAAGCACGCCCCAAAACGTTGTCTCCCGGCAACCTAAGAAAACGTTGATGCCCACCGGGGGACTTGAACCCCCACGACCAAGGCCACTGGTACCTAAAACCAGCGCGTCTACCAATTCCGCCAGGTGGGCGCACCGCGACTGTAGGGACAGCTCCGGATAGACGCCCACAATGGACGCATCCCTTCCCCTTGGCCATGCTCGCCACCCTGGGCGGAATCCTGGCGCTGCTGCTGGGCCTCACCATCCTGCTGCTGCCGCTGCTGGCCAGCGAACTCAGCCGGCCCCGGGATTCAGCCTGGGGCGCCGTGGTGCTGTTGCTGGGCCTGGTGCTGGTAACCAGCGCCGATCGGCTGACCGGAGCCCCGATGCTGGGCGTGCTCTGTGGCGGACTCCTGATCGGCCGGCTGTCAGCCGAGGTGTCCCAGGGGCGCTGGCGGCAACTCACCCCGGAAGAGCAGCAGCGGCTCTGGTCAGCGGAGCGTTGGCAGACGAGCCTCCAGCAGGCAGGAGCCACGCTGGCCCATCTGATCGCCGTGGTGACCACCGCCGGCAGTGGCCTGGGTCAGTGGCTGGCGCAGCGCCGCCAGCCCAAATCCACCGGCAAGCGCTGGGTGCGCCCCGAGAGCCACGAGAGCTCCGAAACAGGGGAATCGCCGTCCGAGCAGGCCGATCCGGTGGTGGTGAGCTCCTTTGCCGAGATCGACGCCCTGATCACCACCGGGACTGACACCGCAACACCCCAGACAGAAGCCCCTCCCCCTGCGCCCCAGGCCGCCAGCGGCCAGGCGGGATAATCAGCCCTTGCTGATCCCAGGCGACGTGACCGCCAGCCCTGAGCCCGAAACCGCCGCTACGGGGCAGACCTCCTACAAGGACACCCTGAACCTGCTGCAGACGCCCTTCGCCATGCGGGCGAATGCCAAGCAACGGGAGCCCCAGATCCAGGCCTTCTGGGTTGAGCAGCACCTCTATGAACGCCTCAGCCAGCAGAACCCCGGCGAGAGCTTCACCCTGCACGACGGCCCTCCCTATGCCAACGGGGCCTTGCACGTGGGCCACGCCCTGAACAAGATCCTCAAGGACATCATCAACAAAACCGCCCTCCTCCAGGGCAAGAAGGCGCGATTCATCCCCGGCTGGGACTGCCACGGCCTGCCGATCGAACTCAAGGTGCTCCAGGGCCTCAGCAGCGGCGAGCGGGCCGATCTCACCCCGGTGACCTTGCGCCAGAAGGCCCACGCCTATGCCCTGGAGCAGGTGGAGGGCCAGAAGCAGGGCTTCCAGCGCTGGGGCATCTGGGCCGACTGGGAGACGCCCTACCTCACCCTGCAGAAGGACTACGAGGCCGCCCAGATCGGTGTGTTCGGCGCCATGGTGCTGGCCGGTCATATCTACCGGGGCCTCAAGCCCGTGCACTGGAGCCCCAGCTCACGCACCGCTCTGGCCGAGGCCGAACTCGAATATCCCGACGGCCACACCTCCCCCAGCGTCTACGTGGCGTTCCCGGTGGACACGGTGCCCGCAGCCCTGGCCGCCAAGCTCGCCGGCGTGGGCCTGCCACTGGAACTGCTCACGGCCGATGGCGGCCTGGCCGTGGCCATCTGGACCACCACCCCCTGGACCCTGCCGGCCAACCTGGCGGTGTCGGTGAACGAGCGGCTCGACTACGCCCTCTGCGCCGTGATCCCCCGGGGCGAAAGCACGGCGCCCGCCGCCAGCCACCTGGTGGTGGCCGCTGAACTGCGAGAGAGCCTGGAAACCAGCCTGGACCTGGAGCTCCAACCGCTGCTCAGCGTGAAAGGTGCCGAGCTCGAAGGGATCATCTACCGCCATCCGCTGCTGGAGCGGACCAGCCCGGTGGTGATCGGCGGCGACTACATCACCACGGAAGCCGGCACCGGCCTGGTGCACACCGCCCCCGGCCACGGCGTGGACGACTTCAACACCGGCAAGAAATACGGCCTGCCGGTGCTCTGCCCGGTGGATGAGGCCGGCACCCTCACGGCCGAAGCCGGGCCGTTTGCCGGCACCAACGTGCTCAAGGACGCCAACCCCTCGATCATCGAGGCCCTCGAGGGCACCGGCCTGCTGCTCAAACAGGAGCGCTACGAGCACCGCTACCCCTACGACTGGCGCACCAAGAAACCGACGATCTTCCGTGCCACCGAGCAGTGGTTTGCCTCAGTGGAAGGCTTCCGCCAGCAAGCCCTCGAGGCCATCGCCCAGGTGGAGTGGCTACCGGCCAGCGGCCGCAACCGCATCGAAGCGATGGTGAGTGAGCGGGGCGATTGGTGCATCAGCCGTCAGCGCACCTGGGGCGTACCAATCCCGGTTTTTTATCACCGCGAAACCAGCGAGGTGTTGCTGAATGAAGCCACCCTCAGCCACATCCAGGGGCTGATCGCTGCGCACGGTGCCGACGTGTGGTGGCAGCGCGATGAGGCCGGCCTGCTGCCTGCGGCCTATGCCACCGAAGCCCACCAATGGCGCAAGGGCACCGACACCATGGACGTGTGGTTCGACTCCGGCTCCTCCTGGGCCGGGGTCCTGGGCGGACTCCCTGGCGGTGCGAGCCGTGCCCCCGAACTCCACTACCCCGCCGATCTCTATCTCGAGGGCAGTGATCAGCACCGCGGCTGGTTCCAGAGCAGCCTGCTCACCTCGGTAGCCGTGAACGGCCATGCCCCCTACAAGCGGGTGCTCACCCACGGCTTCACCCTCGATGAGAAGGGCCGCAAGATGAGCAAATCGCTGGGCAACGTGGTGGATCCGGCGGTACTGGTGGAGGGCGGCAAGAACGAAAAGCAGGAGCCCGCCTACGGCGCCGACGTGCTGCGCCTGTGGGTGAGCTCAGTGGATTACTCGGCAGACGTGCCTCTGGGCCCGGGCATCGTGAAGCAGCTGGCCGACGTCTACCGCAAGGTGCGCAACACGGCCCGCTATCTGCTGGGCAACCTGCATGACTTCGCGCCGGAGCGGGATGCTGTGCCCTACGACCAGCTACCGCTGCTCGATCAGTGGATGCTGCAACGGACCGCTGCCCTGATCGACAGCGTGACGGCAGACTTCGAACGCTTCGAGTTCTACCGCTTCTTTCAGGCGCTACAGAACTTCTGCGTGGTGGACCTCTCCAACGTCTACCTCGACATCGCCAAGGACCGGCTCTATGTGAGCGGAGCAGCCGAATTCCGCCGCCGCAGCTGTCAAACGGTGCTCAGCCTGGTGGTGGAGCGCCTCGCCGGCCTGATCGCGCCGGTGCTCTGCCACATGGCCGAGGACATCTGGCAGAACCTGCCCTACCCGGTGGCGGAGACGTCGGTGTTCGAACGGGGCTGGCCCACAGGTCCTGCCACCTGGCGCCGACCAGACCTGGAGCAGCCGATGGAACGGATCCTGGCGCTGCGGGCCCTGGTGAACCGCCAGCTGGAGAGCTGCCGGGCCAGCGGGGCCTTGGGCGCCTCACTCGAAGCGCAGGTGCACCTGGAGCTGGGCGAAGGCAGCGAGGACGCCGCCGCCGCGCTGCAATGGCTGGCCAACTCAAGCCACCCCCATGTCGACAACCTGGCCGATTGGCTGCTGGTATCCGACCTGCAGCTAGACAGCGCGGAGCTGGCCGCAGCGAGCAGCGAGGTGCTGGCGGAGGCCAACGAGGCGGGCCTGCGCGTGCGGATTGCCAAGGCCGATGGTCAGAAATGCGAGCGCTGCTGGCACTACGAAACCGACATCGGCCAGCACAGCGCCCATCCCAGCCTCTGCGGCCGCTGCGTGGCGGTGCTGGAGTAGTCGGTGCTGGAGTAGTCCGTCAGCCCCAAGCATCCGGCTCGAGCCAGATGGCCGCAGGAGCGGGGCCAGCCAGCAGCTCCTCTTCACCTGGCTTGAGCGGCGCCCGCAACAACTCAGCCGCCACGATCTGGGTGCCTTCGGGCAAGAGCGGGCTGTCGGGATCAAAGGCCGTGGGATGGGTGACGCTGCTGGAGAACCCCCGGAAAATGAGCAGCTCAAAAGGCTCAGCCAGGTGAGCCTGCTGAGCTGGATCGCCAGGCAGGGTGCCCCGCAGCCGCAGCACGCGATCGGGATGGTGACGGCTCAACTCCTCCAGACCGACCAGCAAAACCAGCACGGATTCACCCGTCGGGATCTGGGCATCAGGCGAATTCATGGAACCTCTCCTCAGAAATCGCCGGCCACCCGACCCTGCTTGGGCAGGCGCACCAACAGCCACTGCAGCAGACCCACGCCATAAGCCACCAGGCCCAGATACCCAATGAAGGCCGCTACGGCAGGGGTCCAGGAGCCGCCAAACACGAAGGCAAACACTGCCGCCACATGCTGGTGCAGGCCCAGGGGTGGCTGGATCCAAACCGTGCAGCGGGCGCCCGCCAGGGCGGAACTGCCCAGACAGCCGAGGGCCGTGGCACTGAAGACAGCCCCAAGCAGACCCCACACCGTCAGACTCCAGCGCCAGATGCGCAGGGTGAGGGGGAGGGGTCTCCAGGGCGGCAAATCGGCCAGTTCCTCATTGAGATCCACCCAGAACCAGACGCTCACCACCACCAGCAGCTGGGCCAGCACCGCCACCACGAAACCGAGCGGACGGCGATCGGTGAGTAGCAGGGTGGCCAGGAGCAGCAGGCTGGCCACTTTCCAATAGATGCCCAGCAACCGCACCAAGGCAGCCTCCCGGCGCACAGCGGCCCAGACCAGCAACACCAGGGGCACCCCGATGCTGAACAACACAGCCACGCGGACGTCGAGCCACACCAGCGAGCGGTACAGCGGTTCTGGCAGAACGGGGGGCACGCGGATGGTTCGGTAAGGCGCCATTATCCGTGGCCCCCGGCGGGCGATAGGGTCCGCTCCATGGCTGCCTTCCCCCTGCCCAGCTGGCTCTCCAGGCCCTTCAGCTCCCGGCCAGGTCAGGCCTGGTGTCGCACCGCCCTGGCGACGGAGACCTCCCTGCAGGCTGCGGTGGAAAGCATTGCCCGCCAGCTGAGGGGAGCGGGACCAGCCGATCTGGCGCTGGTGTTCGCCGCCGCCAACTTCGCCAGTGATCTGCCCAGGCTGCTGCCCCTGCTGCGGGAGACATTGCGGGCCCAACACTGGCTGGGCTGCCTGGGTGGAGGCGTGGTGGGCACCGATGGCGCTGGAGTGCCCCATGAGCTGGAAAACAAACCAGCCCTAAGCGTCACGCTGCTGCATCTACCCGGAGCCGAGCTCCACCCCTTCGCCATTGACACCGGCACCCTGCCCGACCTCGATGGCCCGGCCGACCCGTGGCGAGCCCTGCTGGGGGCACCCGAAGCCCCCAGCACCTCGATGTTGCTGCTGGTGGATCCCAGCTGCCCCCGCATCAACGACCTGATCAGTGGCCTGGATTACGCCTGCCCCGAAGCGGTGAAACTCGGCGGCATCGCGGGCCAGCACAGCTCCCCCCATGGATCGCTGCTGTTCGGCGACCAGGTGGTGCAAGGGGCTGTGGGGTGCCTGATCGGCGGCGCCTGGCAGCTCGACCCGCTCGTGGCCCAGGGCTGCCGGCCGATCGGTCCGGTGTTCGATGTGGAGCAGGTCCAGCGCAACGTGGTGCTGGAAGTGAGCCAAGGCCAGGCCCATCGCAGCCCCGTAGCGGCTTTGCAGGCGATCCTCACCGAGCTGAGCCCAGAGGAACGGGAGCTGGTCAAGCACTCCCTTTTTCTCGGAGTGGGCCGCAGCAACTTCAGCCTGGAGAGCGCGGAACCCGCCGAACCCGGTGCCTTCCTGGTGCGCAACCTGATCGGCGTCGATCCCCGCACCGGGGCTGTGGCCGTAGCCGAGCGGATGCGCGTGGGACAACAGATCCAGTTCCAGCTCCGCGACGGAGCCACCTCCCGCCAGGAGCTGCGCCAGCTCCTGGGTCGGCAGCGAACGCGCACAGCCGAGCCCCTCGCCACCCTGCTCTTTGCCTGCCTGGGCCGGGGCGAGGGGCTCTACGGCGAAGCCGATGGCGATGTGAATCAGTGCCGCGAAGCCTTCCCTGAGGTGCCGATCGCCGGGGTGTTCTGCAACGGCGAGATTGGTCCGGTGGCGGGCAGCACCCACCTGCATGGCTACACCGCCAGCCTCGCCTTTCTGGTGCCCAGCGAGGACGGCTGATGGTGCGCCAGCACGTCAACCCACTCAGCCGCTTTTTCCAGCAGCCCCGGCCTCTGCCAGCGCCGCCCGTCCTGTTTCGTGTGCCGGAGCAACCCCTGCACCTCGACATCGGCTGCGCCCGAGGCCGCTTTCTGCTGGAACTGGCCCAACACCAACCCGAGCGCAACCACCTCGGAGTGGAGATCCGTCGGCCCCTGGTGGATGCGGCCGAAGCCGACCGCCAGGCCCTCGGACTCGGCAACCTGCACTACCTCTTCTGCAATGCCAACATCAGCCTGCAGGACTGGCTTGGGTCCCTGCCCAGCGGCCAGCTGGACCGGGTGTCGATCCAGTTCCCGGATCCGTGGTTCAAAAAAAAGCACCACAAGCGCCGGGTCCTGCAGCCCGCCCTACTGCTCGCCCTGGGTGAGGCCCTGGCCTGCGGCCGGGAGCTGTTCATCCAGAGCGATGTGCTGGCGGTGATCACGCCAATGGTGCAGCTGATCGAGGCCAGCGGAGGCTTTGATCGCCCGCCCGAAGACAGCCGTCCCTGGCGTTCTGACAACCCCTTGCAGGTGCCTACCGAGCGGGAAACCTACGTGCTGGCCCAGGATCTGCCCGTGTACCGGGTGCTGTACCGGCGCAATAGCCACAGCCTGCCGCCGCTGCAACAGCTGCTGCAAGACCTGCCAGAAAGCCTGGAGGATCCCGACGAAGGGGTCGATAATCCGGCCTGACGCCAGCCACCGCCCCTTGAGCGCTCCCACCCCCCCCGTTCTGCTGCGCTGGCAGGGTTGTCTGCGGAGCGCGCCCAGCGGCGCCCTGGGGCGGCAGCTGACCCTGCTGTCGGGGCTGGTGCTCTGCGCCCTGATGGCGGGACTGCCCCTGGTGACCCGCAGCGGCCTGAGCCTGCTGGTGCTGGCCAGCGGCCTGCTCTGGCTGCTGCTGGCCCTCCGCACGACACCGGGCCCCCTGGTCGAGATCGACCGCTGGATCCTGGGCATCCTGGCCCTGGCCCTGCTGGCCACGGGGTTCTCCCCGGTACCCCTGGCCGCCGCGAAGGGCCTGGTGAAGCTGGTGAGCTATCTGGGGGTGTATGCCCTGATGCGCCAGCTGCTGGCCACCGCACCGCGTTGGTGGGACCGCCTCGTGGCGGCCCTGCTGGCCGGGGAACTGATCACCAGCGTGATCGGCATCCGCCAGCTCTATGGCGACACCGGCGAGCTGGCCCGCTGGGCCGACCCCAATTCGGTGGCCGATGGCACCGTGCGGATCTACAGCACCCTGGAGAATCCCAACCTGCTGGCGGGCTACCTGCTGCCAGCCCTGCCCCTGGCCCTGGTGGCCCTGCTGCGCTGGCCCGGTCTACCCCGCAAGCTGTTTGCCCTGACGGCCCTGGTGCTGGGCGTGGCCGCGCTGGTGCTCACCTACAGCCGCGGCGCCTGGATGGGCCTGGTGGCCGAAGGCGGCGTGATCGTGCTGCTGCTGGCCGTCCGCGGCACCCGGGCCTGGCCGCCCCTGTGGCGCAAGCTGTTTCCCCTGCTGCTGCTGGTCGGCGGGGCGGCCCTGCTGGTGGTGTTGGTGACCCAGGTGGAGCCCCTGCGGGTGCGGGTGATGAGCCTGGTGGCGGGCCGCCAGGACAGCTCCAACAACTTCCGGATCAACGTCTGGCTGGCGGCCTTGGACATGATCCAGGCCCGGCCGTGGCTGGGCATCGGCCCCGGCAACGACGCCTTCAACCAGATCTACCCCCTGTTCCAGCAACCCAAATTCAACGCCCTCAGCGCCTACTCCATTCCCCTGGAACTGGCTGTGGAAGCTGGGGTCCCAGGGCTGCTGGCAGGGGTCGGCTTGCTGGTGGCGAACCTGCGCACGGCCATGACCCTGTGGCGCGGCGATGGCGTTTTCAGCCTGCCGGCTCTGGCCGTGATCGCCGTGATCGCGGGCCTGGCCGTCCAGGGACTCACCGACACCATCTTTTTCCGCCCCGAGGTGCAACTGGTCGGCTGGTTCTGTGTGGCCACCCTGGCAGCCGGAGCTACTGCGGATGTCTCCCAGGACCGTGCCTGAACTCGCCCTGATTGCCGGCTTCGATGCCGGCCAAACCCACACCAGCTGCCGGCTGAGCGAAGCCAACAGCGATGTGGTGCTGGCGGAAGGACAGGGACCAGGACTGTGCCACCTGGCAGCGCCCGACGGCCCCAGCCGCTTCCGACGGGCCCTGCAAGCCAGCCTGGACGACGCCTGCGGCCAGCTCAAGGCCCAAGGTCAGCTGCGGGCGGCCGCCATTGGGGCGAGCGGCATTGAGGTGGGCAGCCCGGTGCAGGGCGAAGCCCAGGCCCTCGCATCCGAAACCCTCGGCCTCACCCTGCCGCATGTCGTGGTGACCGGCGATGAACGCACCGCCCTGCGCGGCGCGATGGGGCATCACCAGGCCGGCATTGTCGTAATCAGCGGCACGGGCACCATTGCTGTTGGCCGCAATGCGGCTGGCATAGAACACCGCTGTGCTGGCTGGGGCTGGCTGCTCGATGGAGCCGGATCGGCGATGGATCTGGGCCGCGACGGCCTGTCCCTGAGCCTGGCGATGGCCGATGGCCGCCAACCTGAATCGCCCCTGCGCGCCCGGCTCTGGGCCGGGTTGGGCCTGGCAGCCGACGACCCCCAAGCCGCCCAGGCCATCAAGGCCCTGGTCGTCGCGCCTGACTTCGGGCCCGCGGGCTTCGCCCGGCTGGCCCCCCTGGTGGTGGCTGCCGCCGCTGAGGACGATGCGGCGGCAGCGGCCGTGGTGGAGCGCTCAGCCCTGGCCCTGGCCCGCATGGTGGCGGCCATCAGCCAGCGGCTGGAGCTCGCCGCCCCGGCGGTGTGGCCCATGGGCGGCGCGCTCAAGCACCTGGAGCTGCTGCGCAGCCGCCTGACCGCCAACCTGGAGATCCTGTGTCCAGGGGCGCAGCTCCTGCCCCCGGCGGGGGATGCCTGCAGCGGCGCCCTCAGCCTGGCCCGCGACTGCCTCAACAACACCTGAACTAGGCGGCGTTGAGATGCCGCTCCGCCTCGGCAGCCAGCTGGGCGGCCCAGTGGTCGACCAACTGCTGCTCCGCCGCCTCCACCATGACCCGCAACAGGGGCTCGGTGCCACTGGCCCGCACCAACACCCGACCACGGCCAGCCATCGCCGCCTCCGCAGCGACCACGGCCTGCCGCAGCGGTTCACACTGCTGCCACTGCTGACGCCGCTGACGGTCGGGAACCGTCACATTCACCAGGGTCTGGGGATAGGGCTGGAAGCTGCTGTCCATCCAGTCCGCCAGACTCTGACCGGAGCGATGCAGCAGGGTGGCCACCTGCAGGGCGGTGAGCAGTCCATCGCCGCTCATGCCGTGGCGCGCCGAGAGAATATGGCCCGACTGCTCGCCGCCGAGCCCGGCCCCCATCTGCTCCATCGCCTGGTGCACGTACTGATCACCCACGGCGGTGCGCTCCAGCACGCCGCCCTTGGCCTGCCAGGCCCGCTCGAAACCGAGGTTCGACATCACCGTGGCCACGATGCGGTTGGCCGGCAGCTGGCCGTCGGCCAGGAGCGACGATCCCCAGAGATAGAGAATCTGGTCACCATCCACGACCCGGCCCCGGCCATCCACGGCCAGCATCCGATCGGCATCGCCATCAAAGGCAAAGCCCATGGTGGCCCCCTTCTCGAGCACGGCTTGCCGCAGGGGCTCCAGGTGGGTGCTGCCGCAGCCCACGTTGATGCGTGCGCCATCGGGCTGGCCATGCAGCACGGTGAGCTCGGCGCCGAGGGCGCGGAACACCGCTTCGCCGCAGGCCGTCGCCGAACCCCAACAGAGGTCGAGCACGATGCGGCAACCGTCGAGGCGCCGCCCCATCACGCTGGCCAGAAGGGCCTTTTGATAGTCCGCGATCAGGTCGTGGCGCTCGCAGACGACACCGGTCCCGCTGAAGCCGCCCGAGGCCCCCAGGGCCGGACCACCCCCCACACCCTGCAGACCCGCCTCGATCGCCTGCTGCTGACCGCGGCTCAACTTGGCACCGGAGGCGCCGAACACCTTGATGCCGTTGTCATGGGGGGGGTTGTGGCTGGCGGACACCATCAACCCGCCGGCCGCCCCCAGGCGCCGGATCGCCCCCGGGATGGCCGGGGTGGGGCAGAGGCCCAGGGTCCACACCTCGCGGCCCGCCGCGGTGAGGCCGGCCGTCAGCGCCGCCACCAGCATCGGGCCACTGCTGCGGGAATCCGTGCCGATCAGCACCGGAGCACCGGCCGGCAGCACCAGGCCGCACCAGAACCCCACCTGCATCGCCAGGGCCGGACTCACCTGGGTGCCCACACGCCCACGGATGCCATCGGTGCCGAAGCCGGCGACGCCTCCCCGCAGGGGGTGACCGACGGGATGGGGAGCCAGCTCGGCCATGGGCAGATGCCGCGAAGGGGCCCAGGCTACGTGGCCTGATCAGCTCCAGCGCCGGGGCCACCAGATCCAGCGCACCAGCTCCCACACCGCCCAAAGCAACAGCAGGCCCACCACCCAACCGGGTAGCCAGATCAGCGGCCACCAGGGGCGCAACAGCAACACCAAACCCGCAGCCGCCAGCACCCGCAACGCCCGCAGACGCTGGGTCGCCCCAGGCAGGCTGGAGAGGTAGGGAGACAGGGAGGGCAGGCGCACCAGCGAAGCCGATTCACACCTCTCCAGAATGCCGAAGACCTGCCGACCTTGTCCTTGGCTCGCCTCCCCCTGCTACTGGCGCTCACCTGCCTGGGCAGCGGCGCCGGGCTGGTGGCCGGCCGAGCCCTGCTGACCTGGATTCCCGCCGCCGATCCCCAGATCTCCTCCTCCTCCCTAAAGGGGCTGGCCTGGCTCTCGCCGGATCCGGAACGGCGGCGGGAGGCACGGCTGCTGCTGGTGCAGCGGCAAGGGAATGATCCCGCCGGCGAGCGCGTTCTGCTGCGCGGCCAGGGCTGGGGACGGGATTCCATCGCCGCCCTGGTGCTCAAGCGGGATGCCCTGGCCGCCGAAGCCCTGGGGGATCCGGCCACCACCCAGCAACGCTGGCAGCACCTGCTGCGGCGCTTCCCCCAGACCCCGTCCGCTGCCGATGGGCTCTATGCCCTGGGACGCCAACGCCCCGAGCTCCGCCAGGAGTTACTGAGGCGCTTTGCCGCCCATCCAGCGGCCCTGGCCGCAGCCCTCGAGGCCGGTCCTGCGCCCGCAGCCCGCCTCGAGGGGGCCCTTCACCTGGCTCGCCATGGCGTGCGCTGGCCGGGAGCCGAACCGCGACTGCGCCAGGCCTGCCAGAGCAGAACCGCCCAGCCCACCCCCGCCCAGCGCGATCAACTGGCCGCAGGCCTGGCCCAGCTCAGCAACGGCGAGGCCGCCCTGAACTGCCTGCATGGCCGTCAGGCGAGCCTGGGCACCCAGTTGGCCCTGGCCAAAGCCCTGCTGGCAGGGAGTGATGGCCAACAACGCCAGGCCCGGGAGCGATTACTGCAGCTGGCCCAATCCGCTCCCCGATCCCCCCAGGCGAGCGAAGCCGTCGCCCTGCTCAGCGACCAGCCCGGAGCCAGCACCCTGCAGGCCCTGTCGAGCCTGCCGGCCGCCCTGCAGGCCACGGCCCCCGTGCAGGCCCGGCGGGCTCTAGAGAGTCCGGGCACCGAGGCCGTACTCGCGGTGCTGCAGCGCTGGCCCACCGATCCGGCCAGCTGGGAACTGCAGTGGCAGCGGAGCCGCATGGCCCTGCTCGCCAGCCAGTGGGCCACGGCCCAGACCCTGCTGATGGCGCCCATCGGGCAGAAGCTGCCCCCGGCCCTAGCGGGCCGCCAGCGGTTCTGGCTCGGGTTCAGTCAATGGCAGCAGGGGCAGCACACGGCAGCCCGCCGCACCTGGAGCGCCCTGCTCAGCCAACAGCCCGAGGGCTTCTACGGCTGGCGTGCGGCGGTGCGGCTAGGTCAGGGAGATCTCAGCCTCGATCGCGAACGCAGTCCCGCCCTGGCTGCCCCGAGCTGGCAGCCCCTGGGGAGCGGCAATGGGGAACTGGACCGGCTCTGGCGCCTTGACCAAACCCTGGAGGCCTGGGAGCACTGGCGCACGGCACGGACCCACCCCCCCAGCACGCCACAGGAACTGGTGATGGAGGGCCGGCTGCGCCGGGCCGTGGGCGACCACTGGATCGGCCTGGGCCAGCTCGAGCAGGCGAGCCTGCGCCTCACGCCACAGCGCTCCGGCCTCCCCCCGGGGCCGTACTGCAGCCTGACCCGCCAACTGGCGCGCAGCCTGCAGACCCCCGCCTTTGTGGCGGAGCTGAACCAAGCAGCCACGGCCGCCGGAATTCCAGGCACCCTGCTGGCCGCTGTAGCCAAGCAGGAATCCCGCTTCAGCCCTGGGGTGAGTTCGGTTGCCGGAGCGGTGGGGCTGCTGCAACTGCTCCCCGAAACCGCGGCCGAGCTGGCCGGCGGCGCGCTCCAGCCCGGAGCCCTCACCGATCCCAGCCGCAATGCCCAGCTGGGAGCCCTGTACCTCGCGCAGCTGCTGCGCCAATGGCAAGGCAATCCCGTGCTGATGGCCGCCAGCTACAACGCGGGGCCGGGTGCGGTGGCCGGCTGGGTGACTCCCCAGCTGCAGCAGAATCCCGAACTCTGGATCGAAGCGATCCCGTATCCCGAAACCCGGCTGTACGTCAAAAAGGTGCTCGGCAACCTCTGGAGCTTCCAGCAGCGACCGCTTCCAGCCTGTTAAAGGGCGCCCCCGCTGCTGGCCAACCAGCGGCCCACCCCGGCACCAGCCAAGACGAGAACCCCAAGCACTGCGGCCATCAGCAAGGGCGGAGGCGCCACCCGAACCCGGGCCAAATCCAGGCGAGCCAGCAACACAGTGCTGCCCAGAATCAGCACGTTGGTGAGCACCTTGAGGTGCAGCAGGTAAAGGCCACCCACCGTGACGATCAACAAACTGATCACCAGGCTCATCACCCGACTGGCGGCCATCAGGCTGGACACCCGCTGCAGCAACAGATCGGGCATGGTGCACACCACCACCACCAGCAGGGCGTGAAGACAGTCCAGCGACCAGAACAGGCTGGACAGCTGGGACATACCCGAAGGCACAACGCCCTGGAGGGGCTGACTCCACTGCAGTCCTTCGTAGACGGCGATGGCCACCAGCACCAGCAGCATGGGCGCCCTCAGGGGCAGCAGCAGCAGACGGACCATCGCCTTCACGGGGGAGCCAGCACCAGGGCAATCGCATCCAGAGGACAACTCGGAATGCACTGCTCGCACACGAGACAGCGTTGCGCATCGAAGTGCAGCTGCCAAGTCGGCTGATGCAGGGCCAGGGCACCACTGGGGCAAACGCTGGAACACAAGCCGCAGTCGACGCAGCGCTCACGATCGACCGCGATCTGTCCAGGGGCGCGGTTGAGGCCAAGACCCTGACTCTCGAGCCAGGCCTCCGCCGCCGCGAGCTCGTCGATATCCCCCGAGAGCTCCACCACCATGGTGCCGCTCTGGTTGGGGGCGATCTGGGCCCGAAGAATCTTGGCGGCAATATCGAAATCCACCGCCAACCGATAGGTGATCGGCTGGTGCACCGCTTCCCGGGGAAAGTGCAGGGTGAGGCGCCGCTTCACAGAAAGGGCCCCAGTGCCGTCTTCAAAACGCTAGCAAGCACTGGCAAAGTGCTGCCATGACCAACTCCTCCCCCAACCCTGGACTGGGTCAGAGCGAACGGCTGCTGCTCGTGGTTCTGGCAGCGCTGCTGGCGGCCGGCCTGCTCTGGTCCCGCGGCGGCCTCCATCCCGAGGCCCCTTTGGAGCGGCTGGCTCGCCAGTCCCTGGATCTGCAGGTGGCCCTGGGCAACGGCAAGCCGACAGTGGTGGAGTTTTACGCCGACTGGTGCGAGGCCTGCCGCAGCATGGCGCCGGCGATGGAGACGATCGAAGCCCAACACCGGGGCAGCCTCGATGTGGTGCTGCTCAACGTCGACAACCCCCGCTGGCAGCCCGAACTGGAGCGCTATGACGTCAATGGCATTCCCCAGCTGGAGCTGTTCAATGCCGCCGGGGAGCCCGTCGGTCGCTCGATCGGCGCCCGCACCCTGAGCGAACTGCAGGCCCTGACCGGGGCCCTGATCAGCAGCAACCCGCTGCCCGCCTTCGCCGGCGTCGGAGCGGTGAGCAGCCTGGATGCAGAGGAACGCACCACGGCGTCAGATGCTGCGACGATGGCGGGACCCCGCAGCCACGGTTGACGTCCGCCATGGATCCCCGTTTCCGCGTCGCCCTGATCGCCGCCACCCCCAATCCCCAGCAGTGCGTGTATGCCGGCATGCACCAGGACTACAGCGAGGGGTTCGTGGCCGCGGACTCTCCCAACTGGCCCGATGAAGCCAAGGCCGGCGACATTTGCGTCAAGCGGCTGCTGGCCGGCGAGCGGGGGCACTACGGCCCCCTCGAGCATGCCCAGATCGTGCTGAACGTGGGCTGGTTTCCCCATTCCGTGATGCAGCAAGCCCGCACCCACCGGGTGGGCGTGAGCTTTGACGTGCAATCCATGCGCTACACCGGCGATCGCATCTGCAAGGCAGCCAATGGCGACTTGGAACTGGAAGAGGTGTTCTATCTCCGGCCCATCGGCAGCTACAGCGACCGGCAGGGCAAAAAATATGCCTACACCGCCGAGCAGCGGGCCGTGGATCTCGATCTCTGCCGGGCAGCGGCGGCGCGCTACCGCGACCTGCTGACGGCAGGCTTCGCCGAGGAGCATGCCCGCGGCATCCTCCCCTTCGACTACCGCCAACACTTTGTGGTGAGCTTCACCCTGCGAGCTTTCCTGCATTTCCTCGACCTGCGGGCCAAGCTCGACGCCCAGCAGGAAATCCGCGAGCTCTGCGACCTGATGTGGCCCCACCTCCAGGCCTGGACCCCCCAGTTCGCCGACTGGTACGAAAAAAGCCGGCTGCACAAAGCTCGGCTGGCGCCCTAGCACCAGCCATTTGGCGCACCTCTCGGTGCTCACCCAGAAGCGCACCTCTTGGTGCTCACCCAGCAGCGCACCTCTCGGTGCTCACCCAGCAGCGCACCTCTCGGTGCGACGCTCGGCTGGGGCCCTAGATCCGGGCCAAGGTGACGCGCTCGGGTTGGTGCTGGTACTTGCCCGCTCGATCCTGATAGGTGGTTTCACAGGGGTCGCCCTCGAAAAAGAGCAACTGGCAGATGCCCTCATTGGCATAGATCCGGCAATCCGCGCCGGAAGAGTTGCTGAACTCCAGCGTGAGATGGCCCTCCCAGCTGGCTTCCGCCGGTGTGGTGTTCACGATGATGCCAAGCCGGGCGTAGGTGCTCTTACCCAGGCAAATGACCGTGATATTGGCTGGCACCTTCATCTTCTCCAGTGCCACCCCAAGGCCATAGGAGTGGGCCGGCAGGATGAAATAAGCCCCGTCTTCATCGTCGTGCAAGGGTGCGGGCTCAAGGTTGGCGGGGTTGAACCTCTTGGGGTTCATCACCGTTCCGGGCACATGACGGAAAATCAGAAATTCCTTGGCGGAGAGCCGCAGGTCGTATCCATAGGAGGAGCAGCCATAGCTGAGCACCGGCGAACCGGAATTCTCAGGATCGAGGTGGCGCACCAGGCTCGATTGAAAAGGCTGGAGCATGCCGGCAGCAGCCTGCTCATTAATCCAGCGGTCGTTCTTGAGCATCAGAGACCTCGACGCAGCTGGGTGACCTGGTCTGCCATCGCCATCAACTCGGTGGCCATGGCTGGTCCCGTCAGGATGACATCCAGATGGGCCGGTCGGCGCTCCAGGACAGCCAGCACCTCAGCCTTCTCGATGTAGCCCAGATCCACCGCCAGGCCCAGTTCATCGAGCACCATCAGATCCACTGCGCCACTCAGCAATTGTTCGCGGGTGAAGGCCCACACCTGACGCACCGCCTCCACCACTTCCGGATCCTGGTCAGAGGCCAGTTCCGCAAGGCAGGCAGGCACCCCGGGCCTGAGCCATTGCAGGCGCCCGCACAACCAGAGACTGCTCTCAAGCCCCTGATCCACGCCACCCTTCAGGAACTGGCTGACCAACACCCGGCTGCCCAGTCCGGCGGTCCGCAAGGCCTGACTCAACACCGCGCCGAAGCTGCCCCGAAAAGGAGCGGTGTGGATCTGGAGCAGGCCCTCCTGCTGGGCAACCAGGCGCAACAGGGGGGCCGGCGAAGCCACGCCCAGGGGACGATGGCCGGGACGCTGGGGATGGCGTTGCGCCCAAGGGGCAGCGGCACCAACTGGGCCCGCTCCAGAGGGGCCCGCTCCGGATCCGGAGGTCAGGCCTGGGACGGGCAAGCTGGCGGTCATTCACACCCTCGAAGAAACGTCCTGCAGGGAGAGCCCTGGGAGCAAAGCCGGCGGACGGCCTCGCGAAGCTGAATGTAGCGGGATCGGGCCGTTCCACAAGCAGATGACACCATCCATGGTGGAAACATCCGTACTGGTGGGGCCGGAGCAACCAGGCCCACGACCAAAGGGTGTGCATTGCTACAGGGATGACCCCGGGTGATCCTTAGGGTCCCGGCACTTGACTTGCCCCGATGGTTGGCGCCACCCACGGATTCAGCCGTACCGCCAACACCCCCTCAACGGGGGCTCCTGGGGTGGTGGCCGGGATGGGGAGTGCGGGCCAGGGCAACCCCACCCTGCTGGAGGTGATCCGCGGGCTGGCCGGCAGCAGCGTCGAAACCATCGAACGCGGCAAAACGATCTTTTTCCCGGGGGATCCGGCCGAGCGGGTGTATTTGCTGCGCCGGGGAGCGGTGAGATTGTCCCGGGTCTACGAATCGGGGGAGGAGATCACGGTGGCCCTGTTGCGGGAGAACAGCCTGTTTGGGGTGCTCTCCTTGCTGACAGGTCAGCGCTCTGATCGCTTCTATCACGCCATTGCCTTCACCCGGGTGGAGATGGTCACCGCACCGGCCACCTCCGTGCGCCGCGCCATCGAGCAGGACGCCAGTGTCGGGCTGCTGCTCCTGCAGGGCCTCTCCTCCCGCATCCTGCAGACCGAAACGATGATCGAAACCCTCACCCACCGGGACATGAGTTCGCGGCTGGTGAGTTTCCTGCTGGTGCTGTGCCGCGACTTTGGCGTGCCCAGCACTGAGGGGATCACCATTGACCTGCGGCTGTCCCATCAGGCCATCGCCGAAGCCATCGGCTCGACGCGGGTGACCATCACCAGGCTGCTCGGCGATCTCCGCAACGAGGGGCTCGTGCAGATCGACCGCAAGAAGATCACCGTCTTCGACCCGATCGCCCTGGCCAAGCGCTTTAGCTGAACGGCGGCAGACCTGAGAGACTGGTGCCTTTCGCAGACGCGTGTGACGGGCTGGCTGCTGATCCTGGCGCTGCTCGCCTTGGGGGGAGTGCTCTCCACCCTGGGCGACCGACTGGGCAGCCGGGTCGGCAAGGCACGACTGAGCCTGTTCCAGATGCGGCCTCGCCGCACGGCTGTGGTGATCACGGTGCTCACCGGCAGCCTGATCAGTGCCGTATCCCTCGGCCTGATGTTGCTGGTGAGCGAGCGCCTGCGCACGGGTCTGTTCGAGCTCGACCAACTGGAGGAGCGCCTGGCCAACGGTCGCAGTCAACTGGCCACCAGCCAGCGTCAACTAGCCACAAGCCAGGCCGAGCTCAATCGCGCCGAACTGGGACAACGGGAGGCGCAAAAACGTTTCGAGCAAGCCCAGGTCCGAGCGAATCAACTGCGCCGGGAGCTGGCCCCCTTGCTGGCCCAGCGCAACGAGCTCGAAGCGGAACGCACCCGCCTCAGCCGGGAGGTACAAGACCGGGACGAGGATATTCGTCGCACCGAAGCCGAACTGGCCCAAGTACGCCGGCGCATTGCCGCCGGGGCCCAGGAACTCAAGGATCTGGAAGCCAACCTGATTGCCCTGCGCCGCGGCGATGTGGTGATCACCAGCGGCCAGACCCTGGCCAGCGCCAAGGTGACCCTGGAGCGGCCCGAGCAGGCGAAGGCGGTGATCACAGCCCTGCTGCAGCAGGCCAACCTCAAGGCCTTTCGGCGGGTGCTGCCCGGCCAACCGGCCGACCGCCAGATCCTGCTGGTGCCCAAAAGTGACATCACCAAACTCGAGGGACTGCTCGCCAAGCCCGGCAGTTGGGTGGTGAGCATCCTCTCGGCTGCCAACGTGTTGCGGGGGGAACGGCAAGTGCTGGCCTTCCCCGACTTGCGCCCCAACCGCCCCGTCGTCAAGGCGGGGGACGTGCTGGCCAGCACCACGATCGAGGGTGACCTCACTGGCCTGGAGCCGATCAATCGCCGGCTCAACCTGCTGCTGGCCGCCGCCTATGCCCGGGCCCAGCGCCAGGGATCCTTGGTGGAAGGACTTCAGTTCAACACCGCTGCTCTCACCCAACTGGGCCGTGACCTGAGCAAACGACCCGAGGGTCAGATGGCCCAATTGGAAGCCGTCGCCCTTGGAGATGCCGACACCCCCGATCCGATTGGGGTTGAACTGCGCTGGGTGCGGGTCACAACGGAACCGGTCGGCCCGCGGCGGCCATGAGCGGCACCCCAACCGCCCCCCAGGCAGGGACGCTGATCGCCGGACTCGATCCCGGCCGCAGCAAATGCGGACTGGTGCTGGCCGATGCCGAGCGCAAACAGGTTCTAGAAGCAGCCATCCTGCCTCCCCAGGACTGCGTCAGCCTGCTCCAGGACTGGCAACACAAGGGATTGGGGGCCGTCCTTGTGGGCAACGGCACGGGCAGCAACAGCTGGCGACAGCAGCTGCTGCTGCTGTCGCTCCAGCCGGAGTTGGTGAATGAGCACGGCAGCACCCTGGCCGCTCGGCAGCGCTACTGGGACCTGGATCCGCCCAGCTCCTGGACGCGCCTCATGCCGCCTGGCCTGCGCCTGCCCCCACGGGACATCGACGACGTGGTGGCCCAGCTGCTGGTGGAACGCCATCTCGGCATCCAGCTGCAACGCACCTCAACGGCGGTGCAGCGAACACTCACGCCCCCCTAGAACTTCGCCCGCACCGTGAAGACGTAATCGCCGCCGGCCTCGAGCTGGTAATCCACCTTGAGCAGGTAGCGCAGCAGGGCGTCCTGGATGAGGGCACGCCCCAGCGAAGGCTCCACACGGAGTTCGCCGCGGTCAAAAGCCCAGCGAAAACTCCACTGGTAGCCACCAGCGCTCACCTCCCCCTCCAGCACCCGTTGGCTGAAGCTCTGATGGAGCACGCGCAGCTGGGCGGTGGT
>JBEEKG010000029.1:0-7847 GCA_041168785.1 Cyanobacteriota bacterium
GGTTCATCGATCTGGTCAACAACGACCTGGCCAACACGATCGGCAACCTGCTGAATCGCACCTCCTCGATGGCACGGCGCTGGTTCTCGGATGCCGTGCCGCCTGCCGGCAGCGCCCTTCAACCGGACCATCCCCTGGCGGTGGCTTCCCTCACCGCCGGCCAGACGTTGTCTGAAGCCCTTGAGGTCCTGGACTTCCGCTCCGCTGCCGAGGCCGCCCTGCAGCTGGCCATCACCGCCAATGGCTTTCTCAACGACCAGGCCCCGTGGAAGCGGATGAAACAGCCGGGTGAGGAGGCGCAGGTGGCGGCTGATCTGTATGCGGTGTTGGAGGCCACCCGCTGGGTCGCGGTGTTGTTGGCTCCACTGGTGCCCAACCTCTCCGAGCGGATGCTGATTCAGCTCGGCCAGCAACCGTTTGTCAGTGACGAGTGCGCGGGCCTCCCCTCAGCCTGGCGGGACGCCCAACAATGGGGCGCCCTGGCCCCTGGCCTCCCCTTGATCGAACCCCAGCCGGTGATGCAACGGCTGGAACTTGAGGATCCCCTGTGATCGCTCGGCTGCTGCTTGCCCTGTCCCTGGTGCTGGCCTCGCCGTTCCTGGGGGGCTGCCGCGCCCCCGCTCCCCAGGAGGAAGCCGCCCAGCCGTTTGTGTTCCGATCCCTCAACCTGCGCCAGAAGGACCCGAGTGGGCGTCCCCTGTGGGAGCTCAGCAGTCCCGAGGCGCGCTATGACCTGACCCGCCGTGTCGCCCAGGCCCGGGACCTGCGAGGGGTCATCTATGCCAGGGGGACAGCCATCTATCGGATCACGGCCACCAGCGGCACCGTCATCAATGACGGCGAGGTCGTGCAGCTGGAGGGGCCGACCCTGCTCCAGCGGATTGGTCCGAAGCCTTTGCTGGTCTCCGCCAATCGGGTGCGTTGGTACCCCAAGCAGGAGCGCATGGAGATCGACCGCCGTCCCCGGGCCAGCCAGGGTGATTTGCGACTCACCTCCGAGCGGGCCCGGTTCTGGATCCAAGAGGACAAGCTGGAGTTGTTAGGCCGTCCGGTGTTGGAGCGCACTGGGGCCAGCGGCATGACGCTCCTCCTCAGCTCCGTGGATTGGTTCCCTGGTACCGGCCAGCTGCTGGGACGCGGTCCCGTTCGTGGTGTGCGCCGGCTGCCAGGCAAGGGATTCCAGACCCTCAGCTCACCAGCCCTGACCGGCAATTCCCTGTCCCAGATTTTTGACCTGCAATCTCCGGTCCAACTGCTGGATCCAGGCCGCAAAGCCAGGCTTGATGCCCGTGAGACCCGAATCCAGTTGGCCGACGAACGCATCAGCAGTCCTCACCCCTTCACCGCCCGGCTCGATCAATCGCTGTTGACGGGGGTCGGATTTGAGATTCTCGGCCCCATCCACACCGTGGTGATTCCCCAGGCCTGTCGCCTCAACCAACCCACCGATGCCCTGCGCGCCGACCGCTGTACCTGGAACTGGCAGAACAACCAGGTGGAAGCCACGGGCAGCGTGGAATTGCGCCGCAACGCCTATCAACAGGTCACCAAGGCCCAACGCCTGACCGGCATGGTCTCGAAAGAGGGGCAGGCGGTGTTCAGCAGTCCGGGGAGTCGGGTTCAGACCCGGATGACTCTCCCTCCGGCCCGAAGCCGGGCCCAGACGTCTGGGAGGAAAGCGCCTCCAATTTCGCTCTGATCCGCAGGGACCAGCCGTCCAGCCAGGTGAGATCACTGCGGCTGAAGCAGCGCGGCGACCACCCTCCCAGCACCACCAGACCATCGCGACCGAGTGGTTGGACGATGACAGCAGGCAACCCCGGCAGCAGGGAAGCAAATTCCTCACGACCTGGGTAGAGGCGTAAATCGACCAGGGAAATGGCAGCCCCCTTGGACTGGGCCCGCTGACAGATGTCTCCGGGAACGAAGGTGCCCTCCGTCAGCAGACCACGGCGGAGCAGGCATTGGCCCTGCCAGCTCACCAGCACCACAGCGGCCGCACTGGCTGTCAAAAGCATCTGGCTGCCCCAGCCCAGCTCTTCCGCCAGATCGTCCGGCAACCCCTGAGCGATCACCAGACCCTGATCACCTTTCAGGTCGACGCGAGCAGCCGTTTCCGGGATGGCTCGGGTCCAGAGCACCCCAACCAACATCAGGGCTATCGCCAGAAAGCTCGCCAGCACAGCGGCCCGTTCCAGGGACGGATCAGTGTTGGCAGCGGTGGTCTGGTTCAGCACCACCAGGCCCAAAGCGGCCACTCCTGACCAGAAACTGACCCTCGCGGGGATGGAGGCGGTCATGGCCGAAGAGCAGGAGGCGACAGCAGGGCCCGCAAGCGGCAAACTAGGGCCAAGCTTGGCCTGATCCGTTGCCGACTTCCCCTCGCGCGAGCCGTTGGACTCCTGTTCTGGCCATGCTGGCCCTCCTGTGCTGCAGCCTCAGCATCCTGGTGTCTCCGGCCCCAGCCGTAGCGATCTCCGCTGCCGGGTTTCCCGCCGCCGTTCCCCAGGAACGGGTGTTGGACACTGCCGATGTACTCAGCAGGGCAGCCCGTGCCGAACTGGGGAAGACTCTGGAAGCTTTCCATGCCGATCGGGTCGATGCCCACCTGGTGACGGTCAACCGGCTTGACTACGGATTGACCCTGCCCCAGTTGGGAGCCGAGCTGCTTGAGCGTTGGTCTGACGCAGGGGCCGAACCCAACCAATTGCTCTTCCTGATCGACAGCCAGACCAACAGCGCTGCTGTGGTGGCAGCCCCTGCCCTCAGCGGCCAGCTGGATTCGAGCCTGCTGCGCAGCACGGCCCGCACCACCATGGCCCAGCCGATCCGCGATGGGGGGCGCTACCGCCAGGGCAGTTTGGATGCCATGACCCGGCTGCTCACCGTTCTCGAGGCTGGCGAAGATCCAGGTGAACCCGTCACCGCCGAGGTGGTCACCCAGCCCACCAACATTCCGACCAAGGAAGAAACCGCCTCCAGCAACGCCTTCACCTGGGTGGTGGTCCTGTTGGTGCTGGGCACCCTCGTGCCCATGCTCACCTGGTGGGTTTTCTCACGCTGAACCGATGGCACTCACCAATTGGATGGGCGCCTTCGGGCGAGCCCAAGCGCTCGATGTCAGCCATGACCTGGAGCGGGGATACGAATCCGCCCTGCTGATCCAGAGCATTGAGCTCGAGCACTACAACGATCGCCCCGTTCGCCCCGAGCTGGATCTGCGGATCCCTCGCTCCGCCCAGGCCCAGTTGTTGCGCCGTTTCCGCGCTGCGCTGGAGATCTGCCGTCAAGCCATCGTCACCGTGGAGCCTCGCCGGGGTGAACTGGCCGGCCAGGAGATTCGCCAGTTCCAGCTGATTGAAAGCGTGGTGGCCCGCTACGGCGCCAAACGGGATCCACTGCCGGCCATCAGCCGATCTCCCGAGGTCTTGCCCCGCAGCCTGATTGGTGTTGTTGACCAGGTGCGAAGGCAGCTGGATCCGGAGGCCGAAGCCAATGTGGTTGCCGGTTTCCGCCGTCGGCGCGACTCCACCCTGGTATCGCTGCGCATCCTGCTGCTGTTGATTCTGGTGCCGGTCCTGGTTCAGCAGATCAGTCGCACCTATGTGGTGTCGCCACTGGTGGATCGTTTTGCTCCAGATAACGCTTTCCTCACCTACCCCAAGCCCAAATTGGAGGAGAAGGCCGTTGAAAAACTGCGGGTCTTCCAGGCAGAGATCGAGTTCGATGCCCTGTTGCAGGGAAATCCCCTACCCAGCCGCGAAGAGTTGCAGGCCCAGCTCGCCAGCCGGGCCCAGGAACTCAAGGAGGAGGCCGATCTCGAAAGCACCCACGCCATCAAGAACGTCCTGGCCGACCTCGGCGGACTGCTGGGTTTCGTCTTGGTCTGTGTGTTTGGCCAGCGGGATCTTCAAGTGCTGCGCGGCTTCCTCGATGAGCTGGTCTACGGCTTGAGCGACAGCGCCAAGGCCTTCGCGATCATTCTCTTTACGGACATCTTTGTCGGGTTTCACAGCCCAGAAGGCTGGACCGTTCTCCTGGATGGCGTGGCCCATCACTTGGGGCTGCCGGCTCGCGAGAACTTCATCATGTTGTTCATAGCCACCTTCCCGGTGGTTCTGGCCACCGTGTTCAAGTACTGGATCTTCCGTTATCTCAACCGGGTTTCGCCTTCGTCTGTGGCCACCTTGCACAACATGAACGGTGGGGGCTGATTCGAGCCCAGGCCCGATCCTCGTGCTCGGGCCCGCCCGCAGTGGCAAAAGTCGCTGGGCCGAGCATCTGGCCCTCCAGTCCGGCCAACCGGTGGTGTACCTCGCGACAGGCCCCTCTCCCACGGATGACGATCCGTCCTGGTCCAGTCGGATCGCGGCCCATCAACGCCGGCGCCCCTCCAGTTGGCGCAGCCTGGAGGTGGGAGCCGATCTGGCTGCCTCCCTGCACGATCTTCAACCTCCTGGCCTCGCGCTGGTGGACTCGCTCGGCACCTGGGTGGCTGGCGGACTCGACCTGGATGCGGGGGCTTGGGTGGAGCGTTGTGCGGCTTTGACGGACGCGCTGCGCCAGTGCGCTGTGCCCGTGGTGCTCGTCAGCGAGCAGACCGGCTGGGGGGTGGTGCCACCCACGGCCATCGGTGGCCTGTTCCGGGACCGCCTGGGTGCGCTGGAGCAGCAATTGGAGCCCTTCTGCTCAGGACTCTGGCTGGTGGTGGCGGGTCGAGCCCTGGACCTGCGGGCCTGCAGCATGCCCGTTCCAGTTGACAGCGCATCCAACTGACGGATTGACCATGCCACGGATCGTTCTCTACCAACCCCAGATTCCGCCCAATACGGGCAATGTGGCCCGCACCTGCGCGGCCACCAGCACCGATCTGCACCTGATCGACCCCCTCGGCTTTCAGATCGATGACCGCCAACTCCGCCGCGCTGGATTGGACTACTGGCCCTTGGTGGCCTTGGAGCGTCACGCCAATTGGTCAGCTTTTGCTGATCAGCGTCATGCCCTGGGTGGACGCCTGATCGCCCTGACCAGCCACGCCGATCAGGCCTACACCACTTGGAGCTTTGCGCCCGACGATTGGCTCCTCTTCGGGCGTGAGACCGATGGTCTGCCAGGGGATGTGATGGATCAGGCGGATGCCGTGATCACGATCCCCATGCCCCGTGCGGCTCGCCGTGGCCAGCCTGGCGTGCGCAGCCTCAATCTGTCGGTCGCCGTGGGCGTGGTGTTGTTCGAGGCGTTGCGTCAACAGGATCTCCTGACTTCAGCGGGATCGATTGGTACGACTGGCCTCTAGACAGATGGACCAGTGCGGGTGTAGCAGCCAGCACTTGTGGCCCAGGGTTCTGTCCGCTACTCTCTGGCCGGCTCGAGGATGTCGGCTTCTCCACGAGCTTTGTCCGATAGGAAGAACTGCATGAAGCCTTTGCTCACCAGTCTGCGAATATTGATTCCCTGCGCCGTGGCCGTGCCGGCCGTGGTTGTGGCTCTCTCCCCCGCCGACCTCGACAAAGCTTCCGTCGACACCCTCATTGCAGCCCTCCCCGCACCCAGTGCGGATCGGATCTGGGTCAAGGTCCGGCAATCGATCACCGTTGAAGACCTCTCTACCAGCCTCCAGCTCGATGAGGAGCGGCTGGCCAAGCTCAACGACGTCAACGAAGACCACCGCTTCCGCCAGGGTGACTGGCTGGTGGTGCCCAGCCTTAAGACCCGCCAGATCAAGCATCTCGCGGCCATTGACACCAGCGAGCTCCGCCGTACCCCCCCTCTGCAGTCTTTACCTCCAGTGGAGGACCGGGCGGTGGTTCGCTTCGGCGACACCGTCGTCAAGATCGCCCAGCGCTACGGCCTGACCCTGCAGGAGCTCCTCCAGCTCAATCCCGGCCTGGAAACCGCCCGGCTGGTGGTTGGTAGTCAGGTTCGCCTGGCCCAGTCGGCTCCTGGCCGTACCCGGATGGTGCTGGGCCTTAAGCCCTCCACCAGCGGCGGGGTGAGTTGGCCGGAGCTGCCGGGCTTCGGCGAGCTCACCAACCCCTTTGATGGGCCCACCTCCTCCCACGGCTGGATCTGGCCCACCCGGGGCGTGTTCAGCTCGGGTTACGGCTGGCGTTGGGGGCGCATGCACAAAGGCATTGATGTGGCCAATAACGTCGGTACCCCCATCGTCGCGGCCAAGAGCGGTCGGGTGCTCTTCTCCGGATGGCACGACGGTGGTTATGGCTATCTGGTCACCCTCGCCCACCCGGATGGGAGTCGGTCTCTCTACGCCCACAACAGCCGCCTGATGGTTCGGGTTGGTCAGGAGGTGGAGCAGGGGGCCCTGATTTCACATATGGGCAGCACCGGTCGCAGTACAGGGCCCCACCTCCACTTCGAGATCCACCCGCCAGCTTCAGGGGCGGCGAATCCCCTGCAGTTCCTGCCGCCCAGGGCCTGATAAAGTCATCCCACCGCGGCTCGGTAGCTCAGCTGGTTAGAGCGTGGGATTCATAACCCCAAGGTCGGGAGTTCAAGTCTCCCCCGAGCCATTGTCGTGCGGACGGTCCTCGGGCCGTCTTTTTTTTGGCTGGTTGAGCCCTTTGGGAGGCTGCAGTCCGGGAAGGTCCAGCTCGCGAGCATCGGATCAGCGCAACTCCACCGCGTTCAGCCGTTCCCGAAAGCCTGCTGATCCCGCACCGTCATCGCCCTGTCCCTCGTTTCCGATGGAGCAGGTTTGCGCCTGGACGGGCAGGGGGGCGGGAGAGGGCGTGGGCACGCTCGCCGCGGCAGCGCCACCACTGCCCCTTCGTCCGCGGCCGTAACCCTGGGACCGGCCTTCAATGGCTCGGATCAAGGCCTTGCTGCGGTTGACCTCACCAATGCTCTGGCCTTCCCCGGGCCGGACCAGAGGGTTGGCCTTCAGTTCAGAGCGCAGTTGGTTGAGCAGCCGAAAATGGCCAGTGGTGTTGTATTTGCGCAGCACGCTCGGCTCCCAGGCCATGGACAACAATCTCGTTGGGGGTCTTCTCTCCAGCCTATGGCCACACGACCCAACCAGCTGTGATAAATTGTGAGGGAGTCAACTGGAAGTCATTACGACTTTAGGCTGAACGTCCATTTGGGACCAGCCCAGAGGGTGTTCCCAGCACTGTGGCTTGCCATTGTCCCCAGGTCTGCCCTGGTGGTGGTTGGAGCGTCTGAGCTGAGGCCCACCTTCCCCTGACTACCACGCCCTATTCATCACCCCCTCCAGCATGTCCCGGCTCGTTGGCCTGCAGGCTCCTGACTTCACCGCCAATGCCGTGGTGGATCAGGAATTCAAGGAGATCACCCTCTCCCACTACCGCGGCAAGTACGTGGTCCTGTTTTTCTATCCGCTCGACTTCACCTTCGTCTGCCCTACGGAGATCACGGCGTTCTCCGACCGTTACGGCGACTTCTCGAGCCGGAACTGTGAAGTGCTGGGTGTCTCTGTGGACAGTCAGTTCAGTCACCTGGCGTGGGTTCAGACCGAGCGGAAAAACGGCGGCCTCGGCGACATTGCCTACCCGCTCGTCGCCGACCTGAAGAAGGAGATTGCCCGTGCCTATGAGGTGCTTGATGAGGACGCTGGTGTCGCCCTGCGCGGTCTGTTCATCATCGATCCCGATGGTGTGATCATGCAGAGCACCATCAACAACCTGCCTGTTGGTCGGAGCGTTGATGAAACCCTGCGTCTGCTACAGGCCTTCCAGCACATCCGCAACAACCCTGATGAGGTTTGCCCGGCCAACTGGACACCTGGCGAAAAGACCATGAACCCCGACCCCGTCAAGAGCAAGGAGTTCTTCGCCGCCGTCAACTGAGCTACAGCCCATTCGGTGCTG
>JBEEKG010000030.1:0-28508 GCA_041168785.1 Cyanobacteriota bacterium
GGTGTCTCGGCCTCCAGCGCCAGGATCTGCCGCGCCAGCGACGCGACGCGCTGGCGCAGATCCCGATCACGGGCCTGGCCCAGCCGGTGGGTGAAGCGAATCGAGCGGAACAGCCACACCACGCCGAGGGACTCCGCCAACCGCCAGGCCTGCCGGCCAGCGAGGCTCACCAGACCCAGCTGCAGGATCCACACCAGGGTGGGGGGCAGGCCCATCCAGCCGCCCAGCAAGCCCACCAGCGCCCAGGCCAGGCCCAGCGCCACAAGGGACAGGAGCACATAGAGCCCTGGATACAGGCCACAGAGAGCCACTGGAGGGGACCAACGGCGGATCTTGCGATAGCCCCCTCCCAGCAGATACCAGCCATACATGCCCAGACCCTCCCAGAGCAGCACCAGAGGACTGCGGGGCCAGTGGGCCCGGGCGATGTCATCCCAGTGAAGGAAGCAAAAGTCGACATCACCGGCGCCGTCCTCAGCCACCTGCCAGCGGCTGATCAGACGATCCAGGGGCTGACCGCGGCGCTGCCCCACCCGGAGCACCCGGCCACTGCGCCGCTTCAGCTCACGCACCTGCTCAGCGAAGAGGCGGTAATAAAAACTGGCCCCGCGGGGATCGAAGCCACTGAGGAAATACACCCGCCGCCGCGGGCACGGCTGGTCAACAATGGCCGCACTGCCTGGAACGCCGTGGTCGCGACCCGCCTGCTGCAACGACGCAGTCTCCCGATCACATTGGGCTGGCTGGTCACCCTACAGGCGTTGCCCTTGCTGGCCGCCAGCCCCGCCCCCCGGGTGACCCTCTCGGGACACCACGGCCAGTACACCGCCTCGGTGGTGGTGCCGGTCTCGGCCCCGAAGGCCTGGAGCGTGCTCACCAACTACGAGTCCATGGCCGGCGTGATGCCCGACATCCAGCTGGCCAAGGTGGTGAGTCGCTCCGGCCGCAACCTCGAACTGGCCCAGACCTACAAAGCCCCCTACACCTTCGGCCTGAGCATCAAGGCGCGCTTGCAGGTGCAGGAAACGCCCCCCTCCAAAATCAGTTACGCCCTGATCAGCGGCGACCGCATCAAGCAGCTCCAGGGCAGCTGGACGATCACCCCGGTGAAGGGGGGTGTGCTGGTGAAGCACCAGATTCAGGTGGTGCCCCAGATCCCCGGCTTCCTGCTGGGCACCTACTACGACCTCACCGAAACCAACCTGCGCCAATCGATGCAGATCCTGGCCCAGCAGATGGTCAAGGGATGAGCCGGCGCACACCGCGGCCTTCCACCCGGTAGTGCACCCCCCGCCACTCCACCCGCCGGGCCAGGGCTGCCCGCAGGGTGGCCAGGCCGTACACCCACTGGGC
This sequence comes from Cyanobacteriota bacterium, assembly GCA_041168785.1. Lineage (GTDB taxonomy): Bacteria > Cyanobacteriota > Cyanobacteriia > PCC-6307 > Cyanobiaceae > Cyanobium_A. The sequence goes on from JBEEKG010000030.1 coordinate 1,354, forward strand.
CAGGGGCAACCAACGCAGCAGCAGCCAGGCCTCGGTCAGCCCCGGCCGGGGTAAGCCCCCCGCCAGGGTCCTCAGGGCGTTGGCGGCCACCGCCTCGATCAGCAGCAGCAGGGCCACGCAGCCCAGTTCATAGGCCAACGTCGCCGCCAACAGCAGCCCGGCGGCGGCCAGCTGGCCCTGCAGCAGGGCCCCCAGCAGGGCCACCAGCACCAGCAGCAGCAGCAGCCAGGTACCCAGCCCATGCAGGGCCACCAGGGGCCAGGCCGGATGGTGGAGGCGCGCGGTGAGCAGCTGGCGGCTGATCCAGCGGCGCAGCGGCCGCAGGGCGATGCCATCCTCACGATCCAGGGCGATCAACTCCGGCCGGAACTGGTAGCGCCAACCGCTGCGGGCCAGGGGGGCCGGCAGGGCCGTGTCCTCACACAGGCTGACGGCAAGCACGTCGCGCCAGCCGCTTGGCTCGATCAGCTGGCGCCGCACCGCCAGGGAGCCGCCCCAGGGAATCCCCAGCAGGGTCATCAGCACCAGGGCGCCGCCATTCCAGATCGCGCGCACCATTCCAGCTGGGCTGCCCTCGGCTGGGGCATACCAGCGGTTGCCCGACACCGCCCCCACACCAGCCTGACCACAGCCCGCGGCGAGGGCCTCGAGCCAGCCCGGCGCCACCACCGCATCGGCATCCACCAACGCCACCAGCTCCGTGGCCCCGTGCAGCGCCCCGAAGGCCTGGCGCAGCGACGCACTTTTGAGCGATCCCGCCTCCGGCATGCCGGCCAGGGGGATCAGCCGGGCGCCCTGCCAGCGGGCCAGGCCCCCGGCCTCCAGCCGGGCGATCTGCTGGGCCGCCAGGGTCCAGGCCGGATCCTGCAGAGAATCCACCACCACCAGCAAGCGCCAGGGGCCCGGGTAGGTCTGGGCGGCCAGGGCCGCCAGGGCCTCAGCCAGGCTTGGATCGGCGCCCCGCAGGCACAGCACCACCTCAGCGGGCGGGGCGGGCCCAACCAGCTGGGGACGGCGGTCCAGGCGGCGGCGCACCACCAGGGCGAACGACAAGGTGAGCAGCAGTTGCAACACCCAGGTGAGCAACAGCGCAGTGGCCAGCCCCAGGCAGAGGACTGTGGAGAGGCTCAAATCGAGGCCATACCCGTGATCAGGCTGCGGGCATAGGGCCCGATCAGGGCCTCGAAACCGGGGCAGCGCACGCCCCGGGCCGCCAGGAGCTCCACCGTGGCCTGGCAGCTCGGTCGCGCCCGCACCCCGGCCTGGTTGAGCTCGGGGTAGGTGAGCTGCTCGTCGCCCCAACGCCGCACGAAGAAAGCCCGGATGCCATGGAGGGGGTTGGCGGGATCGGCGGCGATCGCCTCCAGCCAGCGCTCCATCGACACCAGCTCCAGCGGCGCTCCCCGCTCAATCAGGTTGCCGAGCAGATCGGCCAGCAGCATCGGTTCGGGGTGCTGCAGGTGAACCTTGCGTCCCACCGCCTCCGGCATCCAGGCCAGGGCCGACACCGCGTCGGCCACGTAATCCACTGGAACCAGATCCAGCTCCCAGGGAAGGTCCGGAGCCATGCCCAAGGCGAGGCAGCCCCGCAGCAGCCGATGCAGCAGGTCGTCATGGTGCCAGGCGCCGGTCTGGGAGTGGCCGCCGATCAGGGGCGGGCGATACACGGTCACCGGCAGTCCGGCGGCGCCGGCGGCCAGCACCCGCCGTTCACTCACCCACTTGGTCTGGGAGTAGCCCACGTGGATGCCGCGCCACTCCGCCACGTCATCAGCTTCCAGCACCTCGCGGTTGCGGTAGGTCGCAGCCTCGAAGGCCGCCACGCTGGAGATCAGCTGCACGGGCACGGGGCCACCAGCCGCGGGGTGCACCGCCAGGTCGAGCATGGTCTGGGTGCCACCCACGTTGGCGGCCTCCAGCTGGCTGTACGAAGCCATCTGGCTGAGCTGGGCGCCGTTGTGCAAGATCCCGCCCAGGCCATGCGCCAAGGCGGCAAAGGCCGACTCCGACAGGCCGAAACGGGGCTGGGCCAGGTCACCGGGCACCGCCACCAGGCGGTCGCTCCAGCTGTGATCCCAGAGACCGTAGTGGTCGAGGTTGGCGCGGATCCGTTCCAGGCCCTGGGCGGGGTCGCTGGCCCGCACCAGGCAGCGCACCTGCAGCCGATCCCAGCGCTGCAACTGGCCGGCCAGCAGGTAGGCCCCCAGGAAGCCGGAGGCCCCGGTAAGCAGAATCGCCTCCCCAGGGGGGGATGGGGCAGAAGGAACCGCGGCCGGCAGGCTCCAATGGGGCGCCAGCTGGGCTTCCCGCCCCAGATCCAGCACCCGCTCCGCCCCAGCCTGGGGATCCACCAGGGCCTCCAGCAGCACCGCGGCCAGGGCCTCGATCGTGGGATCGCCGGCCAGGGATTCCAGCTCCAGCTTCACCCCCAGGTCGCGCTGGATGCCGGCCGCCAGCTCCACCGCCATCAGCGAATCCAGGCCGATGTGGAAGAGGGAGTCGCCGGGATCCAGGCTGCGGGCGTCCTCCAGGCCCATCACGGTGGCCAGGCGTTGCTGCAGCAGCTCCACCACCAGGGTGAGGCGCTGGTGGTCATCGGCCTGGGCGAGCTGCTCGCGCAGGGCCGCCCCCTCGGCCCCCGCGGCGGCGGGGGCGGCCGCCTTGAGTAGCGGCTGCAACACGGCCGACTGGCGGCTGCCGAGCTGGGCCGCCAGCTTGGGCCAGTCGTTGTGGAGCACGGCCACGCATCCCGGTCGACCCCGCTCCAGCAGCAGGGCCAGGGCATCCAAGGCCTGGGCGGCGGGCAGCACGCCCACCCCCAAAGCGGCGAATCGGCGCTGCAACCCTTCAGCCATCCCGGCACCGCCCCAGGGGCCCCACTGCAGCGAGAGCAGGGGCCAGGCCCTGGGGGAGGGGGATGCCGCCAAGCCATCGAGGGCCCCATTGGCCATGGCGTAGCTGGTCTGGCCCGGCGAGCCGAGCAGGGCGGCCATCGAGGAGAAGGCCACGCCAAACTCCGGCCGGCAAGCAGCCAGCTGGCAGGCCTGCTCCAACCGCTGCCAGCCGCCCCATTTGGGGGCGATCACCGCGGCCTGGCGGGCGGGGGTCTGTCCCTCCAGCGGGCCGTCATCGAGCTGGCCCGCCGCATGGAACACCCCCACCAGGGGCTTGCCCCGCAGGGCCGCAGCCAGCGGCTCCGGCGGATCGGCCGCCAGATCGAAGGCCAGGGATTCACAGGCGACGCCCTGGCTGCGCAGCTGCTGCACGAGCTGGGGATCGGGCCGCCGGCCCAGCAGCACCAACGAGCGGGCCCCTTGCGCGGCCAACCAGCGACACAACTGCTGACCAATCCCGCCAAAGGCACCCGTCACCAGGTAAGTGGCCCCAGGCCGGATCGTCCAGCCAGCCGGCCGCTCCGGCTGGGTGATGACCACCTTGCCCACATGCCGGGCCTGGGCCATCAGCCGGAAGGCCTCCACGCTGCGCTCGATCGGAAAGGCCTGCAGCGCGATCGGCGCGTAGTGACCGGCCTCGAGGTCGGCGAGCAGCTCCACCAGCAGGCCACGCACCAGGGCGGGGTCAGCCGCGGCCACCTCCAGCAGGTCAAAGGGGAGGTAGGCGGCATCCGGGCGACGCTGGGCCGCCGCCGCCCGGCTCCAGATGTCGATCTTGCCCAACTCCACAAAGCGGCCGCCATCGGCCAGGGCGGCAAAACTCGCGTCCACCCAGTCGCCCTTGAGGCTGTTGAGCACCACATCCACCCCGCGGCCTGCGGTGGCGGCCCGCACCTGCGCGCTGAAGGCGAGGCTGCGGGAGTCGAACACCGCCTCCACCCCCTGCTCCAGCAGGGCCGCCTGTTTGGCCGCACTGGCGGTGGACAGCACCCGCGCGCCGCAGCGGCGGGCCACCTGCAGGGCAGCCTGACCGACCCCACCGGCGGCCGCATGGATCAGCACGGTCTCGCCCGGGCGTAACTGGGCGAGGGTCTGGAGGCCATAGATCGCGGTGAGGAAGGCCGTGCTGACGCTGGCCCCCAGGGCCGGATCCAGCGCCGCGGGCAAGGGCACGCACAGGGCGGCTCGGCACACCACATGGCTGGCCAGGCTGCCCACCGCCAGGGCCGCCAGCAGCCGCTGGCCCACCAGGGCTGGATCGCCCCCAGGGCCGACCGCCACCACCCGGCCCACGCATTCGCCGCCGTAGGGCAGGCGGGCATCGGCATCCATGCCGAGCTCCCGGCTGTAGCCCGCCAGCAGCCCCAGGGCATTCAAGACATCGCGGAAATTGAGGCCCGTGGCCTCCACCGCCAGTTCCAACTCGCCCGCCCCAGGGCCGCGGCGCTGCAGGGGAAGGGCCCGCAGGGTTTCCAGGCTGCCGAGGGCACCGCTCTCCAGGCGGAAGGGGGCGTCGGCCAGGGGCTGGAGCCGCTGCACCCAGGCCCGACCATCCCGCCAGGCCAGCAGGGGCTCCCGATCGCCGAGGGCGAGCAGGGCCGGCCAGTCCGCCGCTGCCGGAGGGATGCCATCGGCGAGATGCAACACCGTCCAGCCAAGGGCGGGCTGCTCCAGGGCAGCCGAGCGGGCAAAGGCCGACATCCCTGCTGCCAGGGCACCACCCCCCTGCAGCACCAGCCACACCGGCCGGGCCGGAGCCCGGGCCAACTGCTGGACCCAGTCGAGTAGGTCAGCTGCCAGATCCGCCAAGGACAAATCCGGCCGGCTGAGATCGGGCCAGAGCAGCAGGGGCTCGGCCCCCGGGGGGATGGGTGCGCCGCCCCTGAACCGCAGCGGCTCCCCGCCGGACTGGGGCAGGGACTCGAGCGCCGGGGCCTCCTGCCAGTCGGTTTCCAGTAGCCAGTCCTGGGGACCAGGGCCTGGCTGCTCCACCGGCAGGGGGAACAGCCAGTCAACGGCCTGGCGCGGCAGACGCCGCAACCGGAATCCCCGGATCCAGCCCAAGGGGCTGGATCCGTCGTGAAGCACCAGGTTGGCCAGAACAAAGGCCGGCTCCTGGCTGGGCTGGAGCTGCACCTGACAGTGCAGGCGATCGGGCAGGGGCAAGGCCTTCAGCCACAGCTCCTCCAGTCCCACCGGCAGCAGCAGCTGCCCCTCCCGCGCCGCGGGATCCAGCAGCACGGCCACGGCATGGAAACAGCTGTCCAGCAGGCCCCGGTCCTGCCCCCCCTCTGGTCGTTCCAGCTCCGCCCAGGCCTGGCCATCAGCCCACAGGAGCTGCCGCAAGCCCCGGTAGGTGGAGCCATAGTTCAGCCCAGCCTGGGCCAGGTCTTCGTAGAACCCCGCCAGCTGCACTGAGGTCGCCGACACCGGTGGCTGGGTCAGCGGGAAGGGCGGCTCTGCCGATGGGGCTTCCTCCAGGACCACCTCCCCATGACGCTGCCAGGGGGACGCTTCGGGCCCATCCGGGCGGCTATGGAAGGTGAGGCCATCCGCCCGCCGGTGACACTGCAACCGCACGGCAGCGCCGTCGCCGGCCAGCTTCAGCGGTTGATCGAGATGCATCGACCCCAGCCGCAGAGGCTGCCCGGCCTGCTCGAGCAGTGCCAGCGCCACCGTGAGGAAGCCGGCAGCGGGGAACACCACCTGGCCGCGAATGCGGTGATCACCCAGATCCGTGCCCTCACCGCCCAGGAGGGCCTGATGCACCTCCACCTCGCCGGGGAGATCGAGCCGGGTGAAGGATCCAGAGGCGGTGGCCATCCCACTGGAGGGCGCGGCTGCAGCGGGGATCAGGGCGGTACTGGCCGGGGCGGTGAGGCCGAGATGGTGGAGCCAGGAGCTGGCCGGAGCCGACCCTTCACCCTCACGGCTCCACCAGTGACGCTGTCGCTCGAAGGGATAGCCAGGCAGGCTGACGCGCCGAAAGGGGTACGGGCGGTGGAAACCGGCCCAGTCAACGGCGCAGCCACTGCGCCACAGGCCGCCGAGACTGGTGCAGATCACCTCCCAGTCGGACTGCCCAGGCACGAGGGAAGGCCAGTAGCTGAAGGCGGGTTCCTGGGAGCACTGACGGGCCATGCCAATCAGGGTGGGGCGGGCACCAATCTCCAAAAACACCTGGGCCCCCTGGGACACGAGGGTGGCCACCCCCTCCGCAAAGCGCACCGGGCTGAGCACCTGATCGCACCAGTAGTCGGGCTGGGCCACCTCGGCCCCGGCCAGCAGACCGGTGAGGTTGCTCACCAGCGGCCTGCTGGGCGGTGCAAAGGCCAGCTGCCGCAATTCGCGCTCGAAGGCTTCCAGCATCGGAGCCATCGCCTCGGTGTGAAAGGCATGGGACACCGCCAGCTGGCGGGCATGGAGTCCGGCCCCCTCCGCCTCAGCCAGCAGCTGCCGCAGGGCGGGGCTCGGCCCTGCCACCACCGTGTGAGCCGGGCCGTTGTACGCCGCCACACGCATCGCGGGATGGCGAGCGATGAAGGCCTGCACCCGCTCCAAGGGAGCCAGCAACGCCACCATCCCTCCCGTGGGCGGCAACGCCTGCATCAGGCGCCCGCGGGCCGCCACCAGGCGACAGGCATCGTCCAGGGAGAAGACCCCGGCCACATGGGCAGCCAGCACCTCACCGATGCTGTGGCCCATCAAGAGATCGGGGCGCACTCCCCAGCTGTGCCAGAGCTGGCTGAGGGCATAGCCCACCGCAAACAGAGCCGGCTGAGTGGCCCCTGTCTGATTCAGATGGGTGGCGGACTGGGCCTCATCGCCCGGCTGGGGCACGAACAGGTCGCGCAGCGGCGTCTCCAGCTGGGGCTCCAGCAGGGCCACCACCCGCTCAAAAGCATCCCGGAACGTGGGGTGCTCCAGCAGCTCCCGGCCCATCCCGAGGGACTGGGAACCCTGGCCGGTGAAGAGCCAAGCCAGCTTGCCGGGCCGCCGCGATGCCGTGGCGCGCGTCACCCCGTCTGGCAGGGGACTGCGGTCACTGGCCAGAGCTTGAAGCTGGCTCAGCAGCTGGTCTTTGTCCGGGGCCAAGCACACCGACCGGTGCCGGAAGCCGGTACGGCCCAGGTTGGCGGACGGGGCCAGATCGGCGAGCTTCAGGGAGGGCTTGGCCTGCAACTCCCCCGCCAGATCCTGCGCCATCTGGGCCAGGGCCTCAGGTGTGCGGGCCGACAGCGTGAGCAGCTGCAGGGGCATGCGCGAGCCGAACCGCATCGGGGCCGCCTGCTGGGGAGCATCGGCCAGCACCACATGGGCATTGGTACCGCCAAAGCCAAAGGAACTGACCCCCACCACCGGCGCCCGGTCCGGATGGGGGAAGGGCTCCAGGCTGGTCTGCACCTGCAGCTTGAGGCCCGCGAAGTCGATCGAGGGATTGGGACGCCGGCAGTGGAGGCTGGGAGGGAGTTGCCGCTTGGCCACACACAGGGCCGCCTTGATCAGGCCGGTAATGCCGGCGGCCGTTTCCGAGTGGCCCAGGTTGGTCTTCACCGAACCCACCCGACAGACCTCGCCCTCCGGCCGGCCCTCTCCCAGCACCGTTCCCAGGGCCCGCAGTTCAATCGGATCCCCCTGGCGGGTGCCCGTGCCATGGGCCTCCACGTACTGCGTCGCGGCCGGGTCGATGCCTGCCCGGACAAAGGCCTCCCGCACACAGGCGATCTGGGCCCGCGCATTGGGGGCCACCATGCCGTTGCTGCGGCCATCGGAATTGACGGCGGAGCCACGGATCACCGCGTAGATCGGATCGCCGGCCGCCTGGGCCGCGGCCAGGGGCTTGAGCAACACCGCTCCGGCCCCCTCCGACCGGACATAGCCATCGGCGCTGGCATCAAAGCTCTTGCAGCGCCCATCCGGGGCCAACAGGCCGGCCTTGCAGAAACTCATCTGAATCCCCGGATGAATCAGGGCCTGCACACCCCCGGCCAGGGCGGCCTCAGACTCCCCACGCCAGAGGCTCTCGCACGCCAGATGCACCGCCACCAGAGAGGAGGAACAGGCGGTGTCGACCGTGAAGCTGGGTCCCTTGAAATCAAAGAAATAGGAGAGCCGATTGGCGGCGATGCACCCGGTGTTGCCCGGCAGCACAAAGGGCTCGTTGTCGGGAGTGATGTAGCGCTCCGGTGAGGCCCAGAGGAGGGAGCTGTAGTCGGCACTGGAGATCCCCATGAACACCCCCACGGCTCTGCCGCGCACCTGCTCCAGGGGCTGGCCCCCATCCTCCAGGGCCCGCCAGGCCACCTCCAGCAACAGCCGTTGCTGGGGATCCATGCACACCGCTTCGCGAGGAGTGATGCCGAAAAAGGCCGCATCAAACTGATCGATGCCGTCCACAAAACCACCCTGGCGAACGTGCTGGGTGAGGGGATGGGCGGGGTCAGCGTTGTAGTGCAGGCCGAGATCCCAGCGATCGGGAGGTACCTCTCGGATCGCGTCGCGCCCGTCCCGCAGAAACTCCCAGAAGCGTTCCGGGCCATCGATCCCGCCCGGGAGCCGACAACCGATCCCCACGATGGCAATCGGTTCCAGCATGGGGGAGATCAAACCGGTCCCATCTTCTCCCAGGGGCTCAACCGAGCGAGAAGCCCAATCGGATCCGCCGACAAACGATGCTGCTGGTACCGCTGGCGCCAGGCGGAATAGCCCTCAGGGGCAGCCAACCATTGGCGCACCAGTGCCGCCAGCTCCTCCGGCCGACGGATCGAGGACTCCAATCCCCGCGCACGGAAATAACGCGGCGCCAACAATTCCTGCGGCATGGTGGTGCCGTAGTGGTTGAACACCAGGGGGCAGGCCATCAACAAAGCCTCGGTGGCGGTGCGCGCTCCCGGACGACTCACCAGGGCCCAGGCCCGCTGATACAGGGCGGCCATCGCCGCTGGATCCTGATAGCCCAACGCCTGCACCGCCAGCGCCGGGTGCTGCCCAGCCCACGCCTGCACCTGCTGCCGCACCGCCGGACGCCGGCCACACAAGGCCACCACCGCCAGCTGACCCGCAAAGGGCAACAACTGCTCCAGCAGCGGGATGTGGTTGTTCGCCCCGTTGGAGCCCGTACCAAGCACCAGCAGGGGTAGCCCCGCCACGACCGCCGGAGCGGGCCCGGCGTCGTGATAGGCCGGGTGGAGGAGAGGGCCCAGGCCCTCCACCGCCACGCCCGGACGGCGCCTCCGCACCTCCCGCACCACCTCCTCGGTGAGGGCCCAGAACAGATCGGTGCGACGACTGAGCCAGTTGCGGCTGAACCCGAAGCCACCGTCGAGTTCGGTGCAGCAGGTAATGCAGTGCAGCTGGGGCCCCAGCACCCGCTTGGCCAGATCGAAATGGCCCCGATTGGTGTGGGGGTGGGTGGAGATCAGCACGTCCGGCCGGAAATCCTGGAGCTCCCGGATCAGGTAACGACGGCCAAAGAGCACGGTGCCAGGTTTGACCAGATCTTCCAGTTCCATGGCGCGCCAGTAGAGCTGGTGCAGCCAGGGCCGGCGACGCTGGATCCAGTTGTAGAGCTCCACGCCGCCGCGGTAGGTGCTGCTCGAGTGCTCCAGCACCTGGTCCACCCGCACCTCCGCCTCAGGGCGCACCCGGGCTAACCACTGCTGGATCGCCTCGGCGGCCGCGTCATGGGCCGTGCCACCACTGGAGGTGTAAATCAGAACGCGCATCCGGATCAGACCGGGGATGGCGCGCGGGCCAGGGCGGCAGATTGCCGCAGCCCCGTCAGCAGAAGCAGCCAGCCCGCCAGGCCAAGGGCCAGGGCCATGGGTCGTCCCGGACCCACCCCCAACCCCTGCACCAGCCAGCCCGGCCAGAGAGGCCAGCTGAGGGCAGGACGCAAAACCCCATCCACGAGGGCCGCGAGCCCCACAAAGCCCAGCAATCGCGCACAGCACTCCAGGCTCAGGCGCTGGGCAAAACGCCGCGGCTGGTCAAAGGCGCTCACCTGCTGCTGCCAGATGCCCTGCAGTGCCGCCAAGCTGATGGGAATACCGGTGCTGAACACCAGAATTCCCAGCCACCAGATGGGCTGCCACCGCTCAAAAACCACCAGCCCAGCGCCAATCAACACCCAACCCTGAACCAGCACGGCAACCCGGAGCCAAAGCCGCGGCCGCACCGGGCGCCGCCAAAGCCAAAGCCCCATGCCAAGCCCATAGCCGAGACCGCCCACAAACAAGGCCATGCCCAGCCGGCCCGGCCCCATGCCGACCAGCAGCCAGGCTGGGAAGAGCACCTCACAGCCGGCATACACAAACGCCAGCGCCATCCCCATCCAACCCAGCGGAGCCAGGGTCGGCTCCCGCAGGAGATGGACCACCTGACGACGACACTGCGCCGGTTCGGAACCGGCGAGCACCAGGCCACCTGCGCCGGCAGGGGCCAGGGCAGCAGCCGGCCAGGGAGCCAGCGCCACGCAAAGGAAGGCCCACAGAAAACTGAAGCCATCGAGCAAGAGCACCCCCCGCAGGCCCGCCTCGGCTGCCAGCCAAGCCCCGAGGAACGGAGCCAAGCTGAGCACCAGGCCATCCGAGCTGGCAAACAGACCGGTGGCCCGGGTCTGGGCCGGCCCCTTGGGCACCAAGGTGGTGATTAACGACGAAAAACACAGCACAAGAGCCGCCTCCGCCGCCGCCGAGATGGCGAGCAGGGTCAGCAGGATGGCAACAGGCACCTCGGAGCCATCCCGCAACAGCAACAGGGCCAGACCGACGGTGACGCCCCCCCCGATGGCGTTGGCCATGAGCATGGTGCGGCGCCGCGGCCAGCCAGCCAGACGCTCGCCCAACAGCGGCAGGATCGCCAGGCGGGCCAGCTGAACCACCACCGCCACGGCGGCGAAATCGAGCACCCGCCACTGCTGCTGAAACAGCCACAACCCCATGCCATACAGGCTGGCCTGGGTGCCCAGATTCGACACCAGCTGGCCCAGCCACAGCACGGAGAACGGCCGTCTCACACGTTGAACAGGAACTCCATCACATCCCCCTCAGCCACCACATACTCCTTGCCCTCAGCCCGCAGCCAGCCCTTGGTGCGCGCCTCCGCCAGGGAGCCGGCCTCCAGCAGCTGCTGGGTGCCGATGGTCTGGGCGCGGATGAACCCGCGCTCGAAATCGGTGTGAATCACACCGGCGGCCTGGGGAGCCGTCATGCCGGCCTTGATCGTCCAGGCGCGGGTTTCCTTCTCGCCCGTGGTGAAGTAGGTGCGCAGGCCCAGCAGGGCGTAGGTGGCACGGATCAGGCTCTGCAGGCCGCCCTCGTCCACCCCCAGTCCGGCCAGGAATTCGGCCCGGTCCTCCTCGGGCAGCTCGATCAGCTCGGCTTCCACCTGGGCCGAGATGCGCACGGTGCCGGCGCCCTCCTTCTGGGCCAGGGCCGCCACCTCGTCGCAGTAGGGGTTGCCTGTGGCCAGATCGTCCTCGCTCACGTTGGTGGCGTAGATGATCGGTTTGGCGGTGAGCAGCCCCAGGGGCTTCACCATCTGTGCCTCCTCCTCGCTCAGCTCGATGCTGCGGGCCGCGCCGCCCTGCTCCAGCACCGCCTGGATGCGCTCCAGGGCGGCGTCTTCGACCTGGGCCTCCTTGCTGGTGCGCACCTGCTTTTTGAGACGCTCGCGGCGCTTCTCCACCTGGGAGAGATCGGCCAGGCCCAGCTCCAGGTTGATCACCTCGGCGTCGCGGGCGGGGCCCACCGAGCCGCTCACGTGGATCACGTCGTCGTTCTCGAAGCAGCGCACCACGTGCACGATCGCGTCCACTTCGCGGATGTTGGCCAGAAACTTGTTGCCCAGTCCCTCACCCTGGCTGGCCCCCTTCACCAGACCGGCAATATCCACAAACTCCACCTTGGTGGGGATGATCTCCTTACTGCCGCTCAGGACCGAGAGCAGCTGCAGGCGGGGATCCGGCACCGACACGATGCCCGAGTTGGGCTCAATCGTGCAGAAGGGATAGTTGGCGGCTTCGGCCTGGGCATTGGCCACCAGGGCGTTGAACAGGGTCGACTTGCCCACGTTGGGCAGTCCGACGATTCCGGCTTTGAGCATGGCTGAAATCTACGGGCCGCAGGTGGAACCACCCACCAGCGAAACTAGGGGTCTCTGCCCTCCAGGCCGATTCCCACCCTCACCCCCCCAACGGCGGTGCCCAGCCAATCCGTGGTTCCAGGCCCCTCCACCAGCTCCCGCCCGGACCCGCGCCGGCCCTGGCGGCGGCGGCGCCTCTGGGCGGCTGCGGCCGCTGGGCTGGTGCTCGTGGCCGGCCTTGGCCTGGCGCAACGTCAGCGCGGCGGTGCCCGGGCCGATCTCACGCCCTACACCGTTGTGGCGGTGTCCGGTGACCTGCCCGGCGTGGTGAGTGCGAGCGGGGAGCTGGAGGCCGAAAAGCGGGTGAATGTGAGCCCGAAGCGCCAGGGGGTGATCGACGAGCTCTACGTGGAGGAGGGCGACCCGGTGCGCCGCGGCCAGGCCCTGGCCCGCATGGATCGCGGCGACCTCGATGACCGTCTCGCCGAGCTCCAGGCCCAGCTCACCTCCGGTCAGGCCCAGCTGGCCCGCAGCCGCAGCGAGTTGGACCGCAACTTACGCCTCTACCGCCAGAACGCCATCAGCCTGAGCGACTACAACACCGTACGCAGCACCTTCCTGGTGGATCAGGCCGCCGTCCAAGCCGCCAATACGAGGCTGGAGGCGCGCCAGGTGGAACAGGCCGACCTGGTGGTGCGAGCGCCGTTTGACGGAGTGGTGACCCAGCGCTTCGCCGATCCGGGCGCCTTTGTGACCCCCACCACCACTGCCTCGGCCACAGCCGGCGCCACCAGCTCCTCGATCGTGGAGCTCGCCCAGGGCCTGGAGGTGGTGGCCAAGGTGCCCGAGAGCGACATCGGCCGGGTGCGCCTGGGCCAGAGCGCCACGGTGCGGGTGGATGCCTTCCCCGACCAGCGCTTCGAGGCCCGCGTCAAACGGATCACCCCCCGCGCCGTGAAGCTCAACAACGTCACCTCCTTTGATGTGGTGCTGCGCCTGGTGGGCGACCCCGCCCAGCTGCGCATCGGCATGACCGCCGATGTGGGCTTCCAGACCGGCCAGGTCAAGGCCGACACCCTCGTGCCCACCGTGGCGATCGTCACCGAAGCCGGGCGGCCCGGGGTGCTGCTGGTGGGCAAGAAGAACCAGCCCACCTTCCAACCGGTGGAGCTGGGCATCAGCGGCGGCAAAGACACCCAGATTCTCTCGGGCCTCAAGAGCGGCACCCGGGTGTTCATCGACCTGCCGCCCTGGGCCCAGAAGCGCAAATAGATCGGCCGCTCAGTGCGGCCCCTCAGGCAGCCAGAAAGGTGCGGGCAGCCTCCACAATCCGCCCCGACGCGTGGCCATCGCCGAAGGGGTTGTGGGCCCGGGCCATGGCCTCGTAGGCGGCCGGATCATCCAGCAGGCGACTGGCCTCCGCCACGATGTCGGCGCTGTCTGTGCCAATCAGCCGCGCCGTACCCGCCTCCACCGCCTCGGGCCGTTCGGTGGTGCGGCGCAGCACCAACACCGGCTTGCCCAACGACGGCGCTTCCTCCTGCAGGCCGCCCGAATCGCTCAGCACCAGGGTGGCGCCGCGCATCGCCGCCACCAACTGGTCGTAGTCGAGGGGCTCCACCAGGAAGGCGCGGGGGTGGTCACCCAGCAGGGCCTGCAGCGGATCGCGCACCGTGGGATTGCGGTGCAGGGGCAGCAACAGGGCCGTATCGGGATAGCGATCCAGCAGCTCGCGGAAGCCACGGCCGATGTCCTGGAGCCGCTCCCCCCAATTCTCGCGGCGGTGCACCGTGGCCAGGATCACTCGCTGCGTCTCAAAATCGAGGCCAGGCAGCACGTAGGGAGGCGCCTGCTCCGCCATCAGCAGCAGGGCATCGATCACCGTGTTGCCGGTGGTGAGCACCGTGCCCACCACCCCCGAAGCCCGGCAGTTGGCAGCCGACAGGGGCGTGGGGGCGAAGTGGAGCTGGGCCAGCTGGGAAATCAAACGCCGGTTGGCCTCCTCCGGGAAGGGATCGAGCAGGTTGTCAGTGCGCAGCCCCGCCTCCACATGGCCCACCGGGATCTGCTCGTAGAAGGCCGCCAGAGCTGAGGCGAAGGCCGTGGTGGTGTCGCCCTGCACCAGTACCAGATCGGGCCGGTGGGTGGTGAACTCCTGCTTGAGGCCCTGCAGGGCCCCGCAGGTGATGTGGGTCAGAGTCTGCTTGGGGGCCATCAGGGCCAGGTCGTGGTCGGCCTCCAGGCCGAACAGGCCCATCACCTGGGTCACCATCTCCCGGTGCTGGCCCGTGAGCACCACCCGGGTGCAGAAATCCTCGGCCTGCTGGAACGCCCGGATCACCGGCGCCAGCTTGATGGCCTCCGGACGGGTGCCCAGCACGATCGTGACAAGGGGCTTGGACACCGGGGCACTGCAGACAGGTGGATCCTACGAACGGTGCCCGGCACGGATCGTGCGTGGGGGCTGACAGCCCCCCCTGCAGAAGCGAGGCTGGGGCCATTCCGGTGGCCATCGATGACAACGTCGCCCTTTCCCCCCTCTCCCTTCCCTCCCTCTCCCTTTCCGCCGGCCGCTCCCCCCACGGCCCCGGCCGCACCTCCGACCGGTGCTGATCCGATCCGGATCGACAGCCACACCCTGCCCCCCAACCTCGAGGGCATCGTGCGCATCGCCAACGAGAAGGGCTATTCCGACGTCCATCTGGGGGTAGGGGAGGAGCCCCGCTACCGGGCCCGCGGCGACATGGCCCGCACGGGCTGGCCCGTGACCGACGCAGCCACCTTCAACGCCTGGATGCGGGAGATGCTCAGCCCCGCCGAAATCGACGCCTTCCAGCGCGACAAGGAATACGACGGATCCCACGCCTTCCCCTTCGTGCGGGTGCGGATCAACCTGATGGATTCGCTGCGGGGCCCAGCGATGGTGCTGAGGCTGATCCCCCAGAAGATCGCCACCCTGGAAGACCTCAATCTCCCGCCCGTGCTCAAGGAGCTCTGCGCCCGTCCCAAGGGCATGATCCTGATCACCGGGCCGACCGGCTCCGGTAAGAGCACCACGCTCGCCGCAATGGTCGACTGGATCAACCGCAACATGTGCCGCCACATCCTCACGATCGAGGATCCGGTGGAATTCGTACACGAGAGCCGGCAGTCGTTGATCCGCCACCGGGAGGTGGGGCACCACACCAAGCTGTTCCACAACGCTCTGCGGGCGGCCCTGCGGGAAGACCCCGACGTGATTCTGATCGGGGAGATCCGCGACCAGGAGACCCTGGCGACCGCCATTGAGGCCTCCCAGACCGGCCACCTGGTGTTTGGCACCCTGCACACCAACTCCGCCGTCAAGACGGTCGAGCGGGTGCTCGGCATGTACCCCCCCAGCGAGCAGGAGAGCGTGCGGAGGGCCGTGTCCGAGTCGCTGCTGGGCGTGATTGCCCAGGGGCTGCTGAAAACCACCGACGGCAAGCGGGCCGCCTTCCACGACATCCTGATCAACACCGACGCCTGCAAGGACTACATCCAGCGCGGCGAACTCGAAGAGATCGAGGAGATCATGCAGCGCAGCGCCTTCGACGGCATGCAGACCGCCAACCAGGCCCTGCAGAAGCTGGTGGAGGACAACCGGGTCACCGCGGCAGACGCCCTGGCCCAGAGCCTCAAGCCGAACGAACTGGCCCAAGCCCTGCGGGGACGCACCTGAAACGAGGCAAGTGAACGGCCTGGGGAACGACGCTCAGTGGCTCGCCAGCCGGGCCACCAGCAGCACGGACAGACCCACCGAGAGACCGAGCATGGCCAGCCGGCCATTCCAGATCTCGGCCTGGGGGGTGAAACCACGACGCCAGGCGTTCAGCTCGGTACCCGTGACCAACTCGGTGCTGCCATCCAGGTCAGCGCTGGCTTCGGAGGGGGCGTTGGCTTCGGAGTGGGCGTTGGATGCCAGGTGGATGGCAGGGTCCCGCTCGAGGGTGGAACACTCCTGATCCTGTCGGGATTCGCGCTCACCGTTGAGGGGGGCCATGGCGCTGCACCGATCCCGCAGGGGCTCCAGCCTACGGGCATTAAAAGCAAGCCTGCGGTTCATACAGCCGATCCGCCTGCTCCAGTGGCAGCCGGGCCGCCACCGCCAGCTCCAGGGAGCTGTGCTGACCGGCCGCCAGGCGTTGGGCCGCCGCCACCCCGATCATGGCCGCGTTGTCGGTGCAGTAGGCCAGTGGCGCCACGCGCCAGGCCAGACCATCCCGCTGGCAGCGCGCCTCCAGCAGGGCCCGCAGCCGCCGGTTGGCGGCCACACCGCCCACCAGCACCAGGGTGCCCAGCCCCTGCTCCCGGGCACACCGACAACTGCGCTCCACCAGCACGTCCGCCACCACCTGCTCGAAGCTGGCGGCCAGGTCGGCCAGGGGCAGGGGCTCGGCGGAGCTGTCTGGGACGGAATCCCGAGCCGCCTCCAGCGCCCGCACCTGGCGCAGCATCGCCGTCTTGAGGCCGCTGAAGCTGAAGTCGTAGGGGTAAAAGCCCCCCTCGGGCCGCGACACCCGGCCCTTGGGCAGGGCAAAACGACGGGGATCCCCGTCGCGGCCAGCCGCCTCGATCGCCGGACCGCCGGGATAGCCCAGGCCCAGCAGGCGGGCCACCTTGTCGAAAGCCTCTCCGGCCGCATCGTCGTGGCTGCGGCCAAGGCGCTGGTACTGGCCCGGTCCGTCGACCCGCAGCAATTCCGTGTGGCCACCGCTCACCAGCAGCACCAGGTAGGGCCCGGGCGGCAGGGGGTCGCCGAGCTGCACCGAGCAGAGGTGACCCTCCAGATGGTGCACAGCCACAAAGGGTTTGGCATGGAGGCGGGCCAGGGTGCGGCCGGTCACCGAGGCCACCAGCAGGGCCCCCACCAAGCCCGGGGCGGCGGTGGCCGCAATGCCATCCAGCTCTGCCAGGGCCACGCCGCTCTCCCGACACACCTGATCGATCAGCTGCGGCAGGGCTTCCACATGGCGCCGGGAGGCGATTTCCGGCACCACCCCACCCCAGCGGGCGTGCTCCTCCACCTGGGAGGCCACGGCGCTGGCCAGCACCGTCCGATCCCGCACAA
Source organism: Cyanobacteriota bacterium (assembly GCA_041168785.1). Classification (GTDB taxonomy): domain Bacteria; phylum Cyanobacteriota; class Cyanobacteriia; order PCC-6307; family Cyanobiaceae; genus Cyanobium_A. The sequence continues at coordinate 18,421 of JBEEKG010000030.1, forward strand.
TCGCTGCCGCCGACTCGTCACAACTTGTTTCGAGGGCCAGAACCGTCGCCATCCGATCCGGGGAGCTCCCGTACTGTCCAGTGGTGTCATCCTGCCCCGCGGCCCTGCGTCCGATGCGCCGTCTTTTTTCCCGCAGACTCTTCGCAGTCCTGCTCTCCGCCTTCCTGCTTCTCGGCTTCGCTCCCGTGGCCAAGGCGGATGTGGCGGGGCTGACCCCCTGCTCTGAAAGCGCCCGCTTCCAGCAGCGTGCCGCCGCAGCCAAGACCGAGCAGGCCAAGGCTCGCTTCGCGATGTACAGCCAGGCCGTCTGCGGCACCGATGGCCTGCCCCACCTGATCGTGGACGGCCGCTGGAGCCATGCCGGTGACTTCATGATCCCCGGGATCGCCTTCCTCTACATCGCCGGTTGCATTGGCTGGGCAGGCCGCAACTACCTGCGGGCGATCCGCAACGACAAGGACGCCGCCATGAAGGAGATCCAGATCGATCTGCCCCTGGCCATCAAGAGCACCCTGGCTGCGGCCACCTGGCCCCTGGCCGCTTTTGGCGAGCTCACCAGCGGCAAGCTGCTCGAATCCGACGACAAGGTCACGGTTTCACCCCGCTGAACGGCGCCCCACTGAGCCGTTTCAACTCCCCTGATTTCCAGCCATGAAAAAGTTCCTCACCACCGCCCCGGTGTTTGCCGCCATCTGGTTCACGGTCACGGCCGGCATCCTGATCGAATTCAACCGCTTCTTCCCCGACCTGCTGTTCCATCCGCTCTAAGGCGAATCGCGCCTGATCGGACTCCATCCCGATCCTGCAAGCGGCCTCCAAGGGGCCGCTTTTTGATGAGCCGGTGCTTGTCGAGGGGGGGGATCGATCAGGGACGTCAGGCCGTCAGGGCCATCAGCCGCTCCAGCTCCTGCAGGGCGACGTCGAGCTCGCCATTGACCAGCACCGCATCAAACTCCGGCGCCGCAGCCAGCTCCACCCGGGCCCGCTCCAGGCGTCGGGCGATGGCCTCCTCCGTGTCGGTGCCGCGGCCCCGGATGCGCCGCTCTAGCTCCACAAAGCTGGGGGGCTCCACGAAGATCTGAAAGCCGGCCGCAAAGCTGCGCCGCACCTGGCGGGCGCCCTCCAGCTCGATCTCCAGGAGAACCGGTCGGCCTGCGGCGAGCTGGGCCTCCACCGGTTGGCGGGGGGTGCCGTAAAGGTTGCCCGCAAATTCGGCCCACTCCAGAAAGCCGCCCTCGCCCACCTGCCTCTCGAAGGCCTCACGGCTCAAGAAAAAATAGTGCTCGCCCTCCACTTCCCCAGCCCGGGGGGAGCGGGTGGTGGCCGAGATCGACAGCCAGATTTCCGGGTGGTGGGCCAGCAACCGCTGCACCAGGGTGCCCTTGCCCACCCCACTGGGGCCGGTGATCAGGGTGAGGCGGCCGGGCGGGGCGCTCATGGCAGGCGTCAGCTCTGGCCAGCAGAGTAGAAGCCAACCTCGAAACCCATGGCCCCCTCACGCCTCCAGGCGCCCTCTCGCCTCCAGGCAGTCGACGTCACAACACTGCGGGCCGTGCTGGCCGAATGGCGGCCACTGCTGCTGCCGAGCCGCTTTGAAAAAGCCCAACAGGCCAGCCCCCATGCGCTGCAGATCGGCCTGCGCAGTCTCAGCGGAGCCCATTGGCTTGAGCTGAGCTGGCAGGCGGACGCGGCCCGGCTGCACACGATCCCGCCCCCGCCGCGCCAGGGGGATGGCAGCACCCTGGCCCAACAGCTGCAGCACGCCCTGCGGGGCCTGGCCCTGGTGGAGATCCGCCAGCAGGGTTGGGAACGGGTGGTGGAACTCGGCTTTGCCCGGCGCCCCGGCGAGCCGGCGCTGCGCTGGCTGGTGGCCGAACTGATGGGGCGCTACAGCAACCTGCTACTGCTGGACGCTGACCGCCAGGTGGTGGCCCTGGCGCGCCAGGTGAAGCCGCAGCAATCACGGCTGCGGCCGATCGGCACCGGCGACCCCTACCAACCGCCCCCGCCCCTGGCCGGGGAACCGCCGCGCCTGGAGGAGGGCTTCGAGAGCTGGCAGCGGCGGCTCAGCCTGGTGCCCCTGCCGCTCCAGCAAGCCCTGCGGGATAGCTATCAGGGCATCAGCCCGGCCCTGGTGCGCCAGCTGCTGCCCACCGGCTGGGGGGATCAGGCGGTCGGCGCCCTCAGCCCCGCCCAGTGGCAGCAGCTGTGGCAGGCCTGGCGCCGCTGGCTCACGGCCGTGGAGGGTGAGCACTTCGGCTGGCAGCAAACCCCCGAGGGCTACGGCTGCTGGGGCACGGACAGGGCCGCCGATCCGCTCGCCGTCAACCATGGCCTGGCGAGCTATTTCGCCGCCCACCTGAGCACCCAGGAGCTGCAGCAGCGGCGCCAGCACCTGCGCCACCGGCTCGAAGCTGAGGCCGCCCGTGAAACCCGCCAGGCCAGCGAGCAGGAGGCCCTGCTGGCGGCCGTACCGGAAGGGGAAGCCCTGCAGCGCCGTGCCGATGCCCTGCTGAGCCAACGACAACCCAGCCGCCAGTGCATCGATGAGGCCCAGAAGCTCTACAAAACCGCCCGCAAACGGCGCCGCTCCGTGGCCGCGATCACCCCCCGCCTGGAGATGCACCGGCAGCGACTGAGTGGGCTGGAGGCCAGCCTCACCTACCTCGACCAGGCCGACAGCCTCGACCAGGTGGCCAGCCTGGCCACCGAGCTGGAGGCGCTGCTGGGCGAACGCAAGCACGGCAGCCAGGGGCGTAGCCGCCAGGCCCGTCACACCCAGGCCAACGAGGGGGTGCCCCAGCCCCTGGAGCTGCACACCGCAGCGGGGCTCGCCCTCCAGGTGGGCCGCAACCATCGCCAGAACGAATGGATCGCCTTTCGCCAGGCCCGCCGCGGCGATCTCTGGTTCCATGCCCAGGAAATCCCCGGCAGCCATGTGGTGCTGAAGAGTTCCCAGCAGCAGCCGAGCGAGGGGGACCTGCAGGCCGCCGCCGATCTGGCGGCCCACTTCAGCCGGGGCCGCGGCAACCGGCGGGTGCCGGTGGTCATGGTGCCCACCGAGGAGCTGCAACGCATTCCCGGTGCCGCCCCCGGTACGGTGCGACACCGGGGCGGCACCGTGCTCTGGGGCGAACCGCAACGCGCCCTTAGCCTGCTGCCGGAGGTGTGACCATGGGCCCCGAATCCGAAGCCTCCCTCACCAACCCGTCCACCGCGGCCCCTCCCCTGGAAGCACCAGCCCCGATCCGGGTCCCTGTCCCCTCCGGAGCTGGAGAGAGATCCGACAACGACTTCCCCGACGAAGTCGACATGAGTCTGGTGGACCACCTCGAGGAGCTGCGCCGGCGGGTGCTGCGCAGCCTCCTGGCCGTGGTGGTGGCGGCAGCCGCCTGCCTGCTGGCGGTCAAACCGTTGGTACGGCTGCTGGAGATGCCGGCCGAGGGCATCCGTTTCCTGCAGCTGGCCCCAGGCGAGTTCCTGTTTGTCTCCCTCAAGGTGGCGGGCTACGCCGGCCTCACCCTGGCCCTTCCCTACGTGCTCTATGAGGGGCTGGCCTTCGTGCTGCCCGGCCTCACCCGGCGCGAACGCAACCTGGTGGCGCCGGCGGTGGCGGGCTCGGCCGTGCTGTTTGCCGCCGGCCTGGCCTTCGCCTGGTGGGCCCTGGTGCCGGCAGCCCTGCGCTTCCTGGTGAGCTACGGCGCCGACGTGGTCGAACCGAGCTGGTCGATTGAGCGCTACCTGGACTTCGTGCTGCTGCTGATGGTGGCCACCGCCCTGGCCTTCCAGCTGCCGGTGCTCCAGCTGCTGCTGGGTGCGTTGGGCCTGGTGAAAGCGGGGCCGATGCTGGCGGGCTGGCGCTGGGTGGTGCTGGCCAGTGCCCTGGCCGGCGCCGTGCTGACCCCCTCCACCGATCCGGTGACGATGTTGCTGCTCTCCGGAGCCATCACCGCCCTCTACCTGATCGGGGTGGCACTGGTGGCCTTCACCGAGCGGCTCCGCCCCGCCTAGAGCAGGAATTCACTGGCCCGACCGGCCGGAATCTCCAGGGCCAGGCCCAGGGCCTTGCCGAGCCGGGGTTTGTCGGTGGTGGTGAGCAACCAACGACGCACCTGGCCAGCCACCCCCAGCCCGTTGAGCAGACCCACCAGCTCCTCGAGCTTGGCGCGGTAGCCCTCTTCACCAAGCGGAAAGGACTGCTGCTCGAGGTAGGCCCACATCACTTGCAGGTACACCCTGCCGCGGCGCTGCACCAGCTGCAGGTCGTAGGAGACCTGCCAGCGGACCTGCAGCATGTCCCACAGCTCCTGCGCTGACAGGGGTCCATCGCCGGCGGCGGCTGGGGGAAGGGGGCTAGGGGGCAGGGACACGCCCGACGTCACACGACGGATTGCACAACAGCATGTTGCAGGCCCGGCCAAGGCCGGGCAGCGGCGCCCCGGGGCCGCACAGGCAAGGTTCATAATGGGCGCCACGTTGTCCCGGCACGTCTTCATGACCCAGATGCCTGCGAGCGCTTCATCCAGCGCCTCAACTGGTGATGTGCCCGGAATGGGTCGTCGGCAGTTCATGAACCTGCTGACCTTTGGATCGGTCACCGGGGTCGCCCTGGGTGCCCTCTATCCCGTGGCCCGCTATTTCATCCCCCCCAAGGCCGCTGGCAGCGGCGGCGGCACCACGGCCAAGGACGAGCTCGGCAACAGCGTCACGGCCACCGGCTGGTTGAGCACCCACAAGGAGGGCGACCGCAGCCTGGTGCAGGGTCTCAAGGGCGATCCCACCTACCTGCTCGTCGAGGGCAGCGATGCCATCGGCAGCTACGGCATCAACGCCATCTGCACCCACCTGGGCTGTGTGGTGCCCTGGAACAGCGGTGCCAACAAATTCATGTGCCCCTGCCACGGCTCCCAGTACGACGCCACCGGCAAGGTGGTGCGCGGCCCCGCCCCCCTCTCCCTGGCCCTGGCCCACGTGTCGGTCGAGAACGACAACGTGTTCCTGAGTCAGTGGACCGAAACTGACTTCCGCACCGGCGACAAGCCCTGGTGGGCCTGATCCTCCCGATCCCCGTTTCCCCTTCCCGTCTGTCGCCTGATCCCGTGATGCGTCGTTCCCTCTCCCTGCTGCTTGGCTCCCTGGTGGGCACCGCCCTGAGCCTGGTCGTGCTGCTCGCCGGCGCCACCCCCAGCTGGGCCTACCCCTTCTGGGCCCAGCAGAACTACGCCAGCCCCCGGGAAGCCACCGGCAAGATCGTCTGCGCCAACTGCCACCTGGCCAAGAAAGCCACCCGGGTGGAAGTTCCCCAGGCGATCTTCCCCGACACGGTGTTCAAGGCCGTGGTCGAAATCCCCTATGACACCAGCGTCCAGCAGGTGTCCGGCGACGGCAGCCCCACCGGCCTCAATGTGGGCGCCGTGGTGATGCTGCCCGAGGGGTTCACCCTGGCCCCCCAAGACCGCCTGAGCGATGAGCTGAAGGAGGAAACCGCCGGCATCTACTACACCCAGTACTCCGACGACCAGCCCAACATCCTCCTGGTGGGTCCCATTCCCGGCGACCAGCACCAAGAGATCGTCTTCCCAATCCTGTCCCCCGATCCGGCCACGGACAGCAGTATCCATTTCGGCAAATACCAGCTGCACGTGGGCGGCAACCGGGGCCGTGGCCAGGTGTACCCCACCGGCGAGAAGAGCAACAATGGCGTCTTCAACGCTCCTGTGAGCGGCTTGATTTCCGCCATCACCGCTGGGGACAACGGGGCCTCCGTGGTGGAAATCACCGCAACGGATGGCAGCAAGGCCAGCGAAACCGTTCCAGCGGGCCCGACCCTCACCGTGGCCGTGGGTGAAGCCGTCACCGCCGGTGCTCCGCTGACCAACGATCCAAACGTGGGTGGTTTCGGCCAGATCGACGCGGAAGTGGTGCTGCAGAACCCCGTTCGCATCTACGGCCTGCTGGCCTTCTTCGCCGCCATCGCGCTGGCCCAGATCATGTTGGTACTCAAAAAGCGCCAGGTGGAGAAAGTCCAGGCTGCTGAAGGCCTCGTCTGAGCAGCGTGCTTGCCACCTTCATCTCTCCGGGGCCCCTGGTTTTCCAGTTGGGCCCCTTTGCCTTGCGTTGGTATGGCCTGCTGATCGCCGTGGCCGTGCTGCTCGGGCTCAGCCTGGCCACCCGCCTGGGCCGGGCCCGCAGCATCGAGCCCGGCCTGATCGCCGACCTCTTGCCCGTGCTAGTGCTGGGGGCCGTGATCGGGGCCCGGCTTTACTACGTCGCCCTGGAATGGCGCCAGTATTCCGGCAACTGGCTCGATGCCATCGCCATCTGGCGCGGTGGGATCGCCATCCATGGCGCCCTGCTGGGGGGCACCCTCACCACCCTGCTCTTCTGCCGCTGGCGGCGCCAGCCCTTCTGGCCCCTGCTGGATGTGCTGGTTCCCGCCGTGGCCCTCGGTCAAGCCATCGGCCGCTGGGGCAATTTCTTCAACTCCGAGGCCTTCGGCCGTCCCACCGATCTGCCCTGGAAGCTGGCCATACCCGTGGCCCAGCGACCGGTGGACTTTCTCGATCAGGCCCACTTCCACCCCACCTTTCTGTACGAATCGGTGTGGAATCTGGGAGTGTGCATCCTGCTGCTGGTGCTGTTTCGCCAGGCCAGCCGGGGCCGCATCGAGCTGCTCCCCGGTGCCCTGAGTTGCGTGTATCTGATGGCCTACAGCAGTGGACGGGTGTGGATTGAGGGCCTGCGGCTCGATCCCCTCTGCCTGTTGGCCAATCCCCCCTTCTGCGAGGGCGGCCTGCGCATGGCCCAGCTGGTGAGCCTCCTGCTCATCGGCCTGGGCGGCGCCGGGCTCTGGTGGCTCTACCGCCGCCACCGCCCCCTTCCCGACCCCAGTGGAGTCTCCGTTTGACCGCCTCACCCGTCGCCGCTGATCCCGGCCTGAACGCCAAACCGGTATGGATCGTCGGTGCCGGTCCCGGCGCCCCCGATCTCCTCACCCTGCGGGCCGCCCGCGTCTTGGAGCAGGCAGATGTGCTGGTGTGGACCGATTCCCTCGTCAATCCCCAGATCGCGGCCCTGGCCCCCGAGGGCTGTGAGCAGGTGCGCACCAGCACCCTCACCCTGGAGCAAGTGATGGAGGTGGTGCTCGATCGGGCCAGGGCCGGCAAAACCGTGGTGCGTCTCCACGACGGTGACCCCTGCCTCTACGGGGCCATCGCCGAGCAGATCTGCCGCCTGGCCGATGCGGGAATCGGCGTGGAGGTGGTGCCAGGCCTGAGCGCCTACCAGGCCGCCGCCTCGGCCCTGCAGAGCGAGCTCACCATCCCCGGCCTGGTGCAGACCATCGTGCTGGGCCGGGCGGGCGGCCGCACCGGCGTACCGGAACGGGAAGCCCTGGAGCGGTTGGCGGCCCTGCGGGCCTCCCTCTGCCTCTACCTCAGTGCTCGGCACGTGGATGAAGTGCAGGCCGAGCTGCTGCGCCACTACCCCGCCGACACCCCCGTGGCGATCGGCTACCGGGTGAGTTGGCCTGACCAGTGGCTCAGTGTGGTTCCCCTGGCTCAGATGGCCCAGGTGAGCCGCGAGCGATCCCTGATCCGCACCACCCTGTACGTGGTGAGTCCGGCCCTGGCCGCGCCGGAGGAGGCCCGCTCCAAGCTCTACTCAGCCAGCCACAACCACCTGTTCCGGGGCGGCGCCTGAGGCGGGCTCTCCATAGAGCTCCCTGGCCAGCCGGTCGCGATCAAAACGACAGCCCAGCCGCTCCACGATCGCCTCCACATCGCGGGCCCCATTGCCCAGGCAGCAGGTGCCGCCCGGTGACGGCGTGACGTTGAAGACCAGGCCAGGGCAAGCCGCAATGCTGGCTTCGCCCAGCATGAGCCTGCGGTTGGTCTTGTCGATCAACTGGGGCCGCACCCCGCCGTAGCCCTCGGCAAAGCTGAGATCGCTGAGCTGCATGCCGGGCACGATCTTGCGGGCATCGGCCAGAAACAGGCGCCGGCGCAGCCAGGGCACCTCAAACAGCAGGTTCTTGAGGATGTAATTGCGGATGTCGGCGATGCGAAACAGCTGCCAAAACACGGCCAGCACGGCCCAGTCAAGCCGCAGCACCTGCAGAAATTCCCAGAAAGAAGCCAGCTTGTAGCGCTCCAGCAGCGGCAGCAACAGGGCGGTGGGGCCGAAGCGGGTCTTGCCGGGCGCGCGCACGTCGGGGTCCCCATGGATGGCGGCGAAGGGCAGCTTGTCGTTTTGCACCGTGTACACCTTGCCCTGGAGCAGGTCGGGGGTGAAGTAGAAGCTGCCGGCCACGGGCAGGCAGGAATACTCGAGCCCATAGCCCATGCGCTGGGCCATCAGCAGGCTGTGGGCCCCGGCGTTCACCACCACGTGACGGGCTCGCACACTGCGCGGCGCCTCACCTGCAGCGCTAAAGCAACCCGGGGTCGGAGCCAGCGCAACCCGAAAACCATCGCCTTCGGGGCTGATGGAGCCCACGCTGGTGCCGAGCTGCACGGTGAGCTCACGCTCCGTACCAACCACAGCGGCCTCCGCCTGGGCCACAAACGAGGCCGAGAGCTCCTCGTAATCCACGGCGGTGTAGGTGCGGCGGATCCCAATGGCCACCAGCTCTTCGGGACGGGGCTGGCCGTTGAGCTGGACCACCTGGGGTTCCCAGTCCGCAATCTGCTCCTTATTGAGCAGTTCCATCGCGGGGAAATGGGGCGAGAAGCGTGCAAAGCGCTCCCGCAGGAAGGCACATTCCTGGCTGCCGACGCCGAGCACCATCTTCGGGGTCCGAAAGACACAGCGATCGCGGATGTCTGGATCGAGCAGATCGGCGTAGTGCACGATCATCTCGGCCGTGCGCTTCACCCGCACCGCCTTCTCGAGGGTGTAGTTGGTCTCGATGTCACCGCAGTGGATCGTCTGGCTGTTGTTGGTGGCTTTGGAATTCACCCGGGCCAGGGCGTCGTAGCGCTCCACCAACAGGATGCGCCCCACATCGGTGTAGCGAGCCAGCTCAAACAGCAGGGCGGTGCCACACACCCCACCCCCCACGATCAACACATCCACGTCCTGGGATGCAGGGTCGAGCTGCGCTGGATGGATGGGCGCAGAATCGGAGGCCGGGGTGTCTGGGGTCGCGCTCACACGGTGGGGCTGGCTCTGCCCCCATCGTGGCTGATGGGCCGCCGGTCGTGTTTTAAGCTGCTGGGGTGCGGGCGATTAGCACAGCGGTAGCGCACTTCCTTCACACGGAAGGGGTCACTGGTTCGAATCCAGTATCGCCCATTTGATTGGTCAACACCCTCCGGCCTTTCGGGCATCCGCCAGGCCAGCACAGGTGTTTCAGCCAACGTGATGGCGCCTGACGGCACCCCAGCAGGACCCGGCTGGCGGGCAGGCGTTTTCCCGGCAGAATGGCGATGTTCAGCTTCTGGACTCGCCGATCCGGTGTCGGACTTCCCCATCCCCGAGCCCATTCCCGCCCTGCGAGCCCTGGGCCAGGTGCTTCGCCAGGGTCGAGAAGCTCAGGGGGTGAGCCTGGGCGAGCTCGCCGACCGACTCAACATGGGGCAAGAACAGCTCCAGGCCCTGGAAGAGGGCGATGCGGACCGTCTGCCGGAGCCGGTTTTCGTGATCGCCCAGGCCCGGCGGGTGGCCACCAGCCTGGCCATTGATGTCAACGGCCCGCTGCAGGCCTTGCGGGACTGTGGCGCTTTCCAGGCCAGCCCTGTGAAGGTGGGAGAACTCACGCCTCGCCCGAGCCGGCGACCGCTCGGCCAGGCCGGCACCCGCGGCCTGCAGACCATCGGCCTGATCGCCCTGGCTGCAGGCACTCTGACGGCCATGATCAGTGGCGGCAGCGCTGGCTGGCAGCAGTGGCAACAGCAGCAGGCCCGCCAAGCCCAGCCCACCGCCGCCACCAAGCCAGCCGCCGCCCAAGCACCGTCCCAGTCCTCGCTGGCAGCGGATCCCAGCCCCCTCCCAACCACTGGCAAGAACGACCAGCTGCTGTTGCGCAGCCGCGGGCCCAGCTGGCTGGAGGTGAAGACTGAGACAGGCACCACCCTGTTCCGGGGCAC